>CAUACA010000003.1 GCA_958427355.1 uncultured Collinsella sp. | reverse complement strand
GTGCGGGAACGGCCTATTTGCTCAATGTGTTCGGCTGAGATCGGAAATCAACCTTCTTCACCGAGGCGCCATCGTTGACGGGTGGCGTGCTTCTCTATCGCCACACCGCGGGGCGAGGGAACGCCGCGGCGAGCTTGTACATCGGCTATGTGTGCAGCTGCGAGCGTGTCGCCGGCGCGCGCTGGGCGCCAGTCCGATCCGGCCGACTCTTGCCGACGGTCGGTCGCCGTCCTCCTCCATCTCCGCCTGCTCTGTTTTTGCTCGGCTCCCTTGTCGTATCATGGACGGACGAGAATTGAGCGAAGGCGGTACGTATGAACATCCAGATATTCGGCACGAAGAAAAGCTTCGATACTAAGAAGGCGCAGCGCTATTTCAAGGAACGTCGTGTGAAGTTCCAGTTCATCGACTAGAAGGAAAAGGGGATGAGCAAAGGCGAGCTCGAAAGCGTGGCGCGCGCCGTCGGCGGGATCGACGCTGTGATCGATCCAAAGGCGAAAGATGCCGACACGGTTGCGCTCGTACAGCATCTTGCTGCCGACCAGAAGTTCGAAAAGGTGCTCGATAACCAGCAGATTCTTCGTGAGCCCATCGTTCGCAACGGCCGCCAGGCAACCGTTGGCTACGAGCCTGACGTGTGGAAGGGCTGGGAATAAAGCGGCTGGGAATAAAGTGAAGCGCCCACGCCCGTGGTTTTATCCACGGACGCGGGCGCTTGCGTAAGACGTCTCTTGTCGTTTGAGTGGAGCGCCCCGGCGGCGCTGAACAACGCGCCCCGGTGACGTGGCTCGGGGCTCTTTGTGCCGCGCATCTATGAGAGGAGATATTTGATGCGCATGGGCGCTACTCCATGTAGCCACCCTGAATGGCGGAAACTGCATGCTCGGTAAAGAACTTGAGCGTGCCGGAGGTATAGCGATTAGCCTTGGGCTTCCAAGCGGCTCGGCGCTCGGCCAGGACGGCATCGATCTCGGCCGGCTCCATCTCCTTGCCGGCGATGCCCACAATAGACAGCGAGCGCTCGGGGATGTTGATCTGGATAAGGTCGCCCTCCTCGATCAGGGCAATCGGGCCGCCCACGGCAGCCTCGGGCGAAACGTGACCGATAGCCGGACCCTTGGAGGCGCCGGAGAAGCGGCCGTCAGTGATCAGGGCAATGCTCGCGCCCAACTCGGGGTCGCTGGCGATAGCCTCGGTGGTGTAGAACATCTCGGGCATGCCGGAGCCCTTGGGACCCTCGTAGCGAATGATAACGGCGTCACCGGGCTTGACCTCGTGCGTCAGGACGGCGTGGATAGCGTCCTCCTCACAATCGAACGGGCGAGCCTTAAGCGTGGCCTGGAACATCTCGCGCGGAACAACCGTGTGTTTGACAACGGCGCCCTCGGGGGCAAGGTTGCCGTGGAGGATGGCGATAGAGCCGTCGGTACCAAAAGCCTGGTCAAACGGGCGAATAATGTCTTCGCGCTTGAGGTTCCACTTCTCCAAGTAGCGGCCGCACTTCTCGTAGTAGCCGTTGTTCTTAAGGTCCTCGAGGTTTTCGCCGAGGGTCTTGCCGGTGACGGTCATGACATCGAGGTGAAGCATCGACTTGATCTCCTCCATGATGCGCGGCACGCCACCCGCATAGTAGAAGAACTGCGCCGGCCACTCGCCTGCGGGACGGACGTTGAGCAGGTAGTGGGCGCCACGGTGCAGGCGATCGAAGTCGTCGGCGGACATCTCGATGCCAAACTCGCGGGCGATAGCAGGAATATGCAGCAGCGAGTTGGTGGAACCCGAAATGGCGCCGTGGACCATGATGAGGTTCTCGAAGGACTCCTTGGTCACGATGTCACGCGGACACAGGTTGTGCTCGGAGAGCCACACGGACTGACGGCCGGCCTCGCGCGCAAACTCACGCAGATCGGAGCTGGTTGCGGGCAACAAGGCCGTGCCGGGGAGCATAAGGCCCAGGGCCTCGGCGGTAACCTGCATGGTCGACGCGGTGCCCATAAAGGAGCAGGCGCCGCAGCTGGGGCATGCGTTGTGCTTGGCAAACTCAAGCTCCTCGCGAGAGATCTCGCCGCGCTCGTAGCGGGCAGAAATCGCGCCGAGCTGCTCCAGGGTCAGCAGGTCAGGACCGGCATCCATGACACCGCCGGTAACGACGATGGAGGGGATGTTGATGCGGCCCATGGCCATGAGGTTCGCAGGCAGGCCCTTATCGCAGCTGGCGACAAAGACGCCGGCGTCGAACGGGGTGGCCTTGGCATGGATCTCGATCATGTTGGCGATCATGTCGCGGCTGGGCAGCGAGTAGTTGATGCCATCGTGGCCCTGGGCCTCGCCGTCGCAGATATCGGTGCAGAAGTAACGGGCACCGTGACCGCCAGCCTCGGCAACGCCGACACGGACCCCCTCGACCAGCTCAAACAGGCCGGCAGAACCCGGGTGCGAGTCGCCAAACGTCGACTCGATAATGACCTGCGGCTTGTCCAGGTCCTCGATGGACCAGCCAGAGCCCAGGCGCAGCGGGTCCATCTCGGGGCTGATGGTGCGAAACTTGCCGGAGCGCGGCTGCAGCTTGGCAACCAGGTCGGCTGCCTCCTGCTGAATCTGTACCTTGGTCTTCTCGTCCATGATGCTCTCCTCTTTTGATTTGAACGGTTGTACCAATCGTTGGTTAATGAATCAGGTGTAAATGGGTACCGAGCGATGCACTCGGCGGAAGATGCTTAGCTACGCGAACTAGGCGAAGAACGAGATCACCAGGGCGCAGGCAAGACCCGAAAGGCCGATGAGCGTCTCCATAACGGTCCAGGACTTGAGGGTTGTCTTCTCATCAATCTCCAGGAACGAGGAGCACATCCAAAAACCGGCATCGTTGACGTGCGAGAGGGCCGTGGCACCGCCGCAGATAGCAAGACAGATAGCGGCACGCATGAGCACTGAGGCTCCGGCAACCGCAGGCATGGCGGCCATAATGCCCGATGCCATGGTCATAGCGACGATGGAGCTGCCGACAGAGGCACGCACCATGACGGCAATCAAAAAGGCAACGACCACCAAAGGCAGCGGTGAGGCCTCGAGCATAGGGCCGATAACCTGGCCCAGGCCGCAGTCCTGCAGCATCCAGCGGATCACACCGCCGCAGGCAATGACCAGCAAGATCATGCCGACGGGTTTAAGAGAGCGGTCGAGCAGGGCTTTGAGCTCAGCGCCGGAGTAGCCGCGGCGCGCGCCCAGCAGATACATCGCGACGAGCGTGGCGAGCGTCAAAGCGACGAACGGCTTGCCCAGGAAGGCGAGAATCGAGGCGAGCTCAGCGGGCATGGGGATATAAGAGGACAACGTGCCCAGCAAAATCAGACAAAGCGGCGTGAGCACGATGGCAAGCACCATGCCAAAGGAGGGAAGCTCCTTTTCGTCGCTCGCGCCCTCGGCAGAGGTAAAGTGCTCCGGAACATCGGTAAAGATGCGACCGCCCACGTTGCGGCCCCAGATAACGCCGGCGATCGCCATAGCGATGAAGGCGGTAGGGATACCGACGAGAATCATGGTGCCCAGGTCGACACCGAGCGTGCCGGCGACCAAAACCGACCCGGCCGATGGCGGCACGAACGCATAGCCAGCGGCAAGTCCCGCGAGCAGCGCGATGCCATAGTAGAGCGTCGACTTTTTGGTCTGCGATGCCACGCTAAACGCAAGCGGAATCAAAACGACCACGCCGGCCTCAAAGAACACCGTAGTGCCGATAACCAGACCGGTAATGCCCAGCGCCCAGCTGGAATGACCCTGCCCAAAGGTATCGATGAAGGTCTGGGCGATCTTCTTGGCGCCGCCGCTCTCCTCAAGAATCTGGCCAAACATCGAGCCGAGGCCAATGAGCAGGGCGATGTTTTGCAGCGTGGTTCCCACGCCCTTGGTGACAGTGTCCGCCACCAGGTCGAGCGGCATACCGGCGCCGATGCCGATCGCGAGCGCCGAGACCATCATCGAAAGCACAGGATGCAGCTTGAACTTAATGATGAGCGCAAGCAGCAGCGCGATGCCCACGATAGCGGCGATGACCAGCCTGGTGGGGTCGGCCATAAACGTTGGGTCTGACATCTTTCCTCCAATTCATCAGACCTTTTGAATTCGGCTTAGACTATAGCGTGTTTTCAATAGGTCTGATGTTTCAAATTGAAATTTGTTCAAAATACATCTGATGTATTTCATGAACGGTCTGTTTTGACGGTAAACGGCTACTTACAGCTCCCCACTGTCTAGGCGAACCGCCGCGGCTTCTGTTGAATGAGTTAGAATAGCTCTGATGAATTCTTTTGATATGAGGTGAAGCGTGGCACGAGCCGATTCGGGACTCCCCGAGCAGATTTCCGAGAAAATCATTCAATTGATCTTGGATGAGCATCTTGAGCAAGGCGATCGCCTGCCCAAGGAGGCCGTGCTCGTCGAGCGCCTGGGCGCCGGCAGGAGCACCGTACGCGAAGCCATGAAGCTGCTGCAGTCGCGCAACATCGTGCGCATTAAGCAGGGCTCGGGCACCTATGTGGCCTCAAACCCCGGCGTTGCCGACGACCCGCTGGGCTTTACCTTTATCGATGACAAGCAGCGTCTGGCGCGCGACCTACTCGAGGTGCGCTTTATGATCGAGCCGCAGATTGCACGCATGGCAGCCGAGCACGCAACCAACGACCAGGTCGTCTGTATCAAAGAGCTCTGCGACGAATCCGAGCGCCTGGCCGAGGCCGGTGAGGATTACTCCGCCGCCGACACCGCGTTCCACAATGCCATTGCCGAGAGCTCCGGAAACCTCGTCGTTCCCCGCCTGATGGGCGTGCTCAAGGCGTCGGTTCCCCTGTTTATTGACGTGACCGGCAAAAAGCTGGTTGAGGAGACCATCCGCACCCACCGTGGCGTGGCCGACGCCATCGCCGCGCGCAACCCCACCGCAGCGCATGATGCGATGTATTTGCATCTGGTGTACAACCGCAACATGATTGCAGAGGGCGCGCAGGCAAAAAGCGAGTAGAGGTCCGCACGGCAGGGGCTTTTCTGCCGTTCACCTTTTAAAAGTGAACGTTCACCTGATTTTAGGAAATAAGGGGTGCCTGTTGCGCCGCCTCTCCTATACTGAGCTTGTACTAAAAGTAAGATAAATATAGATGAACGTTTCTTTTGAAAGGATCGCTATGTCTGATCTTATGAACAGCTTCCGCCTGGATGGCAAGGTCGCACTCGTAACCGGCGCCACCTATGGCATTGGCATGGCTATCGCCGAGGCGCTCGGAGAGGCTGGCGCCAAGATCGCCTTTAACGCACGTCACGCCGACAAGGTAGCCGAGGCCGAGAAGCACTACCGCGAGCTGGGCTTTGACGCTCACGGCTATATTGCCGATGTCACCGACGAGGCCGTCGTCGCCGATCTCATCGCCAAGATTGAGGCCGACTTTGGCACCACGCCCGATATCTTGGTCAACAACGCCGGCGTCATCCAGCGCACCCCGATGCTCGACATGAGCGCCGAGGACTTCCGCCACGTCGTCGATATTGACCTCAACGCACCGTTTATCGTGTCCAAGGCCTGCCTGCCCGGCATGATCGCCAAGGGCCACGGCAAGATCATCAACATCTGCTCGATGATGAGCGAGCTGGGTCGCGAGACCATCGCCGGCTATGCCGCCGCCAAGGGCGGACTCAAGATGCTCACCAAGAACATCTGCTCGGAGTTTGGCGAGGCCAATATCCAGTGCAACGGCATTGGGCCCGGCTACATCGCCACGCCGCAAACCGCACCGCTGCGCGAGACGCAGCCCGACGGCAGCCGCCACCCGTTTGACCAGTTCATCATTGCCAAGACGCCGGCCGCCCGTTGGGGCACGCCCGAGGACCTGAAGGGCCCCGCCGTGTTCTTGGCTTCTGACGCGTCGAACTTCGTCAACGGCCACATCCTCTATGTCGACGGCGGCATTCTCGCCTATATCGGCAAGCAGCCGCAGTAAGACGTCTGGGCGAGGCGGCGGACGATAAGGTCTGCTGCTCGAGCAGTCCTGACTCGCACGAAGAGCACATTAAGTGCTCTTCGGCTCGTGCGGAACTCGCAACAGACCTTATTGTCCGCCGCCCGCAGAGCGGCCTCTCTGTTGGAAATGCCGCTCAACATAACGAACAATTAATTCAGAAAATAGCGGAAGGTTACCTATCATGAAAATCGCTCTGATCAACGAAAACTCTCAAAACTCCAAGAACCCTATGATCGAGGCTGCCCTTAAGAAGGTTGTCGAGCCCATGGGCCACACCGTCTTTAACTATGGCATGTATGCCGACGCCGACTCCAAGCCCCTCACCTATGTGCAGAACGGCATCCTGGCCGCCGTGCTGCTCAACTCCGGCGCTGCCGACTACGTCGTGACCGGCTGTGGCACCGGCGAGGGCGCCATGCTCGCCTGCAACTCCTTCCCCGGCGTGCTGTGCGGCCATGTTGCCGACCCGCTCGATGCCTACACCTTTGCCCAGGTCAACGACGGTAACGCTGTCGCCATGCCCTTCGCCCTCAAGAACGGCTGGGGCCAGGAGCTCAACCTCGAGTACACCTTTGAGAAGCTCTTTGGCTTTGGTTCGGGCAACGGCTATCCTGCCGAGCGTGTTGAGCCCGAGCAGCGCAACAAGAAGATCCTCGACGGCGTCCGCGCTGTGACTATGCGTCCGCTCGTCGACGTTCTGGGCGAGATCGATCAGGACCTGGTGAAGGGCGCACTTGCCGGCGAACACTTCCAGGAGTACTTCTTTGCCAACGCAACCGACGAGGCCATCATCGCCAAGGTCAAGGAGATCCTGAGCCTCTAATCGCACGGCTCATTGCAGCTAACGCAAGCGGCGGTCGTCCCACGCACGGGACGACCGCCGCTTTTTGCTATCTGTCGACTGGCGCCGCGAGGACAGGTCCCCCACGCACAAAGGGTTGACTAGAGCTCGCAGGCGACCTTGTAGCCATCGCCAATGGCGTCGCGGATGTTGCCGCACTTGTTGGCGTCGCCCAGCACGTGGGTGGTAACGCCGGCAGCGGCAAGGTCATCGGCCAACTTGGTATTGGGACGATAGCCCATGGCGAGCACCAGCGTATCGGCATCGGCTATGGTGTGGACCTCACCATCCTTCTCGTAGCTGATGGCGTCCTCGGTAATCTCGGTCACCTTGGCCTCGGTCAGCACGTGAACGCCCTTGGAGAGCATGCGCGTGATGAGCACCGCGCGGCCGGCACCGCCCTCGTTGGCGGCGAGCGTCTTGGTCATCTCGATAACGGTGACATCGCGATTGGCCGGCGACAGGTCGTTAACCAACGGGGCCAGGTAATCTGCCGTCTCGCAGCCAACGGTGCCGCCGCCCACGATGACGATCTTCTTGCCCGGGAAAGCCTTGCCACCCAGCAGGTCGTCGGCCGTCATAACCTGCTTAAAGCCCTGCATGAAGGCCGGAGCGATGGGCTCGGCGCCATAGGCCAGGACGACCTCGTAACCCGCGTAGTCACGCTGAATGTCCTCGGCCGAAAGCTCGGCACCAAATACGCACTTCACGCCGGCCTCGGCAAGGCGACGGTACTGATACTTGATCACGCGGGTGAGTTCCTGCTTTGCCGGCGGAACGGCCGCGATACGCATCTCGCCGCCCGGCTCATCCTGCTTATCCACGAGCACCACATTGTGGCCGCGCTTGGCGGCAATGTAGGCTGCCTCCATGCCCGCAGGACCAGCGCCCACAACCAGTACGTTCTTGACCTCGGCGGCAGGCTCGTAACCGGCCTCGTCGCGCTCAACATCGGGGTTGACGGTGCAGGAGATGCGCTTGCCAAACATAATGCCGTTCAGACAGCGCAGGCAGCCAATGCAGGGGCGGATGTCGTCGGCGTTGCCGGCAGCGGCCTTGTTGCAGAACTCGGCATCGCACAGATTGGCGCGGCCCATCATGCAGATGTCGGCAGCGCCGTCCTCGATCAGCTCCTCGGCGATCCAGGCCTCGTTGATACGTCCGACGGTGGCGACGGGAATGTTGACGTGCTTCTTGATCTCGCGCGAGCAGGCGGCATGCGAAGCCTGCTGCGTACCGGCGGCGGGAATCGCGGAGCCGCGCTTGATGGTGGTGCCGCCCGACACATGAATCATGTCGACGCCGGCCTTCTCCAGGCGACGTGAGACGTAGATCATGTCGTTGAGGGTCAGGCCGCCATCGGTGTACTCGTCGCCCGAGATACGGACGTCGATGATAAAGTCCTTGCCGCAGCGCTCGCGAATCTCGGCGATGACCTCGAGCAGGAAGCGCATACGAGCGTCGAGCGAGCCGCCGTACTCATCGGTACGCTTGTTGTAGAGCGGAGTCAAAAAGCCGCCGAGCATACCGTGGGCGTGCGCCGCATGGACCTCGACGCCATCGACGCCGGCCTTCTGCATACGCACGGCAGCGTCGCCAAACTGATGCGTGAGCTCGTGGATCTCGTCGACCGTGATAGGACGTGGCGCCTCGCGGGCGTAGGACGGGCCCACAAAGGACGGGGCGATCAGGCGCGGCGTGCCCGGAATGTTAAAGGCCATGTAGGCGGGGTGGAAGAGCTGCGGCATGATCTTGCAGCCGTACTCGTGGACGGCTGCGGCGAGCTTTTCCCAGCCGGGGATAAACGTGTCGTCGTAGCAGCACATGTCACCCGGCAGATAGGTATAGGTAGGCTCGACCGTCACGACCTCGGTGATGATAAGGCCAACGCCGCCCTTGGCGCGGGCACGGTAATGATCGACCAAGTCGTCGGTCACATAGCCATGATCGGCCAGGTTCGTGGACACCGGCGGCATAAAGACGCGGTTCTTGACCTCGGTCGTACCGACCTTGATCGGGCTAAAGAGCATCGGATAGGCGGAAGACTCCATACAGGGTTCCTTTCGTTTAAGCCGCTCGGCGGCAGTTGCTAACACACCTATCATATCAGCAACCGCCGCATTCGCACTCGCTCGCACTCTCCACCTTCAATCCCGACCCTCACAAAAAAGTTGCGGTGGAATACGGAGTGGATAAGGCTTTTGACAGCCAAAACAGTCCGTATTTCACCGCAACTGATGGATGGAATGTGTTAGAGGCCCAGGTAGCTGGTCATGCCTTCGACGGCGAGCTTGGCGCCTGCCACGGCATGAACCACCGTGAGCGGGCCGTTAACCACGTCGCCGGCGGCAAAGACGCCAGGCACCGTTGTCATGCCGTTCTCGTCGACCGAAAGCAGGCCACGATGGTCGGTCTCCAAGCCACCCGTCGTAAGCACAAGCTTGTCCTTGGGCACCTGCGAAGCCGCAATCACAACCGTGTCGGCAGACGCATGGTCGAGCTCTTCCTCATAGCCCACCACATTGTTGTCCTCGTCAAAGATAGCCGTCTCGAACACCGGACCGTTATCGTCGATGGCACAGATCGCCTTGCCGCACACAATCTCGGCACCATCGAGCTCGGTCAGCTCTACCTCGTCATCGATGGCAGAGATATGGCGCGATCGGGCATACACGGTGACCTTGCGAGCGCCCGAGCGCAGGGCCGTACGGGCAACATCCATGGCCACATTGCCGGCGCCGATGACCGCCACGTTCTGCCCGATCGCCACGCTCGCGGGATCGACCAGGTAATCGATGCCAAACAGCACGTTGCCGCGCGACTCGCCGGGAATACCCAACTTTCGAGCTCGCCAGGTACCGGTACCAACAAAGACCGCATCATAGCCGTCGCGCAGCAGGTCATCGATGTGCAACGCGCCGCCGATGGTGGTCGAGGGGCGCACGCGCACGCCGAGCGAGCACATCACGTGACGGTACTTTTGCACGAGCGCACGGGGCAGGCGGAACTCGGGGATACCGTACTCCAGCACACCGCCGATCTCGGGCCGCTGCTCAAATACCGTGACGGCACAGCCCAGCTGGGCCATCTTAATGGCCACGGTAATACCGGCGGGACCGGAACCGACCACAGCAATCTGTTTACCGCACGACGGTGCGGGCTTCCACTCCTTACGATCCAAATATGCCGTGGAGATATAGTTCTCGATGCTCGAGAAATGCACCGGCGCGCCCTTGCGGCCCTGGATGCACGCGCCCTCGCACTGGCCCGAATGGTTGCAAACCATGGAGCAGACCGCGCTCATGGGATTGTTCTGGAACAGTAGCTCGCCCGCCTCTTCTAGACGACGCTGTTTGAACAGGTCAATGACCTGTGGAATAGGCGTCTGAACCGGGCAGCCCTTAAGCTGGCAGAACGCCCTTTTACAACCCAGGCAACGATTCGCCTCTTCGACAATGTGGATAGCCACGCAACTCCCCTTTTTAATGCAATCCAATGGGGCGACGATAAAGACCCTTCACCGCCGCCCCCATACAGGTAATCTCAATCTGCCGACACGGCAAAAGCCAATGCTATAACTCGCGATGCGAAGCCCCGCAGCGAGCGGACATGTGCTCGAGTGTCGCCAGGCAGTCAGCCGCCGTCGCCGGCACGCTGTTCTCGACCACGCAGGGAATCCCAGGGCAGGCGGCAGCCGCCCAGGCCACCACGGGCTCAAAGTCATATCGTCCCGTCTCGCCCACGCCATGACACACCAGGCGCGAACCCGTACCGTCGCACCAACCGGCTTCGTCCTCGTTATCAACGACCTCAAAATCCTTGGCGTGCAGCGCGCGGATCTTACTGCCGCATAAGTAGAGCATGCGCGCGGTGATTTCCTGCGCTTCGTCAACAACACTGGGGTGCAGCAGTGATACCGGGTCATAGATCACGCCGAGCGACGGACTCGAGACGCGCTCTAGCACCTCACGGCAGCGATCCGGCGTGTTGACCGTTTCGTTCCAACCAGGCTCGATCAAAATTTGCCCACCCACGGCCTCGGCCCGATCGCAGACGTGTGCAAGCCCGTCTGCAAACGCATCGAGTGCCTCATCGGTCATGCGGTCGTCAGCAACGCGGTTCTGTGCATTGGGGCGACCGGTCTCGGTGCCAACCGGGCATCCGCCGAGCATCTGGGCAAAGTTCAAGCATGCCTCGTACTCGGCAAAGTTATCCATGAGCTGTTGGCGATCGGGCGTCGCCAGATTCTTATAACAGCCGAGCACGGCGACCGAAACGCCCGCCTCGTCGAGCACCGCACGCAAATGGTCGGCAAGCTCGTGGGTCAGGCCGCCTCGATCGATCCCCATCGATGCGTAGAGCACCTTGCTCGGCAGTTGAATGCACGAAAAGCCCAGCTCTCCCGCCATGCGAATGCGTTCCTCGACGGTCCCCTGCGGAAGGTCGTGCAAACGTACGCCCGGAGTAATAGCCCCCACGTTATTCACATCCCTTATGAGCGTTGATGCCCGGGGTGTATCCGCCAAACGGGTCCTCGATGGAGCACACGCCCGAGGGGGCGAGCGGATCGCGCTTACCGGCCAGCTTGTCGTGATGCATGGTCTCGATATAGGCAAGCACCAGCGGCGCCACACCCTTTGCATCATTTTTGACCACGGGCTCGCTCATGTAGTAATCAAACGTGCCCTCGCGGTGCGCGGTGTTTCCCAAGCCCGCAACCAGGCAGATGTTGTCGAGCGCCAGCTGCCCGTCATACTCGGACAGGCAGGTCTCGCAGATGCCGTCGAAGGCGCGACGGCCGTACTGGTAGTAACGCTCGCCCAGCACGCCCAGACGCACGCCCTTCATGATGGCGTTGGCAAAGATGGCGCTGCCCGACTCCTCCAGGTAGTTGGGGGCGATATTGGGCAGGTTGATAACCTGGTGCCACATGCCGGTCTTCTCGTCCTGATACGGCAGCATGGCGTCGATCAGATCGTGGAACATCTTGCGGATCTCGTCCTTCTCGGCCGACATCGAAGGCGGCATAAGCTCCCAGGTGTCGATGAGCGCCATGGCAAACCAGCCCTCGGCGCGCAGCCAGAAGTTAGCCGAAAGGCCGGTGACCGGGTCGCACCAGAACTGTTTGCGGCTCGCGTCGTAAGCGTGATAGTACAGACCGTTGAGGGGGTTGCGCATCAGGTCATGCACGACCTGGAACATATGGAAGCTGTCCGAGCAGGCACGACGGTTGTGGAAGCTCAGCTCGTACTGCATGTAGAACGGCTGCGCCATGTACATGCCATCGAGCCAAATCTGGTTGGGATAGACGGCCTTGTGCCAGAACACGCCCTCTTTGGTGCGCGGCTGGGTCTCGAGCTGGCGGTAGATGGTGTCCATGGCGGCACGGTACTTGGGCTTGCCCACCAGGTCATAGAGCTTGTAGAGGGTCTTGCCCGCATTGACGTTATCGAGGTTGTACTCCTCGGGGTTGTAATGCTTTATGGTACCGTCGTCCTGGACAAAGAAATCGATGTAGTCATCGGCGAAAGTCAGGTAGCGCTGCTCACCCGTGATCTCGTACAGTTCGATGAGCGCCTTGATCATGCAGCCGTCAATATAGTTCCAGGTGTTCTCCTTGCCGGCGCGAATCTTTTCGATATTCCAAGCCGGCGCCTGCGGCGTAGAGGTTTCGATCAACTGCTCGATATAACGGTCCAGGATTTGATTGCAACCCATTGCTGTCCCCTCTGACATAAACGATAGGTGAACGTTACCCCTAGTGTAACGCGAACGAGGAATATAGGGTGAACGTTAACCCTATATTCCTCGCGAACGGCAGACTTTTAGCGGCAAACGGCGGTGAGACCCGCGGCGATGCGATGCGCCAGGCGCTCATAGCCAGCAGGACTGTAATGCAGACCGTCCGGCATATAGAGCTCGCGGTGCTCCGGCAAAAACGGGCTGATACCGCTTTGCGCATACAGGTCAATCACCGGCACGGAGTAGCGGTCGCAGACCTCGAGCATCGCTCGCACGTAGGCGACCTGCGTCAACCCCAGGTGGTTGAGCTCGTCGCTTGCCGGGATATCCTTCTCGTGCTTGCCGCTCGTCTTGCACGGCGTCATAAACACGAGCTTTGCCCGAGGCGAGCGCGCCGTGATGGTACGGATCAGGTAATCGAGTGCACCATAGAACTCATGCACGTCCGTGCTGCCGAGCTCTCCAAGCGGCACGTTGCGGCTAAAGTCGTTGACGCCGCCAAAGACGATGTAGATATCGGCCGCATCGTCGATACCGTCAAGGCGCTCGACAAACGAATCGGTACGGTCGGCCTTGATGGCGATACGCGAACCCTTGATGCCAAAGTTCTCGACGACCGCGCCTCCCAGCAACGCGCCCAAATGCGAGGTCCACGAGATGTCGTTGCCTCCCCCACCGCAGCCGTTGTCGCCCCAGGTCGTTGAGTCGCCAAAGCAGCAAATGGTCGATTCACTCAAACTCTTCGTTTCCATAATCTTCTCCTCATCCGCCCATCGGCGGTCATACAGGAACGTACCGTTTATTCGCAGCATGCCGAGGGGCTATGCACGGGCGCATTCCGCAACGTGCGAATCGAGCCATTCGATATCCTCGGCAAGATGTGTCACGCCCAGATGGTGTTCACCCGGACATACCTCGTGCCGCAGGCCATCTCTGCGACTCAGCAACTTGTAGGCATCGCGCACGATCTCGAGCTGCTCGTCAACATTTTTCAGCCCGCGCGAACCGTTCAGATGATCCTCTTCGCAGCTTTGCACCAGCAGCGGATGCGGCGCGATGAGCGAGGCAATATCGCCCATGTCGAGTAAGCGCCAAAGTCCGGGTGTGTAGTTGCAGCTGCAATTGCCATTGAGATGCAGCAGCGAATCGTCGACACCGTACAGATAGCCCGAGACAAACGCCTTGCGCACACGCGGGTCGAGTGCGGCCAGGTACAACGTCATGTAGCCGCCACCCGAAAAACCAAAGCAACCCAGGTCATCCATGGCAATGTCGCCGCGCGCCTCCAAGTAATCGATCAAGCGCATGTTGTCCCAGACGTTAAGGCCCGCAACCGTAAGACCCAGTGGCTCGGCCATACGTGCCTGGTTTAGGCACGTCCCTCGCAAGTAGTTGTTCTCGTCATCGCCCTGGCCCTTCCAGTCACGACGGTATCCCCAACCGCGCGCATCAGGACAGACGGTTACGTAACCCATGCGTGCCAAACGCAGACCGTAGTCGTAATTGAACTTACGCACGGCATCATCGACAGCCGGCACGCCCGCAACACCGGCTACGCTTGCAGCACCCGCTCCCTGATGGCCATGCGGGCAGATATAACAGCGTTTGAGCCCCCGCTCATCAAGCTTAGGACAAGACGGCTCCAACAGGTAAAACGGCATCCACACATCGTGCTCAACCTGCAATATCGCATGGGTGCGCACGATGCCGCCGGCAACCCGCACGCGGCTGAGCTCACGAATCTCAATCGGGACGCGGTCCATAAGCGAAAGGCCCAAAACATCGTACAGACGAGTCCTGGTCGCAATCTTCCATGCCTCAAAATCTGCAGGAGTCTTGCCCGCAAATGCCGCCGAGCGCCCTTCGCGCTTCAGCCGGGCACGCAGCGCAGGCTCGTCTTCGCAGTACGTCTCGATGTGCACGGTGCGGCCATCGGCAGATAGCCCAGCCGTCTCCACCGCATCACCGTCGCCGCCCTCGGGATCCCAGCCGTCCGCACCGGCAAGCACCTGTTCGCGGGCGTACCCGGCGGCAGCCATCACATCGAGTTTATTTGCCCACGGCACCCAGTCGGTAGTATCACCCGCCGGCCCATGCAGGATTGTGCCAGCATACTGCGCGCAGCTGTGCGCCGCCGGCTTATTCCAATCCCACCAGCCTTCGCGCTTGATATGTCGCCCCAGCCAGCAATCGATCAGCGCAGTTTGCGCCCATTCGCGCCAAGGACGGCCCAGGTAGACCGAATCCGGCGCCACGCCATCCGGAGCTGTAAACGAACAACCATGAAACACAAATCCGTACGGCTCGCCTTTAGGCGTGGAGGCTGCCGTTACATACCCGTTGACATCCATATCGCGGTTGAGCGAGCGAATCTCGCATCCCTCAAAATAGGCACGCGCGCCGCCAAAGATAAAGTCGACATCGCCCTCAATCCGGCAGCGTCGGAAATACTGACGGCCCACCCGGCGCGGCGCAAACTGCTTGGGCCCCATAAACCCGCCCGGTTTTACTTCGCGCGGGGGCAACGGGCCCAAAAACAGCGTATCCTGGCGTCCCGTAATACAACAGGCGTCGACCACCAAACGGTCGCCGTCGGCGTACAGGGCAATCGCCTGTCCCACCTCGCGACCACCCCCGGCGTCGTTGACGATCGTGAGGTTCTCGAGCCGCACGTCGTCGGCATCGACTAAAACGGTATAGGTCCTAAACGTGCCGAGCGTACCGTCGACACCCGAGCCGTCCTCCGAGGGCATCTTGGCACCCAGGCTGCCCACGATGCGCACGCTGTCAGCCGTCTCGCCCGCCAACGTCACATGCGGCCGATGGATCTCGACCCGCTCGCGGTACTCACCCGGATCAATATGGATCGTCACCGCCTGCTCGGCGTCCGGATAGAGTTGATCGGTTGCCGCCAAGGCATCAGAAATCGTTGGATACGCTCCTGACGCAGCTCTCGAAACACGCAGCTCATAGATGCTTTCGTTCATCGTCCATCACGCTCCCAGGCGGCAAACTGCTCAGGCCAGCCCTGAACCTGTGGCTGAATATGCTCGGCGCAACCCTTAAATGCCGTTTGGGCCGTGGCGAGCGATGCTCCGTGCTTTCCGTGCGGAAAAACATGTAAGCTAAAGCCAATCCCGTGATCGGCAAGCGCCTGCGCAAGCAAAAGGCTATTTTGGACTGGCACCGATGCATCCTCGGCGGTATGCCATAAGAACGTACGGGGAAAGCCTTCGCCCACCATGTTCTCGATCGACAACTTTTGGGCCAAAACGTCATCGGCACCCGTTAGGTGTTCAAACGAGCCACGATGGGCATAGGCCCCCGAGCTTACGACCGGATAGCCCAAGCAAAGTGCGTCAGGCCGAATCGACTCAGGCGATGTCGCAATCGACTCTGCAAGCCAAGGTTTGTCCCAAAGCGCCCCGAGCAAGCCAACCAGGTGTCCACCCGCCGAAAAACCCATGACCGTAATTCGATTGGGATCGACGCAAAACTCCGTCGCATGGCTTCGAACGGTATCGACCGCTCGCGCGAGTTCTTGCAATGCCAGCGGATAGACAGCCGGAGCAACCGAGTAGTTCAACACAAACGCTTGGTAGCCCATTGCCAGCAAACGGAGCGCTACCGGCTCGCCTTCGCGCGGCGAAACGTGATCGTAGCCGCCTCCTGGCACGACCACAACTGCAGGCAGCGGTTTTAAAGCATAAGCATCTTCGGTCGGGGCAAAAACATAAGACGTAATCGTGGCAGACGAGCCATCGACCCCGACAGGAATCGTTTTATTGAGCATACATTCCCTTTCACCATGATGCGCAGCGCAGCGCACACGGCCGTATCGCATAAAGGCTGCATTGCCGATCTATCCGACAATGCAGCCCTGGCCATCAACCCGAGTTAGGAACGGACAACCTTGTCGACGTTCTGGAGCTGCAGCTCCTCGCCGTCCTGACCCTCAATCACCACATTTTGCAGATCGAGTACCTTGACGTTTTGCGCAATGATGCCCTGACGCACCATGGGCTCAACGCCGCAGGCCATGGCCGGGACAAAGGGCTCGGCATCCGGCGCGAAGGTCACGTGGACATCCTGGAACGTCAGGCGCGTTACTTTGCTCTCGGGCAGGCCCGTGATGTAGGCAGCGGCCGCGTGGCAGTTAGTGGCCTCGATATCGCAAAACGTCGTGGCACCAAAGCCGGGCGTGCGGTCGTCGACGGGCAGTGCCTCGCGAGACTGCACGTAGTCGGTCTTGCCGTCCTTGTCGCAGAAGTAGAAGGAGTTGACCACGAAGGGCGTGAGCACCTCGTCCATGCGAATGTGCTCAAAGGTAATGCCCTCGTTGACGGCATCCTTGCCGCGCCCGCGGCGGGTCTTGACGCGCAGGCCGCGGTCGGTGCGCTCAAAGAGGCACTTGCTCACGGTAAGGTCCTTGATGCCGCCGGCAGCCTCTGAACCCAGGACCACGGCGCCGTGACCATCGTGCATGTAGCAGTGAGAGATCAGCACGTCGTGCGTGGCGGGACGAAGCTCGGGCTCAATGCCCAGCTTGCCGCTCTTGATGGCGATGCAGTCGTCACCCACTGAGAACTGACAACCAAGGATGCGAACAAAACCGCAGCTCTCGGGATCGAAGCCGTCGGTGTTGTGGGAGTTCTTGGGGCCCTCGATGGACAGGCAGAGCGCATCGACGTGCTCGCACAGGATGGGGTGGATGTTCCACGCCGGGCTGTTGCGGACGGTGAAGCCGGCCAAGCTCACGTTCTCACACTCGGATAGGAAGATCATGCGCGGGCGGGCGACCTCGCGGCCCTCCTCCGGGCGGAAGATGTTCTTAAAGTCCTTGTTCCACCAGTTGTCCTCGGCAAAATCAGTCTGACCGTCGATCGCGCCGCGACCATAAATGCACACGTCGTGCACGCCCAGACCCGTAAAGGTAGAACAGTAGGTCGAGAAGCTCTCCCCCTCCCAGCGGCCCAGGGGCAGCATATCGGTACCGGCATAACCGGCGCCCTCGTTGCCCGTGACCGTTCCCGGAATGTAGGCAAGCGCCGCGCGATCGTGACGGGCCAGCAGCACCGCTCCCTCGGCGAGCTCGATGTTGATATTGCTCTTAAGGAAGAGAGACTTGATGCGATAACTACCGGCGGGGATCAGCACGCGGCCACCCTTGGGGCAGGCCATGATGGCAGCCTGGATGTTGGTGGTGTCATCATGCTCGGCATCGCCCTTGGCGCCACAGTCGTGAACGTTGATGGTAAAGGGCTCAGCCGGCGTGGTGACACCTACGCTCAGCTCACGCTCGCCACAGACAAAACGGACCAGGTTGCGCTTGCCGGGGGTCAGGCCGTCGACATAGGTCTCGACCGTATTCGTGGTACCGGCGGGCTCGTCGTTGACAAAGATCTCCCACGTATCGGCGCAGGTAAAGTAACCGCCGTCGTCAAGCTCGATAACCGCCGCGCGCGCGTTGCGCCAGATAACGTTCGTCTCCATGGGTTTCTCCCTCAAAAAGATGCTCTAAAGGCAAATTGTACGCTGTTGAAAAAGGGCCGTGCCTGCCGGCGGAATTCCGGTGGCACGGCCCTGTGATTTGGACGATATGTCGGCCTTACTCGGCGGGAGTTACGCTACCGTCCTGGAAGCCAACGTTGTTGTGGGCAAAGCAGTCCTCGTACTTAAAGCCGGAGAGCTCCTCGCAAAGCGCCTTGACCTCGGGCTTGACGTCGGCCATCTTGCCACCCTCCTTGACTCGGTGAATCTCGTCGCAAAGGACGTCGCACTGCTCCTTGTCGATCTTGATGCCGCGGGCAAGGACGGCCGCAAGCAGGAAGAAGCCGGCGCAGCCGATGATCATGTAGCCGCAGATATACAGAGGCACGGTAGCGGGCTGGGTCACAGCGTCGCTATTGCCGGCGGTCTGAATGAAGCCGGAGGCAGCAAGGACGATAGCCCACACGTTGACGGCGATAGCCTGGGCGATCTGCTGGCAGAGCTGCTGCGCGGAGCTGTAGATGCCCTCGCGACGACGCAGGGTGATGAGCTCATCGACATCGGGGATGTAGTTGAGCAGAACATCGGGCAGGTACTGGAAGCCGACGTAGAAGAACTTCCAGATGGCGAAGATGATGGGGTAGGCGATCATGGCGATGGCGACCGTGGAGGTGCCGTTGATCTGACCAAAGGCGAAGTAGTTGTAGGCGATGATGCACGCAGCGCAACCGACATTTGCGAGGTACCAAGACTTGTGGAAGCCCTTCTTGGCCATGAGGGCGACCCAGATGGCGGTGCAGACGATAGCGACGACCTTGCCAGGCATCTCCATCACGGACTCGTAGGACTTAGGAATCTGCAGGCAGTAGACGATGAAGAAGGACAGGCAGGCAGACCAGCAGGCAGCAGCGAGCTTCGTGGAGACCTGTGCGTACAGGACCTTGCGGAAGGACTTGTTGCGGAAGGTGGAGATAACGTCCACAAAGAACTTCTTGATACCCTCGCCGACGCTCTCGATCTTCTCCTGAGCGACCTCCTCGGGGGTGTGCTCCCACGTGGACAGGTACACACAAAGCAGCGAGATTGCCATGACCGAAGCGTTGACCGTAGCAATGATGAAGTAGCTGAACGGGTTGGTCTCGCCGAAGGTGCCAAAGCCGAAGCCCACAAGTGCAGCCATCAGGAAGCCGGCGGCGTTACCAAAGAGATGCTTGTAGCCGGTGAGGTACGTACGCTCCTTAAAGTCGTCGGTCATCTCGATGGTAAGCGGCGACAGGTTGGCGGTGCAGAACGTATACGCGACGTTGTAGATCAGGTACAGCACAAAGTAGTACGGGAAGCCAAACGGCGTAGCCACGAAGATGAGCGGCTCGGCGATCATCATCGGGATGGCCAGCAAGATCCAGAAACGACGACGACCAAAGATGCGGCCAATCTTGGTGGCATAGAAGTTATCGGCCACAAAGCCCATCAGCGGGCAAAGAATGGCGTTGACATAGATGGCAAACGAGCTGATCAGTGCAGCCTCGCCTGCGGACAGGCCACACTCCGTGGACAGGAACAGCACCATGTAGCTGTGCGTAAAGGTCAGGGCGCCGGAATTGAGCATACCGCCCATACCAAAGCCCAAGCGCGTCCAGAATGTGATCTTACGCTTTTTTCCGATCTTATTAGTCATCGAGCTCCCTCTCTTTTCTCGATTGTCTTGCAGCAAGACATTGGAGTCCACACTGACATCTGTCTGCCCAGCGTTCAGGGTGAACGTTTAGTTAGATTATGCGCGATTGCTTACGACAGGTGAACGTTCACTTGAATAATATCCTTGAACGGTCGCTTTTTACCGCTGAACGGACACAATTGAGATCCTCACACCTATTTTCTGCTGGTAAGGGTGCCATGCTGGACAGCAATGAGATAGGTGAACGTTTATCAGATTTTCCAACATATTCACTTAACCACGAAACGAACAAGCCCCGCCGGGAACACTCCCGATGGGGCCGATGACATCTCGCTATGCTTGGGCGCACTTGCCGCTACAAGCAGACGCCGTCCTTCCAGATACTGATCTCGTGACAGCCACGGCGCTCAGCACTCGTGAGCTTACCGCTCGCCGTCTCCAGCACCAGCTGGTACAGATCGTGGGCAGCCTCGTCGAGCGTGCGCTCACCCGTGGCAATCACGCCGGCGTTAAAGTCCATCCAGTTGGCCTTGTGGTCGCACAGACGCTGATTGGTGAACACCTTGAGCGTAGGCGCCGGCGCGCCAAACGGTGTGCCGCGGCCGGTCGAGAACAGAATCACGTGGCAGCCGGCAGCCGTCAACGCCGTGGTGGATACCATGTCGTTGCCCGGACCGCACAGCATGTTCAGGCCGTGTTTAGTTGCCTGGCCGGCATACGGCAGCACGTCGACGATGGGGGCAGATCCGCCCTTTTGCACGCAGCCGCAGCTCTTGTCCTCGAGCGTGGTAATACCTCCGTCCTTGTTGCCGGGGCTCGGGTTCTCGTAGACAACCTCGCCGTGGCTAATAAAGTAGCCCTTAAAGCCGTTGAGCATGTCGGAGGCGGCACCAAAGACCTGCTCGTTCTCACAGCGATCGAGCAGAATACTCTCGGCGCCAAACATCTCGGGCACCTCGGTAAGCACCGACGTGCCGCCACGGGCGACGACCATATCGCTCACGCGACCGATCGTGGGGTTGGCGGTAATGCCCGAAAGACCGTCGGAGCCGCCGCACTTAAGACCAATAACCAGCTCGGAGGCCAAAATGGGCTCACGCTTGGCTTGCTTGGCGAGGTCTGCCAGCTCGGCCAGAATCTTGTGGCCCTCGATTTGCTCGTCGGCTACATCCTGACAGGTGAGAAAGCGAACGCGCTCGTGATCGAAGTCACCGAGCTCGTCGAGCACCTGCTGGTGCGTGCAGTTCTCGCAACCGAGCGACAGGAATAGCACGCCGGCCGCATTAGGATGACGCGAGAGCGCCACCAGCAGACGACGCGTCTGGGCATGGTCGGCGCCGGTCTGCGAGCAGCCAAAGGGATGCGGGAAGTAGTAAACACCCTCCAGCGAGCCATCGACCAGATCCTGGGCCTTCTCACACATGGCACGGGCGACTTCGTTGACACAGCCGACCGTGGGGATGATCCACAGCTCGTTGCGCGTCGCGGCACGACCGTCGGCGCGGCGGAACCCCATAAAGGTCTCGGGCTCAACCGACTCAACGACCGGATGCGTGGGGTTGTAGGTGTACTCGACCTCGCCCGAAAGGTTGGTCTTCACATTGTGCGTGTGGAGCCACTGACCGGGCTGGACATCGCCCGTCACGTGTCCGATAGGAAGGCCGTACTTAATGACGTCCTCCCCTGCGGCAATCGCGCGCACCGCCATCTTATGGCTCTGCGGAATATCCTCCACGGCCACGACCTCGCCCACCCCGGGAACCGCGACGGCAGTGCCCTTGGCAAGCGGCGACAGCGCAACGATCACGTTATCGGCCGGATTGATCTGGATAGTATTCATTACAAATGGTCCTAACCCTACAGGTTGAGCAGAAGTCGAGACGCGGGCACGCCGTCCCGCGCCCGCGTCTGCGCCGGAAATTTACGCCTGAGCGTTGGCAAAGGCCTGCTTGGCGCCCTCGGCACGCACGACAGCGAGCGCGCTGACGACAAACTCCTCAAGACCTGCAATCTGCGTAAGGTCCTCGCCCCACATCTGCTCGTTGGTGAGCACGTCGTGCACCAGCTGGGCATCGTCGGCGCCGGCATGGGCGGCGTAGAAGTCGAGCACGAAGGCGTCGTCCTGAGCGGTGTACTCGGTGCCGTCGGAGCGACGCAGGTGCAGGCCGTCGCCCTCGCGGGACACGAGCTCCTGCGTGTAGAAGGAGATGAGCGTAGCGAGGCTCGTCGCCAGGCACTTGGGCAGGTTGCCGGTCTCGGCAACGTAGTCCTTGAGCGTGGGCAGGTCGCGAGCGCGCCACTTAGCCGTGGAGTTGAGGCAGATGGAGAGCAGCGCATGATCAATAAACGGGTTGTCGAAGCGGTTTTCGACGGCGGCGGCAAAGGCCTTGCAGTCCTCGGCATCCAAGTCGGCGGCAAGCGTCGGAATGACCTCGTCGTAGAGCATGGTGTTCATGAAGCCGCGAATGGTCTCGTCATGCATGCAGTCGCGCACGATATCAAAGCCGGCAACCCAGGAACCCGGAACGAAGGCGGTGTGGGCACCGTTGAGGATGCGGACCTTGCGCTTTTTGTACGGGGTGACGTCGGGAGTCACAAAGACACCCGGAAGACCAGCCTTCACAAAGGGAAGCTTCTCGGCAAGCGACTCGTCGCCCTGGATGCCCCACATCTGGAAGGGCTCGCGCACGGCCAGGAAGGGATCCTCGTAGCCCAGACGCTCAGCCACCGCGGCGGCCTCGGATGCGTCGCGGATACGGCCCGGTACGATGGTGTCGACGAGCGTGGTGCAGACGATGCAGTCGTTGGCCATCCACTGCGCAAACTCGTCCTCCCAGCCCCAGTCGCTCACATACTGGTTCATGATGCGCAGCAACTCCTCGCCGTTGTGATCGATGAGCTCGCAGGCGAGGACGATGACGCCCGGCTTACCGGCAGCCCAGCGGGTGTGGAGCACCTGGGCAAGCTTGGCGGGGAAGCTCGCGGGTGGCATGTCGTCGGCCTTGCAGGACGGGTCATAGGCGATACCGGCCTCGGTGGTGTTGGAGACGATGATCTCCAGGCTGTCGGAGACAGCGACCTCCATCATGGCGCGGTAGTCGTCCTCACGATACGGGTTAAGGCAGCGGCTGCAGGCGCTGATCACGCGGGACTCGTCAACCGTGTTGCCGTTCTCCTTGCCGCGCACCAGCACGGTGTACAGGTCGTCCTGGGCATTGATACCGTCGGCAAAGCCAAAGGCACCGCTGATGGGCTGCACCATGACGACCTTGCCGTTCCAGCCGGTGGCCTCGTTGCCCATGTCAAAGAAGCGGTCGACGAAGGCGCGCAGGAAATTGCCCTCGCCAAACTGCAGAACCTTCTCGGGAGCATCCTTGGGCAACAAATAGCCCTTGTAGCCGATCTTCTCGAGCGCATCGTAGCTGATGTTCTCCATCTATGTGTCTCCTTAGATGTCTGTTAGCGTGCAAGCAAAACGGGGCTCCGCGTGTGGCAACGGCGCCCAGGGTTCGATGTGATTCGATGCGGGCTTAGGCCTCGACGGTGTCCAGGTCAAAGCCAAAGTAGCGGACCGCATTGTTGTAGCTGATGTCGCGCACGATACTGCCCAGCAGCTCCATGTCGGCCGGGTACTTGCCCTGCTCGACCCACTCGCCGATCACGCTGCACAGCACGCGACGGAAGTACTCGTGGCGCGGATAGGACAGGAAAGAGCGGGAGTCGGTAAGCATGCCCACAAAGTTGCCCAGGACGCCCTCGTTACCCAGAGCCGTGAGTTGCTCGCGCATGCCGACCTCGTTGTCGTTGAACCACCAGGCGGAGCCGTTCTGGATCTTACCGGCGGTCGGAGCCTCCTGGAAGCAACCCATGACGGTATCGATCATGGTGTTATCGATGGGGTTCAGGCTGTACAGGATGGTCTTGGGCAGGCCGCAGGTCTCCTGGATGGAGTTGAGGAAATCGGCGAGCTGGTCGGACGGCGTGTAGTTGGAGATGCAGTCGTAGCCGGTGTCGGGACCGAGTTTGGCGAACATGGCGCGGTTGTTGTCGCGCTTGCAGCCAAAGTGCAGCTGCATGGCCCAGCCCAGACGGACATACTCGCCGGCAACGAACTGCATAAAGGCAGTCTTGTACTTGAGGACCTCTTCCTCGGTAAGCGGCTCGGTAGCCAGACCCTTGGCAAAGATAGCCTCGATCTCGTCGGCGGTAGCCGGGACGTACATAACGTAGTCGAGTGCGTGGTCGGAGGCGCGGCAGCCCAGCTCGTGAGCAACGTCGTAGCGCTTGGAAATGGCAGCCTTCATGCCCTCAAAGTCGCTGACCTCAACGCCGGCAACCTCGGAAAGGTGCTTGCAGTAGTCGGCAAACTCCTGGCCGCGCTCGATGCGCAAAGCGGCATCGGGGCGCATGGCGGGAACGACCTGAACGTCAAAGCTGTCGTCGGCGGCAATCTTCTTGTGCCACTCAAAGCTGTCGGCGGGGTCGTCGGTAGTGCAGATCATGCGGACGTTGGACTGCTTGATCAGGTTGCGGCAGGTAAAGCTAGCCTCAGCGAGCTTGGCGTTGGCAAGGTCCCAGACCTCCTGGGCAGTCTTGCCGTTGAGGACGCCCTCGTAGCCAAAGTAGCGCTTAAGCTCCAGGTGGCTCCACTCAAAGACGGGGTTGCCAACGCAGCGACCCAGGGTCTCGGCCCACTTTTGGAACTTCTCGCGAGCAGGGGCGTCGCCAGTGATAAAACGCTCGTCGACGCCGTTGGCACGCATCAGGCGCCACTTGTAGTGGTCGCCGCCTAGCCAAACCTCGGTGATGTTCTCGAAACGCTTGTCCTCCCAAATCTCCTTAGGAGAAATGTGGCAGTGATAGTCGACGATGGGCATGCCCTCGGCAAAGTTGTGGAACAGCTCCTCGCCGGTCTTGGTGCTCAGCAGGAAATCCTGATCGTCCATGAAGTTTTTCATCAAACAACCCCTTTGTTGGCGGAGCGGGCGCACGATGCGCTCGTTATCCTCTAGGTGAACGTTCACTATACTAGTTCATTGCGACTTAAAAGGTGAACGTTCACCTAACCACCATGGGGTGAACGGTCGATTTTGCCCGTTCAACGGTTACTGGAGCCGTGACTTGTATGTATTGCGAATTGGCAGGCGTCCCCGAATACCGAACTTGAGCGCTTTTGGCCAGATGGGTCATGTTCCGCCGTGCATTTTTGGGAGTATTCAACATCGAAGCGCACCGCGCACCGTCTTCGAAGCCCTATTTGATGCGCATATTGCGCCCAATCGGCATAAATAAGTGCCGTCGATGGCGAATTACGCCATCGACGGCACTTAAAACAGTCGTTCTAGCCTCTTTCGGGACACGCCATTGCTGAATACTCCAAAAAATGCACGTCGCAAGAGGGGGTACCTGACCAAACGGCTAAATTCCCGCAAGCTTGCAGTAACGGTCAACGTTACTGGCAAACACCATCTCCACAGCACCCTTCTGCACGGGCTCCGCCGGAGTTTTACCCCACAGCAAATACTCGCCCAAAGTCTTAGCGCCGCGGTAGGCCAAGCTCACCGGGTCTTTATAGACAATATTGGTAAAGATGCCACGGCGCAAGGCCAAGGCGCTCTCGGGGAACAGGTCGTTGCCGATTACCATGACCTTGCCGGCCTTGCCGCTCGAAACAAGCGCGTTGGCGACTACCTCGGAACCAACGGCAAAAACGCTACAGATGAGCTCGGGAGCATCAGGCGCACTCAAGCGCTGCTCAAGCTCGCGCTCGAGCTGTTTGACTTGCGCATGGGCGCCGGCAAGGTCCTCAACTTGCCATGGAATATCGTGTTCGCGCAGGTAATTGTGGAAGGCGCGGGCGGTTAGATAGTGCGAATCGGTATATGGGTCGCCTGTCAAAAGGAGCACGCGGGCGTCGGCCCCAGAAGCATGGACCAGGTTTGCCGCCTGCTCGGCCATAAGGCTGCCTGCCGTCGAATAATCGGCCAAGCTCGCACCCAAACGATTCAAATGCGGACGGTCGCCGTCGACAAGCTCAATCGTCACGCCCGCCTCGGCGATCTGCCCCAAAAGCTCAGTCGCACGATCGTCGCCCGGCGCATAGGCGAGCAAGCCATCAATCTTCTCGCCCACCTGCAGACGCTCGTCGATTTGCTCGAGTGCATCAGCGTAGCCGCCCACGCCAAATTCAACGCGCTCAACCGTAATGCCCCGGTCGATGACCTCCTGTTCAAAGCGATTGCAGCCTTCCCACAGGTAACGGAAAAAGTACGCTCCCTCGCGCGATGCGCGGGGCAGGCAAAACACCAGATTGATATCCTTGCGGCGCAGGCTTGAGGCACTTGTGTTGCGGTGATAGCCCATGGCCTCGGCCTTAGCGTTCACCTTGGCGCGCACGGATTCGCTCACGCCGGCCTTTCCCGTCAGAGCCTTGTGCACGGTATTGATGGAAACGCCAAGCTCGGCGGCTATGTCCTTCATGGTTACGCGAGCGCTCATGCGGTTACTCCGTTATAGATAAGTTGCCAATTAATAGTCCAGTTAACGATACCCCAAAAATACTCTTCGACTCGCCGTGCTCTCCCTCAAATGCACAAAGCGCCCCGCGAACGGATGCCCGCGGAGCGCTTGGATGTCCGGACCTTATTTGATACCGCGACCCAAGTCTTCGGCGATTTTGTCTACGCCCTTAAGTGCAGCGCACGTCTTTTTGTTGGAACAATGCCCCGTGCAAACGCCACCCTGAGCGCAGTCGGCGCAGGTGCCCTTGCGGTAGATGCGCACGCATACCGCGACAAACGCAATACCGATAACAGCCAGTACAACAATATCGATAGGTGCCATAGCAAGCCTCCTCTAGTTAACCACCACTTACTTTACCCCATTCTCCACCTACCAAAAAGGGACAGGTTTATTTTGGTCGGTTTTATCTGCGGAAACGCCACATCTTAACTTCTGGGGCAAAGTAATCTGTCTCCCATGCACAAAAAGCCCGGGGTCGCTGGGACACCCGGGCTCGTGGAAAGGGGTTAATCCTTATTCGGACTTAAGCGGAAACTGCGGCGGAAGCAGTGTTGGTCTCGTCCTCGTCGGTCCATGCATGCTTGGGCATGGGACGGAAGATCTGGAAGAGCATCGCAACCAGCAGCACGATGGCCACAATCGTCCAGATACCAAACTGTCCAAGAACAAGCAAGTTGTAGAACTGGTTGATGAACAGGCCGATCACCCAAGCGAAGGCGCACTCGTAACCGATGGCGATCGCAGTCCACTTGCCGGAATCCATCTGGTTGCGGATGGTGCCAATGGCGGCAAAGCACGGAGCGCACAGCAGGTTGAAGGCGCCGAAGGCAACGCAAGCGCCCATGGTGGGGAACATGCCGGCAAACGCGGTCCACAGGCTCGGGTCGGTCTCGCCCGCGTCGGCGACGGACAGCAGCGAGCCGGCGGTGGCGACGACGTTCTCCTTGGCGACGAGACCCGAGACGGTCAGCGCGGTGGCCTGCCAGGTGCTAAAGCCGAGCGGGGCGAAGATCCAAGCGACCAGGTTGCCGAGCATGGCAAGCACGGAGTAGTCCATGAACTCCTCGGGGATGCCGTCCATCGCAGGCAGGAAGCCAAAAGAACCGTTGTAGCTACCAAAGTTGGAGAGGAACCAAACCACGACGGTGGACGCGAAGATGACCGTGCCGGCCTTCTTGATAAAGGCCCAGCAGCGCTCCCACACGTGCAGCGCCCAAGAGCGGATCGCCGGGAAGTGGTAGGCAGGAAGCTCCATAACGAACGGCGTCGGGCGACCGGCGAAGAGCTTGGTCTTCTTGAGCATGAGGCCCGAGGCGATGACGGCAAAGACGCCCAGGAAGTAGAAGAGCGGGCTGATCCACGCGGCGGTGGTGGAAGAATCGCCGATGATGGAGCCCATGAGCAGGGCGATGATCGGCAGCTTGGCGCCGCAGGGGATGAACGTGGTGGTCATGACCGTCATGCGGCGGTCCTTCTCGTTCTCGATGGTCTTGGTAGCCATGACGCCGGGGACGCCGCAGCCCGAGGACACGAGCATGGGGATAAAGGACTTACCGGACAGGCCAAAGCGGCGGAACACGCGGTCCATGATGAAGGCGACGCGGGCCATGTAACCGCAGTCCTCCAGGAAGGACAGCATGACGAACAGCAGGAACATCTGCGGCACAAAGCCGAAGATGGCGCCCAGGCCGCCGACGATACCGTCACAGACGAGCGAATCGACCAGGCCGCCGTCCTCGGTGCCACCCGCCACAAGGGCGTCGTGCACCACGGTGGTAATACCCGGAACATAGGGGCCGTACTGTGCCGGGTCGACCGAGTCGGCATTGTCGCCCGCAGCCTCGACAGCTGCGTCGTAGGCGTCGCGACCCTGGCCGAGCACATACCAGCCGTCGGTGCCGAAGAGCTGGTCGTTGGTGAAGTCGGTCACCGTGCCGCCCAAGGTAGAAACGGCGATGTAGTACACGCAGAACATGATGACCACAAAGATCGGCAGGCCCAGGATACGATTGGTAACCACGCGGTCGATCTTCTCGGAGGTGCTCATCTTTGTCGGAGCCTTGGTGAGGCACTCGTCAATGATATGGGCAATCACGCCATAGCGTTCGCCGGTGATGATGGACTCGGCGTCATCGTCGCAGTCCTGCTCGCACTGAGCGACCAGCTCCTCCACGCGAGCGGCCTTCTCCTTGGTGAGGTTGATGAGCTTGCAGGCGTCCGCATCACGCTCGAACAGCTTGACGGCGTAATAGCGGCGCTTGTTAGCGGGAACGCTCGCAGGCAGATTGTTTTCGATGTGGTCAAGAACGTCCTCGATGGAGGAATCGAACTTGTGCTCCGGCACCTGGCCCTTGGAAGCAGCAGACTTCTTGACCTGCTCGAAGAGTTCCTTGATGCCCTTGTTCTTAAGAGCCGAGATCATCATGACCGGGCAACCGAGCTTCTTGGAAAGCTTGTCCGTGTCGATCTTATCGCCGTTCTTCTCGACCAGGTCGGCCATGTTGAGGGCAACGACCACGGGCAGGCCGGTCTCGATAACCTGAAGCGCCAGGTACAGGTTACGCTCGAGGTTGGTGGCATCGACGACCTGAACGACAACATCGGGCTCGCCGCTCATGAGGTAATCGCGCGAGCATTGCTCCTCGGGGCTGTAGGGGGAAAGCGAGTAGATGCCAGGGAGGTCCGTGATGGTAACGTTCTTGTCGCTTAGGAGCTTGGCTTCCTTTTTCTCAACCGTGACGCCGGGCCAGTTGCCAACGTAGCCGTTGGCGCCGGTGATCAGGTTGAAAAGCGTGGTCTTGCCGCAGTTGGGGTTACCCGCCAGCGCGACATGGATCTGAGAATCCGCCATTCAATCCTTCTTCCTTGTGTGCCTGCGCTGCTTTCTCCGCGCAGGCTGGATAATGTGCTTCAAAGTGCTGCATTAAGTTAGAAAAACCTAACTTTATCTGCAGAAATATACGTAGCAAGCCCCTACTGGACCTCGACGACGGCCGCCTCCTCCTTGCGGATGGAAAGCTCGTAGCCGCGCACGTTGATCTCGACCGGATCGCCGAGCGGTGCTACCTTTACGACCTTGAACGAAGTGCCCTTGATGAGCCCCAGGTCCATAAGGTGGCGGCGAAGCGCGCCCTCACCGTGAAGCTTGACGATGGTGGAGCTCTCGCCCACCTTAACGTCACCCAACGTCTTCATCCTCTTGTCCCCCTTTCGGTTTTTATCAAATGCTGTGGACTAACCGACGGTCATGATGTGCATGGCAACCTTGGAATCGATGCCAAAGCGTGCGCCGAGCACAGTAACGATGATATTGGCGCCACTCGAGCTCACCACGTGGATTTCGCTGCCCTCGACAAAGCCGAGGTCCTTGAGGTGGTGCTTCATATCCTCATTGCCCTTTACACGAGACACGCGCACGGTTTCGCCCGCTTTTACCATCGAAAGCGGCATTGCCGGCATCTGCGGTCCGCAAGACATGAGTGGCTCCTAACGTCAGTTCGTCCTCAACATCGACGCGGTAAAAGTTAACCACGCCTATGTTCGCTTTAGTAAACTAACACGTGGTTAACTTTTTGGAAAGGGTCCCCATTCAGATTTCGAAAAAGTTTCCTATACGAAACAAAAGGGCGCGGCAAAGGACCATCCTTTACCACGCCCTATCATGCTTAGAGTGAGAGATTTCTGATCGACGTAACGCAGGAAGCCTCGTCTACGCCCGAAACGCGGAAGATGATGTCCTCGCCGCACTCGCCGTAGAGAGCCATGAGTCCCATGACATCGCGGCCATTCGTGTGGCGATCGCCGATACTGACTGACACGTCGCAACGATGCTTGGCAATGATGTCATAGAGCAGCGCAACCGGGCGGGCATGTAATCCCAACGGATCTTTAATCGTCTTTGTAAACTCGACCATGTCCCCTCCCACGACATCGTACATTCGGCTGGCAAACCCAGCCATGTGGTAGTTATTGTAGCGTTAGATGCTTGTCGAGGACCCTTTCGGACACCCCGTGGACAAAAAGTGGCAAATATGAGTACTGTCACAAATTTAGTAGCAGCAGAATTGAGAGCAAATTGGCCGATTTGGCCGATTTTAATGTTTTGGAAGCCATCGAATCGCGTCTATAGGGGGTTAGATAAATTGATTTTGAGCCCATTTTCGCTCAGAACAGGCCGAAAAATATGACACCTCTTTTGCAACAGTACTCATATTTGGCATTTTTTGCCCACAGGGTCCAAAACCATGCTCCAAAACACAAAAGGAGGGGCCTCGTAAGGCCCCTCCTTAGGAAAGGGAATCGATTTATTCCACAGCCGTAGATTAATCCTAGCCGCTACTCCATCATGTCGAGGACGGAGGGGCGAAGCTCGTTCTCAGCAGCCTCGGGATCGGTTTCGCGCAGGCGGTTGATGTAGCGGTTGTACCACATCACGGCAAGGCCCAGGAAGACAACCACGCCGCCGACGTTGTAGACCAGCGTCAGCCACAGCGGCTGATCGAGCGGAATGGTGCCGCAGATAAGCACGAAGCAGAAGACCACAAGCAGGAATGCAGCAATGACCAGGCCAAAGGTGCGCGAACCCATGCGGAAGCCACGGGGAGCAGCGTCGAAGTTCTTGCGCAACATAAAGTAGGCAAGCAGGATCAGCAGCGGCGGGAGCAGAGCGGTGGCAGCCGTCATGTTGGTGACGATCATGAGCAGGTCGTCGAGGTTACCGGAGCCCAGGGCCGGGATGATCAGGATGGGGACGACGATGGCGAACTGCAGCCAGGCAGCGCGGGCGGGAATGCCGTGCTCGTTGAGCTCGACGATCTTGCTACCAAAGACACCCTTGGGGATCTCGGTGAAGAAAACCTTGATGGGAGCAGAGGTCCACATCATGAGGGAGCCCAGCGTGGCGGCGAGAAGGATCAAGCCGATGGCGCGCGTAGACACTTCCATGGGAATGCCAAAGTGGGCAAAGACAGCGCCGAATACGTCGAAGATACCGGTGGAGATGGCAACGCCGCCCTCGGGGATGAACAGGTTAACCAGCAGCGAAGCGCCTGCATACAGAAGGCCAATGGTCAGACCGGCGATAACGACGGTGCGCACGAAGGCCTTGACGCCACCCTTAAGGTCGTTAAGGAACATGCCGACAGACTCAGCGCCGCCAACGCCCTGGATGATCCAGGCAAGCGTACCGAAGAAGCCCCACGCAGTTGCGAAGTTGCTCATGTCGGGAGCCATGTTAGCGGGAGTAGGAGCCGTAGCGAACTCAACGCCGCCAAAGGCAGCAGCCAGGGACAGCAGGATGAACACGGCGGTCAGGCCGAGAGCCGCGGTCGAACCGAAGGAGGAAATGGAGCCGATCCACTTAGCGCCCTTGGTCGAAACCCACGTGGCGATAGCAAAGACAACGATCTCGATAATGGTGATCCACAGCTGCGAAAGCTCGGCGTTGGCACCAAAGAACACGTAGCTCGCGTAGATGATGACGTTGGGCAGGACGGACGCAAAGAAGAACAGGTTAACGAACCAGTAGCTAAATGCCGTCAGGAACGCCCAGCGACCACCCATCGAGGTCTTAACCCATGCGTACACGCCCGACTCGGAGTCCTTGTTAAGGCCGACGAACTCGGCGGTAACCAGGGTATAGGGGACAAAGTACAAAAGCGTGGCGAAGAAGAACGACGGCGCGGCTGCTAAGCCGATGGCCGCGTTGTTGTTGATGATGTTCTTGATACCGAACACGGCGGCGACCGTCATGCCCAGCAGAGCGAACGAACCAATCGTTCCTCGTTTTTCAGAGCTCATAAGCCCTCCCAATCATCTATTAAATGTCATCTAAACCCGTCCGAGCTGCAAGTGCAAACACGGACGGCGCACCTGCTAAGGGGAATGGGGAAAAGGGAGTCAACAAAGCCATCCCCCCTTAACGGCGCGAAGCAAACGTCCAGGCGGACGAATACTACTTGTTGGGGAAGGAATAACCTTCGACCGTCACGTGCAGTACCACGACGCGGGGATCCGCGGCATCGGCCACGACACGGTAGGCCTCGTCAATTTCGACGACGGCAACGCCGCCGGCGGGAATCGTCACGGTCTCCCCCGCCCCCTCAAAGCGCTCGCGATCATCGATATCGCTGTAAGCGCGGGTGCAGGTGAGGCCTGCCTTGGGGGCAACCTCGACGGTCAGGTCGCCGTCGAGCGGAGCGAGCACGGCATGGTAGCGACGGTGACCGACCAGGTCGGCGGTTGCGGCCTCGCGGGCATAGACCCACCAGTACACCAGCGAGTCGCCGATGGAGTACGCCACATCGTGCTGCAGTTCAGAAACGCCGTCGAGCGCCTGGCCGGTACGCATCCACTTCTTGACGGACTTCATCTGAGCGTCGAAATCGGCGCGCGAGTTAAAGACATGCATGGCTTATGCCTCCTTAATGGGTGCCAGCGCCTGAGCCAAATCGGCAGACGTCAGCGGTCGCAGGGACACCTCAAAGCTGAAGCTCTCAAAACGGGTGCGATAGGAATCGAGCACCTCGGAACCCCAAGTGTTCGAGCCAAGGCCGAGCAGCTGGTCGTTGATGTTAACCGTGACCGTGTCGCCCGGAACAAGGTCGTAGACGTGCTTGGCATTATCAATAGCCTCGCAGCTATAGGGCCATGCCGAGAACGAGAACGGGTTGGAAGCGGCGTCGGCCGGACGAGTCACCAGCACGCCATCACCGTGGCTAGAGCGCAGGGCAACCCAGCGGGTACCCTCGCGGTTGGCACAGTCCTGAGGCATAACGTAGGGCGTGAACATGTCGTCGACCGTAGTGCGGTAATGACCGACCGGGTTGGCACGCAGCGAGTCCGGATAGTTCTCGCCCGGGCCGTGGCCATACCACTCGACGGCACGATCGCAACCGGGAACCTCAAAGGAGATGCCGATGCGCGGGATAATGTCCGAATAGTCGCCGTAGGGCTCGCCGGAAACCTTGAGGTCGACGCGACCGCTCGGAAGCACGGTGTAGACAAGCTCGACGCACATGCCGAACGCGCGGACGGGAGGAGCAATACGTTGGCTCACGGTAACGACGACCGCATTGCCGTCCTGCTTCCAAAAAACCTTGCGGGTGGACGTCTGCATTACATCAATGAAGTTGTCCTTCCACAGGGAGTCGTACTCCTGGGCGTGGTTGTCGACGAGCGGATGCCAAAAACCAACCTGGGGACCAGAGGCCATGACGTCACGGCCGGATGCCTTCCACTCGCTCACGGTACCGTTTACCTTGCTGAAGGTCAGCTCGCCGTTGAGGGAGCGAATGCGGATTTCCTGCTCGGTCTCCTCGACCGTAAGCTCAGGACGAGTGGGAGCCGCGATGGCTGGCGCCGGATGGTTTGCGATGGCAAACTGGCTTGCGCCCAGCTGGAACATCGGCTCGCACCAGACGTGAGCGGCCATGGTGTAGGCGCGCACAGTCAGTAGGGTCTCGCCTACCGCGACCTCGCGAATCACCAGCGGAAGCTGGACGGACTCGCCGGGGGCAACCGCACCGGGCATGAGCGTCTTGCGGCAGACCACGTCGCCGTCCACCAGGGTCTCCGCCGAGAGGCAAACATCCTCGAGGGTGGTAAACCAGCGCTTGTTGGTGACAGTCAGCTCGCCCGCCTCGGCGTCATAAGCCATGCGAACCGGGCAGATGACCTGGCCGTACTCGGTAAGGCCCGGGCTCGGCTGCTGCCAGGGGAACACCATGCCATCGATGCAGAAGTTGCTGTTGTTGGGGTAATCGCCGTTGTCGCCACCATACATATCGTAGGCAATGCCGTCCTCGGTCACAGCAGCCAGACCGTGGTCGCACCATTCCCAGATAAACTGGCCTTGGATGCAATCCCAGCGATCGAAGACCTCCTGATACTCGGACAGGCCTCCGGGGCCGTTGCCCATGGAGTGACCGTACTCGCAGTTGATGCGCGGCTTGGGGAATGGATGCTCACCAAAGTCGTTCATCTGCGACACGCGGGAGTACATGGTGGAGATAACGTCGACGGTATCGGCGTTGCGATCCTCCTCGTAATGGACCGGACGACCATCGAGCTCGTGAGCCTTGGCGTACATCGCGCGGATGTTGCAGCCATAGCCGCTCTCGTTGCCCATCGACCACATAATGATGCAGGCGTGATTGCGCTCCTGCATCACCAGGCGCTCAATGCGGTCGACGTAGGCCGGCTCCCATGCCGGGTCGTCGGTGACCAGGGCGATATTGCCGATATTCTCGAAGCCGTGGCTCTCCATATCGGTCTCGGCGACCAGCATGATGCCATACTCGTCGCACAGCTCGTAAAAGCGCGGGTCGTTGGCGTAGTGGGACGTGCGCACCGCGTTGATGTTGTGCTGCTTCATGAGCTCCAGGTCGCGGCGCATGCGATCGAGGCCCACGGCGCGGCCCTTGTGATCGTCGTGATCGTGGCGGTTGACGCCATGCATCTTAAAGTAAGTGCCGTTGAGGTAGATATGATTGCCCTCGACCGTCACCTCGGCAAGACCCTGGCGATGCGGGACGTACTCGCTGACCTGGTCACCGTCGTAGACCTCAAACGTAAGGTCGTAGAGGAAGGGGTCCTCGGGATTCCAGAAGTGGGCATCGGTCACGCCGCACTCGGCATGGCCGTCGACGCACTCGCCCGCAGCTACCACGTTCTCGCCATCGCTGAGCGTAAACACAACGCGGGAAGAGCCCTCGGCAACCGTATCGAGCGTAATCAGAGCGGTATCGCCCTCGCGGTGCGTGCGGAACCTAAAGTCGACCAGGTGCGCGGCGGGACGCTGCATAAGGTACACATCGCGGAAGATGCCCGAGGCCCACCACATATCCTGGTCCTCGATATAGCTGCCATCGCTGTACTGCAGGACCTTGACCGCAAACAGGTTGTCGCCCTCGACAAGCGCGTCGGTCACGTCGAACTCGGCAGACAGGCGCGAACCCTTGGTCATGCCGATATACTGACCGTTGACGTACAGCTCGCCATAGCTCTCGATGCCGTCGAAGCGAATGATCTCGCGAGCGCCAGCAGGAACGGCGGGAAGGTTGACGATGCGCTGGTAGACGCCCGTGGGGTCGTCGGAGGGAACGAACGGCTGATCAACCGGGAACGGGAAACCCTCGTCGGTGTAGGCAAGGTTGCCATAGCCGTCCACCTGCCACAGGTGCGGAACCTCCACGTGATCCCACTCGGGCTTGTACGTGGAGAGTTCCTCGTTGGAGACGGCAGCGGGGCCCTCAAAGAGGCGGAACTGCCACGAGCCGGACAGCTGGACAAACCCGCGCGACAGCTCGCGGCTGTACGTTGCAGCGAGATCGGCGGTCTCGTAACCCATAAAGTACGCATGGGGTGCCAGGCGGTTCCTGTGGGTGAGCGCTTGGTTTTCCCAATCGTTAATGGCGTCCATGGTGATGCTCCTTCATCATCGTAGTGATTCTTGTGCAACCGGTTGTCCTTATCTTACGGGCGATGCAAAAAACTGTGCAACCGGTTGTCCGCTGAACGGTCGATTTGGCCGGGTTAACGGTGCAACCGGTTGTACAATCGCAACACTTATGTCACCCTGAGTATCGAAACTCAGCACAAGACATCGTTCTTAAGCTCGTAGGCAACCTCCACGCCCGCTGATATCTCACCCACACGAGACGTATTCGATTTCGGCTTGGTTGCAAAACGACACCGGTCACCGGATATCATGAACGCTGTTCAGGCGCACTATAGTAAGCTGTATCCGCACTAGCCCGTATCAGTGACAACATCGACCGCATTTTCCAGGAGACGCCATGACACAACCAGTTCGCACCGCACCTACGCTTGCCGAGGTTGCCGCAGCTGCCGGCGTGTCGCGCTCCACGGCATCGCGCGCCCTCAACGATTCGCCCCGCATTAGCGAGGAAACCAAAAAGCGCGTCCGCGCGGCGGCCAAGGAAGTCAATTTTGTCCCCAACGCTCGTGGCCGAGCGCTCGCTGTCGGGCGCACGGAAATCATCGCCGTGCTCGTGACCGAGCCTCTGAGTGAACTCTTCAGCGACCCCACCTATAGCGAGTTTTTGAGCGGCATTACCGAGGAACTGTCGGAGTCGTCCTATCTGCCCGTTATCTTGCAGGCGTCTTCTACGCATGAGCGCAACCGCGCACGCGAGCACTTTGAGCGCCGCTCGTTCGACGCCGTGATCGACGTCTCTCCCTACAAAGGCAGCGAGCTGCTCGAGGTGCTGCGCGAGCTGGGCGTACCCACCGTGTTGTGCGGCCAGCTCGAGGGCCACCCCTATCGCGATGTGTTCTCGACGGTCTACTCTGACGACGAAGAGGGCGGACATTTTGCGGCACTCGCCATGAAGGATCGCGGGCGCAAAGATATCGTCGCCGTGTTGGGACCGCAAGACAACCCCGCTGTTGTCGACCGCCTGCGCGGCTACCGCGCCGTCTTGGGCGAAGACCTCCCAGACGCAAACGTTATCTATACCGGCTGGAACAGCGGAGACGGCTATCAGGCCATGCACCAGATCCTCGCGCGCGAGATTGCTTTCGATGGCGTGCTCTGCGGATCGGACCGTATCGCGGCTGGCGTCATCACCGCACTCAACGAGGCAGGCCTATCCGTTCCGGCGGACGTTTCTGTCGTCGGCTTCGACGATCACGAGATTGCGGCGCGCTGCGTCCCCGCGCTCACGACCGTCCGCCAGCCCCTGCGCGAAGAAGGACACATGGCCGCCAACATTGCGCTCGACATGATCAAGGGTGCCGAGCCCACCACCTCCGTGTTGCACATGCAGCTGATCCAGAGAGACTCGCTATAAGAAACTGGGGGCAGGCTTTCTGCCAGACAGTTGTTGCGGAAAGCCTGCCCCGTTTTGAGCGCTCATTCTGGGGCACAGTTTCCGTTAGACAGCTCAACCGGAAACAGTGCCCCATTATATTGCTGAATTCTGGGCCGCGCTTTCCCAGAGGACCCCCTTTGGGAAAGCGCGACCCGTTCTGGACGCAGATTCCGGGTTGTAGTTTCCCGGCGCACGACGGCAAGCCTCCAAACCATGACGTTACGACATAAAAAACGAGGGAAGGCACGCGTCCTTCCCTCGTTGCGGGCAATATGTAGCCGCTCGCCTACATCAGGCGCAGGCTGACGTCCTTGAGCTGGGCGCCACTAACGGCACTCGGGGCGCCCGACATGAGGTCGGAGCCGCTGGCCGTCTTGGGGAACGCCATGACGTCGCGGATGGAGTCGGAACCGGTGAGCAGCATGCACACGCGGTCCAGGCCCAGAGCGAAACCGCCCATCGGGGGCGCACCAAACTTGAGAGCCTCCATGAGGAAGCCGAACTGAGACTCGGCACGCTCCTCGGTAAAGCCCAGGAGCTTGAGCATGGACATCTGCATCTCGGCGTTGTGGATACGCATACCGCCGCCGCCGGCCTCAAAGCCGTCCATGACAAAGTCGTAGGTGCAAGAACCGGCTGCCAGCGGATCGGCCTCGATCTTGGCGATGTCGGTCTCGGTCGGCAGGGTAAAGGGCTGGTGCTCGGCAGCGTAAGCTTTGCGATCCTCGTCCCAATGGAACAGCGGGAAGTTGACGACCCACAGGAAGTCGTGGCCCTCGCGCTTGATCTCGAGCGCATTGGCCATGTGCGAACGCATGCCGCCCAGGATCTCGTCGGAGAGCAGGCGCGGGCCGGCGGCGAACATCACAAGGTCGCCGGGCTCGACGTCCATGCGCTCGCGCAGAGCCGCCATCTCCTCGTCCGAGAAGAACTTGACGATGGGGCTGTTGATGGAGCCGTCCTCGCGGAAGGCAATCCAGGCCAAGCCCTTGGCGCCAAACGTGGAGGCCACGCCGGCAAGCTTATCGATCTTGGCACGTGCCCAGGCGCCGGCGCCCTTGGCGTTGATGGCCTTGACGACAGAGCCCTCCTCGTTTGCGGCAGTCGCAAAGACCTTGAACTTGGAGTTGGCAAAGATGTCGGTCAGGTCGACCAGGTGCATGCCATAGCGGGTATCGGGCTTATCGGAGCCATAGGTGTCCATGGCATCCCAGTAGTTCATGCGACGCAGCGGCGTGGGCATCTCGACACCCATGCGGCCGAAAGCATCGGCAAGAACCTCCTCGAGCGCGCTCATGACATCGTTCTGGTCCACGAAGGACATCTCGATATCGACCTGGGTGAACTCGGGCTGACGGTCGGCACGCAGGTCCTCGTCGCGGAAGCACTTGGCAACCTGGTAGTAGCGCTCGACGCCACCGACCATGAGCAGCTGCTTCAGAAGCTGCGGGGACTGCGGCAGCGCGTAGAAGTTGCCCGGCTGGATGCGGCTGGGGACGATGAAGTCGCGGGCGCCCTCGGGCGTGGACTTGAACAGGGAGGGCGTCTCGACCTCCATGAACTCACGGTTGTGCAGCGCCTCGCGAATGGCAAAGGTAAAGTCGGAGCGCAGCTTGAGGTTGGCCATCATCTCGGGACGACGGAGGTCCAGATAGCGATAGCGCAGGCGGGTGTCCTCGCTCGTCTCGATGCCGTCCTCGATCTGGAACGGCGGGGTGACGGACGTGTTGAGCACTTCGGCGTGGTCGGTCAGGACCTCGATCTCGCCGGTCGCGAGCTTGGTGTTGGTGGTCTCCTCGCCACGGGCGCGCACGACGCCGTGGATCTTGATGGGCCACTCGGGACGCATGGTCTCGGCGATCTTAAAGGCATCGCCATCGGAGTGCTCGGGGTCAAAGGTGAGCTGCGTGATGCCCTCGCGGTCGCGAAGGTCGCAGAAGATAAGGCCGCCGTGGTCGCGGCGACGGCTCACCCAACCGGTGAGGGTGACCTCTTCGCCCACGTTCTCGAAGCGAAGCTCGCCGCAGGTACGGGTGTGCATGGAATGCTCATCGATGGGACGGGTCTGGCTCATACCAGTGATCCTCCTTTATGGATCTGTGCCGCCCCGTGTCGTTCCGGGCGGCGTCGTACAGATTTGCCCAGCCTGCGTAAACCGCGCAGCCGGACATGGCGTTCTATCTTATCGCACCTGCGTCGATGTGCCGCGGAAAAGTAGCTCATGCCCAAAGACTTGACGGAGACGAAACAATTGATGCGCCGTGGCCGTCGCCAAGGCGCGCCGCGTGCGACAATGTGCCCCAATACAACTGCACTAGGAAAGGCCCGCCATGACTGCACGCCTCATCGTTATGGATATCGACTCTACGCTCATCAACCAGGAGGTCATCGACCTGTTGGGCGAGGAGGCCGGCGTGGGCAAGCAGGTAGCGCAGATCACCGAGCGCGCCATGCGCGGCGAGCTTGACTTTAAGCAGGCGCTCGAGGAGCGCGTGGGGCTGCTTGCCGGCCTGGATGAGAGCGTGTTCGAGCGCACCTTTGCGCGCGTGACGTTTACCCCCGGCGCGCTGGAGCTTGTGCGCTCGGCGCACAGCAAGGGCTGGAAGGTCGGCGTGGTAAGCGGCGGCTTCCACGAGGTCGCCGATAAGATCGTGGCCGCCGCGGGCATCGATTTTTGCCTGGCCAACCGCCTGGAGGTCGTAGACGGCAAGCTCACGGGCAAGCTGGCGGCAGACATCGTGACCAAGGAGTCCAAGCTCATCCGGCTGCTGGACTGGGCAGTTGAGTGCGGTGTCGACATGGCCCATACCGTCGCGATCGGCGACGGCGCCAACGATATCCCCATGATTCAGGCCGCGGGCACGGGCATCGCATTTTGCGCCAAGCCCAAGACGCGCGAAGCCGCCCCGTTTGCCATCGACGAGCGCAACCTGATGCTCGCCATGGACATCATCCTGCGTGACTAGTCGATCCATCTAACAATTGAATCAGTCTGTCCTATAGTTTCCGAACAATTTTGTCTTAGTGTTCGGAAACATACCCTTTGAGTGCTAGACTTTGCGCCGTCGAAGGGAACATATATGGATAAGCGAGACCTAGAGCAGCTGCTGAGCGATGTTGCCGGCGGAGCAGTCACTCCGGCAGTCGCCCTCACGCGTATCCAGACGGCGCCGACCGCCGATCTGGGTTTTGCGCAGCTCGATCTTTCGCGCGGAGTGCGCCAGGGAGCCGGCGAGGTTGTCTACGGTGCCGGTAAAACCGCCGAGCAGATTACCGCCATTATCGAAGCGCTGCGCGATGCCGGCCAGGAACGTATCCTGGTCACGCGCCTGGATGCCGAAAAAGCCGCGCGCACCGCTGAGCTTCTCGGCAACGGCATTGACCTGGGATATGTCCCGGACGCGCAGCTCGCCCTCGTGGGCGGCAAGCCCTCCCCTACCGGCAACGGACGCATCGTCGTCGCCTGCGCCGGCACGAGCGACTTACCCGTCGCCGAAGAAGCCGCGTTGACGGCCGAGTTCTATGGCAACGAGGTCGACCGCCTCTACGACGTAGGTGTCGCCGGCCTGCACCGCCTGCTCGCGCATGCCGAGGAACTTGCCCAGGCGCAGGTGGTCATCGCCATCGCCGGCATGGAGGGCGCGCTGGCGAGCGTTATCGGCGGTCTGGTGAGCTGTCCGGTCATCGCCGTTCCCACCAGCGTTGGCTACGGCGCAAGTTTTGGTGGCGTAGCCGCGCTGCTCGCCATGCTCAACTCCTGTGCCAGCGGCGTTTCGGTCGTCAATATCGACAACGGCTTTGGCGCCGCCTACCAGGCAAGTCTTATCAATCATCTGAGCGCCGGCACACCCCGCGCCCGCTAAGGAGCATTCCATGTCCAATCATCAGCACACGCTTATCATCGACGGCACCTCGGGCATCAGCGGCGACATGACCGTCGCGGCCCTGCTCGACCTGGGCGCCAGCGAGGAGCATCTGCGCGAGCAGCTCGCCACGCTGCCGGTCGATGGCTTTTCGATCGCCGTGACGCGCGTAAACAAGCATGGCATCGACGCCTGCGATTTCGACGTCCAGCTTGCAGAGGAGCTCGAGAACCACGATCACGATATGGCCTGGCTCTACGGCAACGAAGCAGCCGTCGAGCACACGCACGAGCATGAGCACCACCATCATGACCATGGCGGGCACGAACACGAGCACTGCCATGAGCACGACCATGAGGGCCACGCCCATGAGCACGAAGATCATCACCACACCCACCACCATCACCACCGTTCTTTGGCGGATGTCACCGCCATCATCGATGGCTCGCAGTTAAGCGATGGCGCCAAGCGCCGCGCGCTCGCCATCTTTACCGCACTCGCCGCCGCCGAGGCCAAGGCCCACGGCAAAACGCCCGAGACCGTCATGTTCCACGAGGTAGGCGCCATCGACTCCATCGTCGACATCTGCTCGGTCGCCATCTGTCTCGATGACCTGGGTATCGAGGACATTGTCGTCGAGTCGCTCTCCGAGGGTCACGGCACCATCCACTGCGCCCACGGCCTTATGCCCATCCCGGTGCCCGCCGTCGTCAACCTATGCCAAGCAGGCAATATCGCCCTCACGCCCGCACCGGTCGCCGGCGAGCTCGTGACGCCCACGGGCGCCGCCATCGTCGCCGCACTGCGCACGTCCGAGCACCTACCGGCCCGCTACCGCATCGAGGCCGTCGGCTACGGCGCCGGTAAGCGCCCCTACGAGGGTTGCTCCGGCACGCTCCGTTGTCTGCTCGTTCACGTGGATGCATAGCCATGGATGCCCGCAAAGAAAAAAGCCGCGCTGCCATCGTTGCGGCGTTCTCCGAGCTGCTACGCGAAGTGGACTACGGCAAGATTACCGTCGGCGACATCATCGCGCGCGCTCACGTAGGCCGCGCGACATTCTACGGCCTCTTTAAGAGCAAAGACGACCTACTGTCCGAGCTCGTGAGCGACATCTGCACCCACGCCCTCGACGACGATGGCACACCGCTCGACGACCCACTCGTGCAGGTCGAGCATATCCTCAACAACCTCTGGGAGCGCCGCCAGGGCGTTCGAGCCCTCGTAGCCGGCGCCGGCTCCCGCGTCTTCGCCGACTGCTTACGCAAGACCATCATGTCACGAGCAGCCGAAACCGTCCCCGCCGACTCCACAGGCCCCGCTGGCACCATGGACCGCAGTTTCTTACTACACCACATAGCCTCAAGCTTCGTAGCCACCGTCCAATGGTGGGCCTGGCACAACTTCCAAGCAGACAAAGCCGACGTAGCCAAAGACTACCTCTCGGCCATAAAACCCCTCTTCGGCTAAGTAAGAAGCTCACCCCAAAGCATCGCCCCAACCCAGGGCGCCACGCATCCCAAAGTATCACTCGCGCTTCAATGCCCCCCAACAGCAACAAGCCCCTCCCATCCAAATTCAGATATATGTTGGGTTGCTTATACGAACGCAACAAAGACCCCGCAGCTGGCCGCATGGGGTAACTTCCCAGCGCATTCCGCAGGACGCAAAAAGGCTCGCCGCACGAAGTGCGCAGCGAGCCTTTTTGCATGTCCGAGGACGCGCTGGGAAGTTACCCCATGCGGCCAGCGGACAACTATGTAGCCTCAGACTAGAACATGCCCAAGAAACCGTGCACAAACAGCGCGGCCAGAGCGGCACCGACAAACGGCGCGATGCCAGGAACGAGCAGGCCGTACTTCCAGTTGTTGTCAGCCTTGTTCTTGATCGGCAGCACCTGATAGGCCATGCGAGGACCAAGGTCACGAGCCTGGTTCATGGCGAAGCCGGTGATGCCGCCCATGCCCATGCCAACAGCCCAAACGATCAGACCGACGCAGATAGCGAGCATCAGAACGTTCTCGCCGGCGCGGTTAGCGGCAGCAAGGATGGCGCTGATGAACACAAAGGTGCAGATAGCCTCGCAGAAGAAGTTACGGGCATAGTTCGTGCCCTCGGTGGTGGGGTTGGTCGAGAAGATATTGCGCTGGGCAATGGGATCGACGACGCCATCGGAAGCCTTGAACTCATCGGCATACATAAGCCAAGCGATTACGGCGCCCACAAAGCCGCCGAGCATATCGGCAATCATGAAGGGGATGCAGCTGCTCCACGGCACCAGGCCTACGATGCACTGGGCAAGCACCATAGCCGGGTTCATGCACACGGCACCGCCAAAGACAAACAGGCAGACCGAGATGCCAAAAGACCAAGTGGTGATGGCAAACATGTGGCCGGAGCCCTGATACTTGGTGCCCTTGAGCACCGTATCGCAGTGCACGCCCACGCCAAAGATGATCATGAGGGCCGTTGCGCCGAATTCGCAGAGGAGTTTGGTAAGCATAAAACCTTATCTTTCTTGTCGGTTATAAACGATTCGTTTAGGCCGCGTACTAGTGCTGAGCGACGACAACGCCCAGGCCATCGGGAATGACGGCCACCTTGGCATCGGCACCCTTCATCTCAAAGGCGAGCTTGAGCGCCTCATCGAGGGTGTTGACCGGCGTCATGTGCATATCCTTGATCATCTGGTGATCGCACAGGTCGGTGACCATGATCACAGGGTGATGCGCCAGGATGCGGGCAAAGATCTGGCTCGTCCACTGGTCGGGCAGGGTCTCGTCCTTAGGACGGTCGATGCAGGCACGCTCAAACTCCGCCGGATCGTTGTCGGCGATGTTGTGATAGAAGCCCTCGCCACCGTGACCGTCGGCACAGCCGGCGACGTCGATGATCACACCGCCCTCGGGAAGCGTAGCCTCGGCAGAGCACATGCCCTTCACGGCCTGGTAGATGTTCTGGTCGAGCGGGTAGCCGCCGTTAGTGGTGATGGCAATCTCGCACTCAACGGGCTCAACGCCGGCAAGGCTCTTCACGAACTCACAGCCGGCCTCGTGCGCCTTGTGAATGTCGCCGGCAAAGGAGCCGATGACCTCGTGCTTGCCGTTGAGCACCACGTTGAGCACAAAGGCAAGGTGGGCCATCTCGGCGGCGGCGAACATGTCCTCGCTCACGTGGTTGTGGCACAGGTTGCCGGCACGCGAGTGGGAATCATTCACAAACTGACCGTTGTGGTTGTACATGATGGTCTTGTAGCTGGCGATGCCAGGCAGGACGGACTTGCGGCTACCAGAGAAACCGGCAAAGAAGTGCGGCTCAATAAAGCCCTCGGCAAGCAGCAGATCGCAATCGGCAGCAATCTTGTTGATGATGCACTCGCCGCCAGAAGGCAGGGTGCCGATCTTTTTCATCATGCTGTCATCGGTCGCGACGTGCATAACGATTTCCTCGTTGGCAACGATCTCCTCGCCGTACTTGTTGACGAGCTCCTCGTGCGTCGACGGACGATGCATACCCGTAGCAACCAGAATGCGAACGCGTGCCTCAGGCGCAGCGGAGTGGATGTGATGCAGCAGAATAGGCATCGTCACACGCGAGGGAACGGGACGCGTATGGTCGGAGCTAATGATGACAATATCCTTCTTGCCAGCACAAAGCTCCTCGAGCGAAGGCGAGCCATAAGGGTTGGCAAGTGACTCCTCCACAAGCTCTTCCTGCGATTTTGTAGTCTTAAACTCGTTTTGATGACCTTCCATCACACCCGCGAAGTTCTTATCCTCGAGCTCCAGATGCAACGTCTTGTGGTCAAACGGCAGTTCACATTCAAACAATGACGAGCGCCCTCTTCCTTTCAACTGACACACTAGATAAACCGTTGGAAGGATACGCCGCTCACCGAAAAACACCACCGTCCACCGACTCATTAACACAACGTTCATATTTGACCCACAACAAAACGGCCGCGACCCCAAACGGGACCGCGGCCGCTACAGTCGTAAGGCGAGAAGCGCGCCATTCTTCTCCTCAGCTTTAATCCCTGAAGACCGAGGACGAAGGGACCCGATGGGTTTCCCTCTGAATGCATTCCGCAGCACGAAGCCCCCTTATCCGCAGCTCCGAAGGAGCAGGATAAGGGGGCTTCAAGTGCGAGGACGCATTCAGAGGGAAACCCATCGGATCCCGGTGAGAGCCACAGGGCTATCGATCACCCCGTGTTCTGCAAACCTGCCGAGACGCCGGTCACAGTCGAAAGAATCAGGCTCATGTACTCGGCCTTCTTCTCCTCGGCCATCTCGTCCTGGTTCATACGCACCTCGCGAAGGGCGCGAACCTGGGCGATGGACAGGGCGTCGACATAGGGGTTACGCACGCGAACGGCGCAGCCGAGCACGCGGCGGCGCTGCAGCGGCCACTCGTCACCGACGATGGCAAGGACCCACTTACGCGTGAGCTGCATCTCGGTAAAGACCTTCTCGGACAGATCCTGGCGATCGCCCAGGTGCAGATACATCTTGGCGATGCGCTGGTCGGTCTTGGCGATCGACATCTCGATGTTGTCGATAAAGGTGCGGAAGAATGGCCACTCTTGGTAGGCAGCCTTAAGCTGGTCCAGATCGCCAAACTGCTCGCAGGCGGTACCCAGGCCGTACCAAGCGGCCAGATTGATGCGCGCCTGGCTCCAGCTGAAGATCCACGGAATGGTACGCAGGTCGTCGAGCGACTTGGCACCCAGGCCGCGCTTGGCGGGACGGGAGCCGATCGGCAGCAGACCGACCTCGGTCAGCGGCGTCACGGTCGAGAACCACGGTGTAAAGTCCTCGGTGTTCAGCAGGTCCAGATAGCGCTCGTGGCTTGCGGCGTTGAGCTTCTCGGCCATATCCCAGAACTTCTGCGTGGTCTCGGTGTTGGTCTTCTCGACACTCGGGGCCGACTGCAAAAGCGTTGCGGCGGCAACGGACTCAACATGACGCTGAGCCAGCGTGCGGTTGCCGTAACGGGCAAAGATGACCTCGCCCTGCTCGGTGAGCTTAAAGAAGCAGTTGACCGAACCCTTGGGCTGCGCAAGAACGGCCTTGTTGGCCGGGCCGCCACCACGGCCCACGGCACCGCCGCGGCCGTGCATGAGCACCAGGTCGATATCGTTCTTCTCTGCCCACTTGGCGATGCGCTCCTGCGCGGAGTGCAGCGCAAGCATGGCCGTGGTAGGACCGGCATCCTTGGAGGAGTCGGAGTAGCCCAGCATGACCTCCATGCGGCGGTTGGTCTGGGCAAGGCGCTTTTGCACCACGGGCAGCGTAAGCATCTGGTCGAGTACGTCGACGCAGCCCTCGAGGTCCTCGAGCTGCTCGAACAGCGGGATCACGTCGAGCTCGGGAACGTCTTCCTCGTGTGCGAAGGACAGGTGGGCCAGCTCAAAGACGTCGGCCACATGCTGGGCACTCTTGGTAAACGAGATGATGTAGCGGTGTGCCATCTTCTTGCCGTAGCGCTTTTGGATGGAGCCGATAGCGCGGAAGGTGTCGATGACCTCGCGCGTCATGGGCTGCAGGTCGCCATGGATACCGTTCTCGTGGATATCCTTGAGGGCGCGGGCGTGCACCACGGAATGCTGACGGAACTCCATCTCGACCATATGGAAGCCGAAGGACTCGACCTGCCAGATGATGGTCTGGACCGGACCGTAGGCGGCACGGACGGCACCGCAGGCAGCAAGCGAACGCTGGACGACGCGCAGGTCATCCAGGAACTCGTCGGCGCTGTGGTACATGGTGTCGGTGATGCGGCGCACGGTGGCGTTCAGACGGTCGGCCATGACGAGCATGACGGCGCGATGAGGCTCGTGCTCGGAGATCAGCTCGGCGCGGGCCGTGTAACGAGGGCTCATCTCGACCTGATGGTTCCACAGGTTGATGAGCTCGGCAGACGGCTTGCTGTAGGTGGCCTCGAGCGTGAGGTTGCGGCCGATGCGGCGGCACTTGTCCTCGAGCTTGAGCACCATGTGGGTAAAGTACTTGGCGGCGACCTCACGGCTCACCTTGGCGGTGACGTTGGGGTTACCGTCGCGGTCGGAACCGATCCAACTGCCGGGATGGAAGAACGCCGGGCACAGCGGCGGCACAGTACCGGCCTTGTCGCCCAGCACCCAGTCGTCAAAGCGACGATAGATGACGGGGATGACGTCAAACAGCGTGTTATCGAAGATGTCGATGATGGTATCGGCTTCCTCGACCGGCGTGGGCTTCTTGAGCGCGATGGGGCTCGTACGCACCAAGGCGTCGATCTCCTGCAGCATATGGCGCTCGTTCTCCACCAGGTCGGAGCCGCCCAGACGCGGACGCTCCTCCAGCAGGTTGGAGATACGGCGAATCTTGCCCTCGACGGCCTTGCGACGGGCCTCAGTGGGATGCGCGGTAAAGACGGGATGGAACTCAAGCTTGCCGAGCAGCTCATTGGCACCCTCGACGCCCATCTCGTTTACCAACTGGTGATAGGCGACGGTGAGTTCGTTGGCGGGATCGACCTCGGTATCGGTCGATGCGCCGGCCTCGCGCTCGCGCAGCTGCGCCACACGGTAGTTCTCCTCCGACAGGTTTGCCAAGTGGAAGAAGCTCGTAAAGGCGCGAACGATGACCTGCTGCTTATCAAGCGGCAGGCTGTCAATCAGATCGACGACTTCGCGAAACGCCACGGCGGTGGGCTCGTCGGCAGTGGGCACGCCCTGTTCGTCAACGGACTCGTCGGCAGCGCGGCTACCGGGGTTGCCAGCATTGGCCACAATCTCGGCTGTCAAAATCTTGTCGAACAGGTCCGCGATCTCGGGATCATACTCGCTAAGCACACGACGTTCCAGGCGCAGGAACAGCGCCAGATTATCGCGCAGCTCCTCGGGGATCTCGATTTCGGCGAGACGCTCCCTGGACTCGGCATTCGAGCCGATTCGGTTAACGAGGCGGTTGACCACGGCAGCGACGCGCGCCGCGGCTTCGGGTACAGACTGGTTGCTTAGGTTCTCAGCCACGTTTCCTCCCATTCCTCCTTCTATGCACGTAACATGCGGTATTCATTATAGGCGCTTGAGAAATACTTTCGACACTGATTGCGCTTTACCACACAAAAGTATTTTCTGCATTGCAAGGGTTTTTGCCCCAAATGGTCGTATTTCTCGGTGGGCGGCATATGCAAACGAGGGCATTCCGCATAAATGCGAAACACCCCCGTAACAATAGCTCTCCATGAGCAGGGCACGTTGGCAGGCCCGCAGCTCAAAAAGATGCGCTACAGGCGCTCGCGAACCGCCTCGACGACGTTGGCCAGATCGGCGAGTACCTCGTCATGGCTCTCCATGTCGCGCACTTTGACCTTGCCGGCGGCAAGCTCGTCGCCACCCAGGACTAGGATGAGCTTAGCGCCCACCTTGTCGGCCTGCTTAAACTGGGCCTTGAGCGAACGGCCCTGATAGTCGGCCTCGGTCACGATGCCTGCGGCGCGAAGCTGCTGCGTAATGGCAAAGACGTTCTGGCGCAGTTCCTTGCCGGCGTTGGCGACATAGACGCACGGGGCCTCATCGGCACCCAAATCGCTGCCAAAGGCCTGCAGGGCCAGCAGGGCGCGCTCAAAACCGACGGCAAAGCCAACGCCCGCCGTGGGCTTGCCACCCTCGAGCTCGACCAGGCCATCGTAGCGGCCGCCGCCGCCGATGGAGCCGACGCCGGCGCCAGGGGCCTCGACCTCAAAGACAGTACGGGTGTAGTAGTCCAGGCCGCGCACCAAGGTGGGATCCTCGACATACTCGATACCGGCGGCATCCAGATAGCGCTTGACCTGCTCGTAGTGCTCTCGGCACTCATAGCACAGGTTGTCGCCCATCAGTGGGGCGTCGGCCATGATCTCGCGGCAATGGTCGTTCTTGCAGTCAAAGGCGCGCAGCGGGTTGAGCTCGGCGCGCTCGCGGCACTCATCGCACATCTCGTCGGCGTGATCGAGGATAAACTGCTTGACCTGCTCGCGGTATGCCGGACGGCACTGCGCATCGCCCATCGAGTTAATAAGCAGGCGAAGCTTGGACAGATCGAAGCCCAGGCGCTTGTAGAACTCCATGAGCATGATGATGCACTCGGCGTCGGCAGCCGGATCGGGAGCGCCGAGCCACTCGATGCCCACCTGATGGAACTGGCGCAGGCGACCCTTCTGGGGACGCTCGCCACGAAACATGGCCTCGGCGTAATAGGCCTTAAACGGCGTGGAGCCCTGGGGCACCAGGTTGTTCTCCACGACGGCGCGCACCACGCCGGCCGTGCCCTCGGGACGAAGGGCCAGGCGCTGCTTGGGCTTGAGCTTGGTATCGGTACCCTCGGTAAAGACGCGCTCCAGGTTGGCGCCGCTAAACACGCGGAACATCTCCTTGCGCACGACGTCGGTCGACTGGCCGATGCCGTGGACAAACACGTCCACCTGCTCGATAGCGGGCGTCTCGATGGGCTTAAAGCCAAACGGCTCGAACACGCCGGCAGCGATCTGCTGCATCTTCTGCCAGGCGCGCATCTCGGCGCCGATAAGGTCGCGGGTTCCCTCCGCCTTCTGTGCCTGCATGGGCAAACACCTTTCTTTTGTATCGCGTCATAGGTAGTGGTCATTATACGGCACAAACACAAACAGCGGCGGCGCGTCTGACCGAACGAGGGTATGGGGACTCGTTCGGCCAGATGCGCCGCCGCTGTTTGCGATCCGTTTTTTCTCCGTCCCCTTCGGATCACGCGACCCCTTGGGGACGGAGGAAAAGGGATCATTTCGTAGGCCCGTGGCCGCCTTGGAAACCGAATGATGGTACGAGCATCCATTCGGCTTCCAAGGCGGCCACGGACAGAACGGGGCGAACAGAAAAGAGCGACGGACGTCTACTCCCCCGCCACGCTCGCACGCAGCTTGGCGGCGATGGGCTCGGATGCCAGCAGGAACACGAGCATGACCACGGAGCACGTCAGGCACACAATCCAGGTGCTCGCAAAGGAGCCCGTGGCATCGAACAGCACGCCCGAGACGATGGCACCCACGGTGCCGCCGACCATCTCGAGCGAGGTAATGGTACCCGTGACCTTGCCGAGGTCCGCCATGCCAAACTGCTTGGACGCGGCAATAGTAGGCGTGATGGTGCCCATGCACGTTCCGACGCCAAAGCTCACGGCAGCCACGATGGGACCAAGATCGGTCGCGGGGAAGCACAGGGCGACGCAGGCGATAATGCACGCAATGGAGCCAAGGATATTGCCAAAGCGCAGGCCAAAGCGATCGTAGATGGCGCCGAGCGAAATCTTGGCGATAACGACGGTGACCATATAGGCCGAAAGCACCGTACCGGCCCACATGGGATCGTGGCCGCCCGTGACGATCTTGGCGCCGTTGACGGTAACGCTCGTCATGTTGGTGACCTGGTTGGGCAAGATGGCGCCGTTAACGAGCCCCATAAAGAGGAAGGCGACGACAAGCAGCCAAAACGCCGGGCTCTTCTTGATGCGAGACCAGCCAACGTTAACCTCAGGAGCCGTGTGCTCGTCCTTGTCGCCGGCCGTCGAGACGGACGGATCGCCCGGGTTCTCGCCGAGCGGCTTCAGGCCGATCTCGGAAGGCTTGGTGCGGAAGGAATAGGCCGTGATGGGCAGCGCCGCCACCATGCAGATAGCCGCGAGCGCCAGGAAGGCGGAACGCCAGCCAACGCTCACGATCAGCGAGCTCACGACGGGAGACAGAATAGCGCCGCCAAAGCCCGAGCCCGAAAGTGCGATGGAGATGGCAAGGCCTCGCTTGGCCGTAAACCAGTTGGCGGTCACCAGGCTGATAAGCAGACGGGTCGAGGCGACGGCAAAGCACCCCGAGACGGCAAAGAGCACGTAGACCTGCCAAAGCTCACCCACAAAGCTCATGCCCGCGAGCACCGCCGAGGTGGCGATAACGGTGAGCGAGCCCAATACGCGGCCACTCACCTTATCGGCAACATGGCCGATAACGAGCGAACCCACGACGCTCACCACGGTGGAGATGGCATTGGAGATGTTGTACTGCGCAAGGGAAATGCCCAGGTCGCTGACGATCAGCGGCTGGAACAGGCTCATGCAGTTGACGAAAATCGTGTAGCACGTGGCCATGATCACGAAGCCGGAGGTCACCACGAGCCAGCCGGGGAAGAACTTACGCTGCTGGGACATACTGCTCCTTATTTAACAAACGAATAGCCGGCGCCGGGCGCCGGTAGTGCCCAAGATTGCCTTGAAAGACAAGGGCATAGGCCTTACGGCCATGCCCGCAGGCTTGAAAGGCAAGGTTGGATGCTACCGGTGGTCGGCGATATAGCCCAAAGCGACGGCGGTATAAGCCGCAGCACCGAGCGGCAGCTCGGCATCGTTAAAACGTGCCTTGGGATGGTGCTGGGCAAAGTGTTCGTCCGTGTCGGTTACGGCCGCGCCCACGGTAAAGTACGCACTCGGAATCTCGCTCGAGATAAGCGCGAAGTCCTCACTCGCCATGGCATGGAAAAGCGGCAAGAAAGCCGCCTTGGGCAGCACTGCGCCCACATAGCCAAGCGACGCCTGAGTCATATCGCTGTCGAGTACAAGCGGCGGAACATCCGAAAGCGTCTCGATGGTCGCCGGCGTACGATATGTTGTGGCAACGCCGTTAACGACCTCCGCGATGCGGGTCTTGAGGTGCTCCATGAGCTCAACATCGAAGCCGCGCAGCGTTCCCTCGAGCACGCAGGTGTCGGGGATGACGTTGGCCGCCAAGCCGCCAGCAAACTTACCAACGGTAAGTGCGACTTCCTTGGCCGCCGGCACCTCGCGGGCGATAAGCTCCTGGAGCGCCAGGTGCACATGGACGCCGGCCGCGATGGGGTCGATGCAGATCTCGGGGCTCGAGCCATGGCCGCCCTTGCCCTGGAGCGTGATGCGGAAACCGTACACGCCCGAAAGCGCCGGACTGCCGTAGAGCACCAGGCCAAGCGGCGACTGGCTGTTGACATGCATGGCAAAGGCCGCCTGAGGACGCGGGTTCTGCAGCAGGCCATCGGCGATGGCAGCGCGTGCCCCTTCAAAGGTCTCCTCGCCCGGCTGGAACAGCAACTTGACGGTAGCGTTGGCCTCCACAAGCTCGGCCTCTCGAGCCTTGAGCAAACGGGCCGCGCCGAGCAACGCCGTCGCATGCATATCGTGACCGCAAGCATGCATGCAGCCGTTGGTAGAGGCGAAAGGCTCGCCCGACTCTTCGGCAACGGGCAGGGCATCCATGTCGCCACGAAGCATGACGACCGTTCCGGCCTGCTCGTCCTTGCACGTGCCATTGCCCTGAGCGGCCGCACCGGCACCGATCAGGCCAACGACGCAGGAACCGTCGACTAGCGTGGTATGGGGGATGTCCATCTCGTCCAGACGTGCCTGGATATAGGCAGACGTCTGCGGAAGATTGTTACCCAGCTCGGGCATCTGGTGTAGATCGTGTCGCCATGCAGCGAGCTCGTCTGCAAAAGCCTGAGCTTCTGCGACAAGACCGTCACCGATAGCGGCCTGCGCCGCCGCGGTGGCCTGGGGCGCTGGTTGCGGTTGAAAATCGGACAGAGCTGATGCCATAGAAGCCCTCCAGTAACGTTTTTGCAGCACGCACTTTGATAGAGTAAAGTGCAAGGTACAACTGTAAGGGCATGACATAAAAATGCCGCCCTGGGAGGGCGGCGCAACAAGTTGTTTACAATTGCGGGTGTGATTTTCGGCGCAAGAAATCGAAATGCGTCTCGCTCAAGATAATCGAAAGAAAGATGAGCGCGAAGCCGGCGAGCAGGCGCGAGGTGAGCGCCTCCCCCATCAGCAGCACCGAGAACAGCACGCCCGAAGGCGACTCCATCGAAAGGAGCAGTGAGCCCGTCGAGGCCGAGACATGCGCCAAGCCGACGTTTTGGATGAGCAGAGCCGCACATGTGCAACCAACCGAGAGAAACGCCATCGCGCTGATAAAGCTCGGCGTCCACACGGACAGAGGCGCTTGGGTCTCGAATAGCAGCGACGTTGCCAGGCTCAGCACGCCGTTGCCCACAAACATCCAAAACGTGATGACGTTGATGTCCATTTTGCGACCGTACTTGGCAGTCACCGCCATCTGGATGGCGAAAAAGACCGCACCCGCCAGCGTAATGACATCACCGATGTTGAATTCAACGCTATCGAGCGCCACCAGGCCAATGCCCGCCAGACAGAGCAATGCGGCACCCAAGTTGTAACGCGTGAGCTTTTCGCCGCTCAGGAAATAGCTCGCAAAGGGCACGAGGATGCAGTACGTACCCGTCAAAAACGCGTTCTTGCCCGCCGTGGTCTGAGCCAGACCGACCGTCTGCAGGGCGTAGGCGGCCCACATAAGTGTGCCCATGCCAAGCCCGACGATCAGGTTGCGGGCGTTGAGGTGCGCGATGATGCGCTTGTGGAAGATGACAAACATGACCAACGCCGCAGGCAGAAAGCGCACGTAGAGCAGTTCAAACACTGGAATGGTGCCGAGCGCGTCCTTCATAGTGGTAAAGGAATAGCCCCAGATAATCGCCACCGAAAGCAGCAGAACTTTCCAGAACAGCGGCGAGCGAGCGCCGGCGCCCCGGGGAATACCGCCCGCGCCCAAATCCTCACGGGCCACAGGGCCATCAGGCATGTTTTCGATTTCGTTGGCAGCGTATTGGGCCATGGAACATCCTCGCGCACTCAATCTGGGCGTGGTGTCCGCACGCGTATGGCTGCGTGCCGCCTCATGGTCAAATAAAAACAGGGCGCACCGGACCCCCGGTACGCCCCGCTACTGTAGCAACAACCAGCGTTGCATCGCAATCCAGCATAATAAAGTGTCAAACTGGAAGACCTCGATGTTCCGACGGCGTTTACGTGGCTGAACTAGATCAACTTAGTTGATTCCAGTTTTTCGATGATCCAGTCGTTGGCTTTGATGACCGGGCGGCGGAAGACGACGCCCAGGGCCAGTGACGGAATCAGATAGCTTGCCAAGATGCCCAGCTCAATCCAGTACTCCATATGGTAGGCACCGGCCATGGCGGCGTGCATGGCGTTGATGCCGTGGGTGAACGGCAGGAACGGATAGATCGCCTGGAACACAGGGCCCGTCATCTCGATGGGGAACGTGCCGCCCGAACCGCCGACCTGCATGACCAGCAGCACGACGGCGAGCGCCTTGCCGATATCGCCAAACGAAACCGTAAGCGTGTAGACGATATTGGAGAACACGAGACTCGCGACCCAGCCCGCCAGCACAAACTGCAGCGGGTCGTCGCACTGGATGCCAAAGAACAGGATGTCGCCCGCGCACACGAGCGTTGCCTGCAGCAGGGCCAGACCGCCAAAGAACAGGTAGCGGCCCAGGTAGATCTCGTGCAAGCGCACGGGGATCAGCTCGTTGATAAGCTCATCGTCAACCGAGACCTTCATCATGGCCGCCAGCACGATCGAGCCGACCCAGAGCGACAGAATCGTGTAGAACGGTGCCATGGCCGAACCGTAGTTGCGGATCGGATAGACCGGCTTGCGATCGAGCGCGACGGGGCCGGAAAGCGACACGGCCAGACCCTCGGGATCATTGCCGATCATCGTCTTGATCGTAGCGAGGTCATCCGACATCAAGGCGCCGTCGAGCTCGTCCTTAAACGCACTGATCTTGTCCGACGCCTCGCCCAGCTGATCAGAAGCCTTGTTGACCAGCTTTGCAGCTTTGGAGAGGCCCTTTGCCAGCGAACCGGATGCGTCGGTCAGGCCAGCAACAGCACTATCCAGATCGTTCGAAATACCGTTCAGCGAATCCAAAACGCCCGAGATGGTCTTCTTGAGCTCCTTTGCCTTGGCCGAAAACGTAGAGTCGTAGTCAGTCTTGGCGCCCGAGATACCAGCCTTGGCATCCGCGATTGCCTGATCGACCTCGGCACGCGACTTATTAACCTCTGCCATGCTGTCAGAGAGAGACTTCGCGGTGGCCGTCAAGTCCTTGGCGTTGTTGCGATACTCCACAGCAATCCTGCTCAGCGATGTTGCCACAGACTTGAGGCTGTCCTGGAGTTTTTCGTCAGTCACCTGATCGGCAAAGCTGCGGAGCTGGTCGGCCGTGGCGTCGATATCGTCGGCACGCGTGTTGAGCGCCGCCGCGGCATCGTTGAGCTGGGACACCGTAAGGTAGACATGTTGATTCGCGGCATCAAATGCCTTCGCAAGCTCGGCGGACACGTTGTCAAACGAGCCCGCGCTTCCGTCAATCGCGGCATTGATGGCGTCGTTGGCGTCCTTCAGCGCTTCCTTGGAATCGCTAATACCGCTTTTGACATGCTCCATCAGCTGCTTCGTTGACTCATCGACCGTGCCCGTCTGCTTGAGCATGCCGCTCGCCGACGTCAGCGAATCGGACGTGGAGCTCAAAATGCCCGCCAGCGACGAAGCATTTGCCCGAACGTCTCGCAGGTCCTCAATCGAATCGCCGAGCGTCGAGGACAGGTTGGCGATAAAGTTACCCACCTGGTCGGTGCTCATGTAATCGAGCAGGCTGGACACCGTCTTAAGACCGATCGTCGTAATGGTCTCGGTAAAAGTTTTGTTAACCTGGCTCTGGACGGCGCTCGAACCCTTCTCGGTCACGATCTGCGCAATGGCGTTGGCCTTCTGATTCTCGTAGAACTCGATATCGGCATGCTTCACGTCGGTCGAGAAAAGCGTCATCATGTCAGCGCTAAACGTTTTGGGGATAACGACGGCAGCATAGTACGCGCCCGACTTAACGCCCTCGATAGCCTTTTCGCGATTGTTGAGCACAACCCAATCGAAGCTCTCGTTGCCGCGTAGGGTGGCGGTCACGTTTTCGCCCACGTTAACCTCGACGGGGATCAAATCGCTCTCGTAACCCTCATCGGTGTTGACTACGGCGATCTTAAGATTGCCGGTGTTGCCGTACGGATCCCAGCTGCCGGCGATGTTAAACCACGCGTACAGACACGGCACGATAATGAGGCCCATCACGACAACCAAGCCGATCACGGAGCGAGACACGTTTTGGACATCGCGCTTAAACAGATGCAGGATGTTCTTCATTTATGCCTCACCTCCTTTGGAGTGCTTGCCAAGCGCGGTGGTATCTCCATCATTTGTGGCTGTGCTGTCGCTGCCCTGAGATTTATGGTGCGAGCCTATATGCGGCAAGCGGCCCGTGGACTGATCGCCGCCCTTGGCACCACGCTCGCTGGCGTTGAGGCCAAACATGTGGCGGGCGGCAGGAATGGCGGCCGTGTGTTCGCGCATCTCGCGACGCAGGTCCTCATCCGAAAGCGCCGAGATGCGCATCTGGGTATTGAGGCTCGCTCGGATATATTCGATATTGATAAGCCAGCCGCAGATGGCAATAACCGAGATGATCCAAATAACAAGCAGGATGATCTTGCCGTTATTGTCGATATCGAGAACCGTCGACAGGACAAAGAGCAGGACCTGAACGCCCACCACGGCGGCAAAACCGCCCTTGATGTAGTACGGGTAGCGATGTTCAAAGGCGACCGCATGATCGAGCAGTTCGCGACGGTACGAATCGGAATCGAGCATGACACGCATGGCCGTGCGCAGCGAGTAGCGCTGGCGCGGCAGGTCGTTGGACTCGCAAATCATCATACCGGTCGTGGAAAGCTGTTTATCAAAGAGCAGGTTAAGGTTGAGCAGCAGCGGACGCAGCTGCAGGCCGATAAAGAGCGCCACGATCAAGAACACGCCCAGAATGCACAGGTTAAACAGGTAGTTGAACGAATACATACCGCCGACCGTCTCGCGCAGCAGATTGATGCCGTAGGTAAAGGGCAGCAGCGGGTGCAGCCACTGGAAGAAGCCGGGCATCATCTCGATGGGGTACATGCCCGACGAACCCGGGATCTGCACGATGACGAGAATGACGCCGATAGCCTTGCCGATATGCTTAAACGTGGTGGACAGCGCATAGATGATATTGACGTAGGTGAACGAGATGGCGATGCCGCCCAGCACGAACAGCAACGGGTTGACGCACTGTACGCCAATAACCAGATCACCCACCGTAACGATGATGGCCTGCAATGCGCCCAGGATCACCATGAGCAACCAGCGGCCAAAGTAGCCTTGGCGCGCCGTAAAGCTGCCAACACCTTCACGGTCGACCTCGAGCTTGTAAATGGCGATGAGCACATAGCCGCCCACCCAAAGCGCCAGATTGGTGTAGAAGGGAGCGATGCCCGAGCCAAAGCTCTTGACCGGATAGATTGACTTGGACGTCAACTCAACCGGAGACGCCATGAAATCTGCCACGTCATTGACATCGACGCCCATCAGATCGGCCAGCTCGCCCATGGACTCGGAGGTCTGCAGCGCCGCGATGTCATTGGCGGCGGTTGCAAGCTTGTCCTGGACCTTGGCAAGCGAGGAATCGGTCTGGGACAGCGTGGTCTTGGCCTGGCCGAGCGTAGCGCTAAGCTGCGCCAACGTGCCGCGCGCATTTGCAAGTGTAGGTGTCATACCCGAGACGATACCGGTCAGGTCGCCCGAAACGGCAGCAAAAGAGTCGAGCGCGCTCGAGGCCTTCGGCAGCGCGTTTTGGCCCAAGTCCGTCTGGGCTTGGCCAAGGTTGGTCGCACCGGTATGAATTGCGTTATTGATAGCGTCACTGGCACCCGAAACAGCCGCTGCGTCATTCGCCATGGCGCTCGACTGCGCGGACAGACCGTCCTTGATGCTCTGAAGCTTTTCATTCTGCTCTCGAAGCAAATCGATGGTCGATACAATGCGCGCGTCAATTTCCTCGGAACCTGTCGACGTGTCATTGGCGAGAATCTCCAAGTGCCCGATAACGGCCTTATTGTGGTCGATCGTCGCTTGAAGAGACTCGAGCGAGTTGTCGATACGGGTGGTCGTAGATGTGACCGCGCCCGTCAGCTTGCCGATGGCAGCGTTCGCAGAGGCCGACGTCTTGGTGAGCGCAAGGCTGCCTTCCGAGAGCGCCTTGGAGAGCGAGGTGATGGAGTTGCCCGCCGTGGTGCGAGCTTCGCTCAGCAGGTCGTTGCCCTGGGAGATCGCCTGCGTCAGCGACGGTGCCTGGCCTTGCAAGCCGGCAAGTGCCGCATCAGCCGAGGCGATAGCGCCACTCGTCTTATCGATGGCGGCATTCATATCGCCAATCGAATCGCGCACCTCGCCCAAGGTGTCGGAAGCCTCGGACACCGAACTTGCCAGCGAGTCCTGAGTCTGGGTTGCCTTGTCCTTTAAATCGACACCGGCATCCTTGGCGATACCGGCAACAGTCTTGCCTACCGTAGAGACAAATTCCGAGTTGATCTGCTCCTCGATGGTGTTTGCACCGGTATCGGTAACCTTGGGCGCAATGGCGCTCTTCTTCTCATTGACGTAGTACGTGAGCTTGGGCTGATGGTAGTTGCCGTCGAGCATCGAAACCAGGTTATCCGAGAAGTTCTTGGGAATCACGATAGCGGCATAGTACTCGCCGCTCTCGACGCCCTCCTTGGCATCGGCCGTCGAGTCGACGAACGTCCAGCCCAACTGATGATTCTCCTTGAGCTGGTCGACCACTTTGTCGCCAGCGTTGAGCTCACCCACCAAGTCGTTTTGGGTGCCTCGATCGTTGTTGGCGATAGCAATCTTGATGCCTTGGGTGTTTCCATACGGATCCCAGTTTGCCACGATGTTATACCAGGCATACAGCGAGGGAATAACGCACACGCCTAGGGTAACCACCAGGGCGACGGGGTTCACAAGCAGTCGCTTAATGTCGCGCTTAAATATCGCAAAGGACACCTTTGCATTGGATAGTTTGCTGCCGAGACTCACGCTTGGACCATCCATCCTGTCGTTAAATCGAATCGTACTATCGACAACCATTGTAGTAGGCGCTTTAACGTCTCAAAGCACAATGGTGTTGAGTTTTGCGGGTAGCAATATACTACGAAGATGAGTTAACGTACAGATGTACAGTATCCTAAATTTCAGCAGGTCACAAAACCACAACCCGCACAAATTAGCAATTCAAATAGTCATCGGGGACGTTCTTAAACGACTAGTCAAACAAGAACGTCCCCAATGACTACTTAGGACCACGGCAACGTCGATGTTTTGGCAATGCCAGCGAGCGGGCGCCAGAGCGAACAAATTGGCATGAAAAGAGGGCGGCATAGACCTTCTGGTCATGCCGTCCTCTTTGAATGACAAGTTGTCGCTCTGGCGCCCGCGCAGCGTCGACTGGTCCGCCGTTCGTTAGAACGGCGGAACTGAGGGCAGCGTCGAGCCGTTACGCGGTTTGGTAAAACCGCGTAAATACCTAACTACATCAAGTTGCAAACAGCTGCTGCGAAGGCAACGGGGTCCTCGGGCAGAATGCCCTCGACCAGCAGGGCCTGGTCATAGAGCAAACCGGAGTACTGCTTGATCTTGTCGGCGTCGCCCGCCTTCTGAGCGGCGACGAGCTTGGAAAAGACCGGGTGCTTGGCGTTGAGCTCGAGCACGCGCTGGCTCTTGGGCATACCGTCGGGCGCGCCCTCGGGACCCTTCTGGAGCACCTTCTCCATCTCGAGCGAAAGCGGGCCCTCGGTGGTGATGCACGCGGGAGCATCGGTCAGGCGCGCAGAGACGGCAACCTTCTCGACCTTGTCGCCGAGTGCCTCCTTCATGGCGTTAAAGAGGTCCTCGTTCTCCTTGGTGGCGTCCTCGGCCTCCTTTTTCTCGTCCTCGGTCGCCAGGTCAAGATCACCGGTTGCGACGTTCTTGAGCTCCAGGTGACGATCCTCAACCTCGGGCTCGGCACCATCGGCCACGGCCTTCTCGGCAGCCTCGCGGGCGGCATCGTCCTCGTAGATCTTGGGCATATCGGCGGCAACGTACTCACGCATAGCCTGGAACGTGAACTCATCCACGTCCTGCGTCAGCAGCAGCACGTCATAGCCGCGGTCGAGCACGCCCTTTACCACGGGCATCTTGGCCAAGCGCTCACGCGAGTCGCCGGCGGCGTAGTAGATGGCCTTCTGATCCTCGGGCATGCCCTTGGCATACTCGGCCAGGGTAATCATCTTCTGTTCCTTGGCAGACCAGAACAGCAACAGATCGGCGAGCTCATCGGCCTTCATGCCATAGCTCGAGTAGATGCCGTACTTAAGACCGCGGCCAAAGTTCTCAAAGAACTTCTCGTAGGCCTCGCGGTCGTTGTCACGCATATCCTCAAGGTCGGCGGTGATCTTCTTTTCCACACGCTTGGCGATGGCCTTGAGCTGACGGTTCTGCTGCAGCGTCTCACGCGAGATGTTGAGCGACACATCGGCGGAATCCACGACGCCGCGGACAAAGTTGTAGTAGTCGGGCAGCAGGTCGTCGCACTTCTCCATGATCAGGACGTTGGAGCTGTAGAGTGCCAGACCCTTCTCGTAATCCTTGCTGTACAGATCGAACGGCGCGCGGCCCGGCACAAACAGCAGGGCATCGTACTCGAGCGTGCCCTCGGCATGGAAGCTGATGGTGCGCGCAGGATCGTCAAAGTCGTGGAACGTGGACTTGTAGAACTCGTCGTAGTCCTTCTGCTCGACATCGGAGCTGCGCTTCTTCCAGATCGGTGTCATGGAATTGACGGTCTCGAGCTCCTGATAGTCCTCGTACTCGGGCGTGTAGTCATCGCCAGCATCCTCGGGCTTGGGCTTCTGGCGGCTCTTGGACACCATCATCTGGATCGGGTAACGCACATAGTTACTGTACTGCTGAATTAGGCTCTTGAGGCCCCACTCGGTCAGGAAGCGATCGTAGGTCTCGGCCTCGCCGTCGGCATCGAGCTTCTCGTTCTCGCGCAGCGTCAGGATGACATCGGTACCGTGCTCGGCACGCTCGCCGTCCTCGATGGTGTAGCCCTCAAGACCGTCGGATTCCCACACATGGGCGACATCCTCGCCGTAGGCGCGGCTGACGACCTTCACATGGCTAGCGACCATAAAAGCCGAGTAGAAGCCCACGCCAAACTGGCCGATGATGTCGACATCCGAACCCTGCTGCTCGGCGTTCTCGGTCTTAAACTCCTCGGAGCCGGAATGGGCGATGGTGCCCAGATTGCGCTCGAGCTCCTCGGCGGTCATGCCAATGCCGTTATCCGAGATCGTGATGGTGCGGGCATCCTTGTCGAAAGAGACGCGGATGGCAAGGTCACCTTGGTCGAGCTTAACGCTCGGGTCCTGCAGGCTCTTAAAGTTGAGCTTGTCGACGGCGTCGCTCGCGTTAGAGATAAGCTCGCGCAGGAAGATTTCCTTATTGGTGTAGATGGAGTTGATCATGAGGTCGAGCAGTTTTTTGCTCTCGGTCTTAAATTGACGCATGTGCAGTCCTTTCGCGCTACCCCCGTCCGCAAAAACGGCCCGGTCGCCCGAGCCGAATCGCAGACCTGCTATATTCAGACTTAGATTTTATAACCCATTAGCGCGCATATATACATACGGAATCGAAAAACTGTATGTCTAAGCGCTCCAATGCGTCAATTGCCAAGGAGTGTCCCCAACCGCCGGCAGAAAAGGAACGTCCCTATCTGCCATCTACGCGCTTGGCCATCCAGACATGGGGTTGGCCCTCGTCTTCGTAATCTACCGGGGCAATTTGCGTGTAGCCCGCCTTTGCATAGAGCGGCAGCACGTATTCCTGCGCATGCAGTTTTATGAGCTTGGCACCGGCATCACACGCGGCGGCATCACTGGCCTCGACGATCTTGCTCGCCAGACCGCGACGGCGCATGCTCGGCAGCACAGCCACGCGCCCCATAATATAGGTCTCCCCCGCTGCGACGCCTTCGTCCAAGTCGCACGCCGGCGAAACCGGAGCCTCTGAATCTGCCGCGCGCTCAAGCTCTTCGGGAAACACGCGCGAGCAACCGGCAAGCTCGCCGTCTGCATAGAGCGTCACATGAATGCAGTTCGGATCCTCGTCGATAGCGTCGAACTCATTCTCGTAGCCCTGCTCGTCCATAAAAACGACGCGGCGCACCAGCGCCGCGTCATCAAAGCATCCCGTCTTAAGTTGGATATCCATGGCTGCCCCTTCATTCAATGCGAACGTTAGGGACAGATTTTAGCGAAAATGGGCTCCACGCACGCTAAACTTCGCGCGAGCCTTCGCCAGGCAGTCGTAATGACCCACGTTATGGGCATCGCTCGCGATGAAGCTGTACAGGTTCTGATCGAACAGGCGCTGTGCCGGCTTTTTCTCGCGACCAAAGCGACCGCCGGCAATAAAGTCCGCCGAAGCCTGCAGCTTGCAGCCCATATCGACCAGACGCTCCGCCACGCTTACATCCTTTTGAACCGCACGATAGCGCTCAGGATGAGCGATGATCACCTGGTAGCCACGGCACTGCAAATCGTAAATCGTGTTCTCGTACTCTCTAAACGCATACGCATCGGCATGCGTCGAAAGCTCGAGCAGAAACTCGTTGGTCCCATCGAAATGCAAGTGCTCCGCGGCATCGATACCAAGCTCAACGAGCTTTCGATGGTTGACCTCGAAGCCCATCTGGAGCGGAAAACCGTCAGCGTTATCACGCAGCAGCTCAAAGGCATCCCACATCTTGTCGTAATCAAAATAGGGATCACGGCAGTGAGGAGTGCAAACGATTCTGGTTACACCGGCCCGCTTGGCAGCCTCGAGCATCGCCAAGCTCTCATCGAGATCGGCGGCGCCGTCGTCTACACCCGGCAAGATATGGCAATGAATGTCACGCATAGGTCAGCCTTAATCAACTAAACGTTTGCTCGGTTGGTGAAGATGCCCTTTTTGGAAGTCCCCTGATCGTCGGAGCCCTTCTTCACCTTCTTACCGTCCTTGGTGTAGTAGGAGTAGTAGTACTCGCTGGTCTCGGTCTCGCAGTAGTTCATAACGGTACCGATGAGCTTGACCTTTTCGGACTTCTTAAGCTGGCCGATAGCGTTGAGTGCCTCCTCGCGCTTGGTGAAGTCCTCGCGCACCACGAACAGCGTGCCGTCGGTCAGACTTGCGATCTCGGCAGCATCGATGAAGGTGCCGACCGGGGGAGCATCAAAGATGACGTACTGAAACTTGGCGGACAGTGCCTTTACCAGCTTGGCAAAGCGGTGAGAGACGATGATGTCAGCAGGATTGGGAATGTGCGGCTCGGCATCGAGGAAGTAGAAGTTCTTCTGACCCGTCTCGACAATTGCCTGGTCAATGGAGATCTGCTCGGAAAGGACCGCATAGAGTCCGCCGCGCGAACGAACGCCGAGCATATCGGAAAGGGACCTGCGGCGCATATCGGCCTCGACCAGGAGCACGGACTTGCCGCTGGTGGCGATAGCCTGGGCAAGGTTGATGGAAACCGTAGACTTGCCCTCGTTGGGAATCGAGGACGTGACAGTAATGGAGCGAATGGGGTCGTCCACGCTCGCAAAGCGGATGTTGGCCAGAAGGGTCTTGGCGGCATTCTGTACAACGAGCTTATCGGTGTTCTTTGCCTTAGCCATGCCTATTTACCACCTTTCATAGCCGGAATTCGGCCAACAACGGGAATGCCCAGGAGCTCTTCTGCCTCTTCGGCACCGCGGATGCGGGTATTGAGCATGTCTGCCAAAACGACATAGGCGACTGCGATAAAGATACCGGCGAGGAACGCGACAGCAACGTACAGCATACGCTTGGGACCGCTGGGGGCTTCGGGGGTCTTAGCCTCGTCGATAACGTTGATGCTCTGGGCAGCGCCGACGTTCTGAGCGACCGTACTCACCGAGCTGGCCATGGCCTTTGCGACCTTAGCCGTCTCCTTGGCATCGGTGCCGGTAACCGAAAGCGTAATGACACGCGTGGTGGTCTCGGAGGAAACAGACACCTTGTAGTCATCCAGATCGGTGAGGCCCAGTTCATTGGCTGCGCCGCTCTTAACGCTATCGCTATCCAGCAGCGTGGCGATATCGTTGGAAAGCATCTGACTCGCCGAGAGATCGTTGTAGCTCATCTGACCGCTATCGTCGGTCTTGGCGAGAATGTACATGCTCGTCGTCGCGGTATAGGTGTTGTCCATCGCAACGAAGGACACGATGCCCATGGCGATCGCGCAGACCACCGGAAGGGTGATGACCAGCTGAAGGTGCTTCTTCAGCAGCTGGAACAGTTCGAGAAGGGTCATGCAGCTTGCCTTTCATTTCCCCAGTTCGGATTGACAAAACTGTCCGTATGTTATCGCATCTTTTTACCGAGACCAAACTCTATACATAAGAAACAGGCTCTCCTGTAAAAATGTCGGAAGCAATCGTAAAATTGCACAACAACGCCGCACCCGAAAGTCAAATGCGGCGTCTGCATCAATATCTATGTTATATCGCTATGCGAATGGCTCGTCCTGCTGTATGGGAAACGTCACCGTAATGGTGGTTCCCACGCCCAACTCGCTCGACAGATCGAGCGTGGCGTGATGATACAGGGCCGCATGCTTGACAATGGCAAGCCCCAGACCGGTTCCGCCGCGTGCCTTGGACCTACTCTTGTCCACGCGATAGAACCGCTCAAATACCTTGCCCTGTTCTTCAGGCGCGATACCGATTCCCGTGTCGGCGACCGCAAGGAACGGATGGCCTTCGTCGTTGGTGCCGCACTGCAGCGTAACCGTACCGCCGGGTCGATTGTAGCGGATGGCGTTGCTTGCCAGATTATAGATGAGCTCGTCGATCAAGCGCGACACGCCCTCGATGACCACAGGCTTGGTCTCATGACTTATCGTCACATTCGCCTGACGGGCGACCTGTTCAAGACGCTGCTCGACCGCGTAGATGGCACGTGAGAGCTCAATAGGCTCCGTGGACCCAATGGGCACCGCCTCGCCCTCAGCTGCACGCTCGGCCTCGTCCAAGTTAGACAGCGTAAGGATATCGTTGACAAGCGCTGCCAAGCGGCCCGCCTCACGATAGATGCGACCGCCAAAGTTGCGCAGGTCGCCCTCGCCCTCGACCATGCCGTTTGCGATGAGCTCGGCATAGCCCGAAATCGCCGTAAGCGGCGTCTTGAGCTCATGGGTGATATTCGCCGTGAACTCGCGGCGCATACGGTCGTTGTCCGCCAGCACCGCCATTTGGCGCTTGAGCTCCTGGCGCTGCGACTCAATACGCTCAAGCATGGGGACCATCTCGGCATAGGCGTGCTCATAGCTACGGCGTGGGTGGTCCAAATCCACCTCTTGCAAAGGCGCGATGATGGCACGGGACTCGCGGCGCGCCATAAAAAACGAGAGTACCGCACCCGCTGCTGCGATAAGCAGCATCGGCGCCACCATCGACAGCAAAATCGCCGCAACGCCAGGCTGGGCCTGCGCCAAGCGGACAACCTGGCCGTTATCAAGGGCGACGGCGCGATACAGCATAATCTCGTCGAGCGTAGAGCTTGCGCGCTCCGCGGAACCCGAACCACTCTCAAAGGCCTCGATGACCTCGGGGCGATCGCCATGGTTGGGCAGTGTGGAAGGCGGCGCCTCGTTGTCGTAGGCAACCGATCCATCCTTGTTAATCAGCGTGATGCGCAAGTCCTCTCGATCGAGGCTACGCAAGAACGGGATGGGCTCCTGCTGCTCGTCGAGGGCGGCAGCAATGAGCTCGGTTTCTTGCGCCAGGTTGGCACTCGTGGCATCCGCCAAGGTGTTTTGCACAAAGAACGCACCCAGCACCGTAAACGCCACGATAACCGCCATGGCGCAGACAAAGATCGTCACAAAAACGCGGTGCGACAGCGTATGTTTTCCCTGGGGGGCGAAGACCACGGGTTACTCCTCCGATGCGGTGGCCGCGGTGTCGTCACCTTCGGCACCATCACCGGCAGAAGGCTCGGCCAAGCGGTAGCCCACGCCGCGCACGGTCTCGATGGCGCTGGCATGCTCGCCCAGTTTTTGGCGAAGCGTCTGCACGTGCACGTCAACGGTGCGCGAACCGCCGTCGAAGTCCCAGCCCCACACGCTCTGCAGCAACGACTCGCGGGTAAAGACCACGCCGGGCTTGCGCATGAGGTACTCGAGCAGGTCGAACTCGCGCAGGGTGAGCTTAAGCGACTCGCCGGCAACAGTCACCTCACGATGGCTGGGCGAGAGCACGATGTCGCCCACGCTGAGCACATCGCTTGCCTGTTTGACCATGCCGCCGCGACGCAGCAGTGCGCGGCAGCGGCTGGCGAGCTCCATGAGCGAAAACGGCTTAGTCAGGTAATCGTCGGCACCGCCATCGAGCGCCATCACCTTGTCGAGCTCGGTATCCTTGGCGGTAAGCATCATGATGGGCACCGTCGCCGTCAGGCGATCGGCACGCAGTCGACGCATAATCGCCAAGCCATCGGTATCGGGCAGCATGATGTCGAGCAGGACGGCATCGGGTACCCGTCGCGCCACGGCAGCCTTAAACTCACCGTCGCACGAAAAGCCTTCGGCCTCAATCCCCTGCTTGCGCAGTGCATAGACCGTCAAATCCCTGATGTTGTCATCGTCCTCGACGTAATAGATCATGTTGAACCCCTTTGCGGCCGGCATGACCGCATCTTAACCCTAAAGGTACCTTTACTAGATGGTATCAGCCAAAACGTCCCGTCAAATAATCCGCCGTGCGCGGATCGGTCGGATTCTTGAAGAGTTGCGCGGTGGGCGCGTGCTCCACCAGCTCACCCAGCAAAAAGAATGCGACCGAATCGGAGATACGCGCCGCCTGCTGCATATTGTGCGTAACGACCACGAGCGTGCAGGTCTCTTTGAGCTCGCAGGCCAGCTGCTCCACTACCAGCGTCGACACAGGGTCGAGTGCCGAGGTCGGCTCGTCCATCAGCAGAATGTCGGGCTGCACGGCAAGTGCGCGGGCGATGCACAGACGCTGCTGCTGGCCGCCTGAAAGACCCAGACCCGACTCTTTGAGCTTGTCCTTGACCTCATCCCATAGCGCAGCGCGACGAAGGGAGTCCTCGACCAGCTCATCCAGCGCAGCGCGATCGCGCACACCCATACCGCGCGGACCATACGCGACGTTGTCGTAGATGCTCATGGGAAACGGGTTGGGGCGCTGGAACACCATGCCCACGCGCTGGCGCAAGCGGCAGATGTCGTAGTCGCCCAGGATATCTTGACCATCGAGCGCAATCTTGCCCTCGATGCGGCAATCCTTGATGCCGTCGTTCATGCGGTTAAAGCAGCGCAGCAACGTGGACTTTCCGCAGCCCGAAGGCCCGATGAACGAGGTGATCTGCTTGTCGCGGATCTTGATATTCACGTCCTTGAGCGCATGGTGGTCGCCATAGAACAGGTCGAGGCCCTCGACATCGATACGCGTCGGCGAGGCGGCAAGATCCTCTGCCGTGGGGCGAGTCGCATCCCCAACCTCGCGCTCGCGCGCGGCCTCGGCCTGCGCTTTCATGAGTTCTTCAAGCTCCGTGGGCTCCACAGCCGCAGCAGCCGTCATACCGCATACCTCCACATCGATATCAATTCAGCAGTATCGATAGTAGGAATCGCGGCTCATATGCACGTGAGCGCATTGTCAAGTGTTTGTAAGGGCACACTGGCTATGCGGCGGGCAGCTCGATGGTGAATATCGTGTGTTCGGGCGTCGATTCACATGCAACGGTACCGCCGTGCGCGCATACGATCTCCTTGGCGATGGCAAGCCCCAGTCCAGCGCCGCCGCGATTGGTCGCACGCGCCGCATCCAGGCGATAGAACTTCTCAAAGATCACCTTGAGCTTTGCCTCAGGGATGGGATCGCCCTGATTGATAAAGCGCACGCGCACGCCACCGCCGTCCCGGCGTCTGGCCTCGATCGTGATGGTCGAGCCCTCATAGCTATAGGCAATAGCGTTTTTCATGATGTTGTTGAACACGCGAGCCATTTTGTCGCCATCCACGAGCACCGTCAGGTCCTCGCGAATATCAACTTGGGCTTCCTTATGCTGCTCGTTGAGGATGGGATAGAACTCGTCAGCCACCTGAGCCAGCAGCAACCCCAGATCAACATAGCCGCGCGTGAGCACGATATCGTGGAAGTCAAAGCGCGTGATATCGAAGAACTCTTCGATGAGCGTATCGAGCCGGTGCGCCTTGTCGAGCGCCACGCCCGTAAAGTGCGCACGTTGCTCAACCGGCAGCTCGGGAGCCTCTTGCAGCAGCGAAAGATAGCCCACCACACTGGCAAGCGGGGTGCGTAGGTCATGTGCCAAGTACGTGACCAAATCGTCCTTGCGATGCGACTCGTCACGCAGAGCTTGCTGCACCTTGCGCTCACGGTCACGCACGCGGTTAAGGGCGCCCTCGACCTCCAAGAAGTCGCCGTCGATGTTATCCCAGGTGTCGGGGTGATCGATCAGGCGATCTTGAATACGAGCGGCCAGCACACAATCGGCATGCTGCTCGCCCTGCTCGTAGCCCTGGTAGTACAGGGCGCGGCCACACAAGAACAGCACGCACGCGGCAAGCGCCAGCACAAAGCCAAGCATGTTGAATACAAAGCCGGCATCGAACAGCACCGGCCCTTCGATGCCGCCGAGCGCCATGGCGCCAATCGCCAACGTCATGGCCCACGCGGCGCCGCCAATCACCACGCAGCGGCACACGATCTCAAATCGATCGATCAGCAAAAAGCCGACAAGCAGCACCGCCAAGATTCCGACGATGTTATCGATGCCAATCAGCAGCAGGCTCAGCAAAAAGAGCAGCACCGTTGCAAGCGCGCGGTTGTCGACGACCGACCTCACGTATTCAAAGAGCCGATCGGGCACCTCGAACGCTTGCCTATCGTCTTTTGTCATATCAAGATCCTCACAAGCGAAAAGCGTTATTCGATGATGTAGCCGACGCCCCAGACGTTTTTGATAAAGCGCGGCTTTTGTGCGTCATCGCCGATCTTTTCGCGCAGGTGGCGAATGTGTACCATCACCGTATTGTTGGAGCCGGGCATAAAGTCCTCGTTCCACACTGCGCGGAACAGGTCCTCCACGGCCACCACGCTGCCGCGATGCTCGACCAGATACAGCAAGATTGAATACTCGGTGGGCGTGAGGCGTACCGGTGAACCGTCCACCGTCACGGAACGAGCATCGCGGTTGATCTCCAAGCCGTCGAGCTGAATGGTCGGCGACTCGGCCGCCTGCGCACGGCTACCGTAGCTGGTGTAGCGGCGAAGCTGAGCGTGCACACGCGCGATGAGCTCCAGCGGGCGGAACGGCTTGACCACGTAATCGTCCGCGCCAAGCGAAAGGCCCTCGATCTTGTCTTGCTGGGCATCGCGCGCCGTCAGCATAATCACAGGATAGGTATGGCTGGAACGGATCGTACGCAGCAGCTCAAATCCATCGATATCGGGCAGCATGACATCCAGCAGCGCCAGATCGAACTCCTGCTCCAAGATTGCCTTGGCAGCATCGGCCCCGCTATAGGCAATCTGGACATCAAAGCCCTCTTTTGTAAGGTAGATACCAACCAAGTCGGCGATGGCCTTCTCGTCATCAACTACCAGTATGCGCTCGTTCATGCGTGCTCCTCTCGCGCTCCATTATGCCCGAGGCGACGCACGCCACACACAACAAGCGTGGGTGATTAAGTCGGCCTTAAGCACCCTTGTGCCCGTTCGGGCGCGGATGTGGGCCACGCACGCACGCGATGATCGCCGACGCCGGCAAACGATATACTCTAGTTCCAGAAGAGACCATCCCGTCGAAAGCGAAATCCGTGAAGTCCCTCACCTCTTTTGCAAAGCGCTCAGCCCAGCTTGCCGCCGGCTTTGTCTGCGCTATCGCCCTTGCCGCTGGCGCGCCCACCGTCGCCGGCGCCCAAGTGCTCACGACCGACAATGTTTGCGGCAAAACCGCCGATGCGCGCGGCATCACGGCCGAAAACCTGCCCGATATCGATGCGACCAATGCCCTCGTCATGGGCAAAGACGGTACCGTCTACTATGCCCGCGGCGCCGATGAGCAGGTCAAGATTGCCTCGATCACCAAGGTCATGACCGCAATCCTAACCGTCGAGAATTGCAAGATGGACGAGAAGGTCACGGTGAGCAACGCCGCAGCCACCGTGGGTAATTCGACCGCTGGCTTGCTCGAAGGCGACGAGCTTACCGTGGAGCAGGCACTGCGCGGCCTGATGATTCCCTCGGGCAACGACGCCGCCATCGTTCTCGCCGAATATGTGGGCAAGAAGATCGACCCTAAGACCAAAGACGCCGAGGCCACATTTGTGAAGGCCATGAACGAGCGCGCTAAGAAGCTCGGCTGCACCGGTACGCTTTTTGAAAACCCGCATGGTCTGGACTTTGATGAGTGGGCTGGCAATATGCACTCAACCGCACACGACGTAGCGCTGATGATGCAGGAGGCCATGAAAAACGACACGATCCGCGAGGTCGTAGCGAGCGAGGATTCCTGGATCGAGGTCACGGGCGCCGACGGCACCGACCATTCGCATTCCATGGACACGCATAACTATTTGCTGGGTCAAGATGGCAACATCGGTGGCAAGACCGGCACCACCGACGACGCGGGCTATTGCTTTACGAGCGCCTACAACCGCGACGGCGACGAGATCTACACCGTTATTTTGAACTCCACCACCACCGATCAGCGCTTTACCGATACCGCCACCCTTGCCAATTGGTACTACGGTCACAAGGTGACGGTCGCAATCGCCAACACGCAGGAAAAGACCGCCAACGGCAACCCGCTTATGGCACGCATTAGCCAGACAGATTGGACGGACAAGACGATCGACGCCACGCTCGCCGACCCCGCCGCACAGACAACGGTGTTCTCACTCGCCGGCGAAGTGACCGAAAAAGTTAGCTACGATGACCTTTCGGGCACGGTGCATGTTGGCGACAAGGTAGGCAGCGTTACGCTCAAGCAGGACGGCACCAAGGTCGCCGTCATGGACCTGGTTGCCGACGAGGAAGGCACAGGGCCGAATCCCATTGAATGGCTCCTTGTGAAGCTCGACCGCCTGGGCCGCCGCATCGACAACCGCCCACTTGCGGCAGAGAGCGAGACCGTCGCCAAGGCTCCTGAGATGTAGAGTGCAAGAATAATCAGCCCACTGAAAGGAGGCGTCCGAAAGGATGCCTCCTTTTTTGAGGGTTCGAATCCCCAGTCGCCTTTCTCCGCACAAAAAAAGGGCCCCAAATGGGACCCTTTTTCAAATTCGTACTGGCGGAGAGCTGGGGATTCGAACCCCAGATGCCCTTTTGGGGCATACTCGCTTAGCAGGCGAGCACCTTCGGCCTCTCGGTCAGCTCTCCGTAACAGCCGTTCTATAGTAACCAAACAGCCAAGGATGGGCAAGAGAAAATTTTCTAATTGCCTAGCATCCTTTCCTCCTTGGAAGCTTCGCCTACCCCAGCGAGCGGTTGAGGGAGCCGAGCTCGTCGTTGCCCATGGTGCGCCACATTTGGAAGATGCAACCGCGTGCCAGGAAAAAGAAGCCGTTGTCGACCAGTTGAACAGCGGCATCTGCCAGCTGATTCGTCACGGCGGACACTGGCGGCAACTCAAGTCCAGCCTTGTGGATGGTCTCGACCGCTTCCTCGAACGTCGGAGGCTCGCTGACGCCCATCTCGTTCATAAGGCCCTGCATTTCTTCCAGCGCGCTGCTGCCCGACTCCTCGCCGCGCGGCACTAGACGGTAACAAGCCAGCGCCAGGTCGAGCTGATCGCAATTCCAATAGGCAAACGCCAAGCGGTAGAACAGGTAGCCAATTGCAGAACGATCGCTGGCAATACGTAGGCCGTGGCGCGCCACCTCGATAATCTCGTCAAAGCGCTCCAGACGCGCAAGCACGTTGATGAGCGCAAAGTGCGATTGCATGGACGAGCGCGCCAGATCGTAAAGATGGCGCACCTCGGGCAGTGCTCGTTCAAAGTCCTCTTGCTCGGCGTAAAAGCTGCAAATCTCGTGCTGGGCAAAGTACAGCGCATCGGGCGCACGAAGGATCCGCACCGAGCGGTCTTCTTCCAACACCGGTAGCACCATGCGCACCAGCTGGTTATCGCAAAACTGCGTTTGAACCGGACCTGTCGCCAAAAGCTCGGCAACGGCGCACTTAGCCTCCAACTCCTCGACAAGACGGGAAAAGCCTTCAAAAGCACCTGTACGGTCGACTTTTGCCTGCTCGCGCAATTCAACAACACGGGCCACGTATGGGTCGTCGTCCTCTTCCATGACCTCCAACTCGTCAGCCGTATCGGCAAGCAGCAGATTGCGCAGCGCCGGCGGCAGCGTGCGATGGTCATCACGCGGACGAGCATGAACCTCCGCAGGCTCAATCGTCTCCGGAGCGGTTGACTCATACGCCTCAAGCACACGCTTGCACGGCATATCGTCCATGTCCATGCTCTCAAGATCCTTGGCGACAGGCACGCAATCGGCCAGATAGGCCGCACGCCCAAAGAAATACGTTGCGACAACGCGCTCGCCCTGCTCACTGTCGGTAGCAGCAATCTGCACATAGCAGCGCGTGATGCAGGTGCCCGCGGCAAAACACGCTGCCGCAAGCGTGAGTGCCACGCGCGCATCGTGCTCCGCGGCCCAGATCGCCCGCGTGTCCTCGTCCAGCTCGCGCCAGGCGTCATCCTGAGCGTCGTATTCACGTTGCGGCATGGCATCAACGACAGACTGCCCAAACCGAACGAGCATAATCCCCTCGGCAACGTTTGCCCGATAGGTATAGTCGAGCCGCGTGACCACGTTGAGCGCCTCAACGATTCGCGCAAAACGGGTGCGCACGTCCCACTCGCCGCCCGGCTGGCAAGCCACCGTACCCGGCTTGCCCCACGGGTTATCGCTCGAAGCCGTATCGAGCAGTCGGGGAACATCGTTGGTCGTCTTGGCGATATGCCACGCATCAAAGAGCGCGCAGCCCTCAAGGCTCGGCGAGGATGCCGTAGGGACCAATCCGGCCCCGATGCGCTCAAGGATGCCGGAGAGGCGGTTGAGACGGCACTCGACGGCAAGCAGCATGTCAATCTCGTCCTGGTCCAGCAGGCTACGATCAAAATTGAGATAGAAAATCTTTGAGCGATCAATGCGAGCCAGGCTCATCTCGGACTTGGCAGCGATGGTGCGCAGGCGGGGCAAGTCAATTTCGCTCATAAGGGCGGCGGCATAGCGCTCGATACCGCTCGGATTCTCGGCATGGTCAACGCGGTAAAGCAGCGTCTCGATAGCGTCAGGTAGCGGTGCCGTGTTAAAGCCCAAAAACACCTCGACCGGCTCGGGCAACTTTACGAGCTTGATCTTGTCGACTACGTTTTGCATACCCTCGTCGAGTCCGCCGGCGTCCGCCGTGTTCACAATAGCGCTTTCGGAGTTGGCAAATATCACGTAGCGCAAGAACATCGAGGCCATGAACTCGCCGTAAGGAAGGGCGCGGGTCGAATTCCATGTCTCGTGGTCGGACTGCTCGCGCATGGGGCCTTCGGGAGAGCCGGCAGTTTGCGCACACGCGCGCATTGCACCGTTGGCTTCCCTTACCATAATCTCACCAATACTGGAATCCGACTCGTCAAGGACCAGTTCCATGTCGGGATCGTTGGGCAGCGGAGCCTCGCAGACGGGGCGGTCCACCTTGTACACCTCACCCGAAACGCTTACGTAGCCCAAAAGCGACACATGACTTTTGCCAACGAATTCGACGACATAACAAGATTCATGCTGGTCCTCGCCAAAGAGTTTCCAGACCACGCCATATGAGCGCCCCGCAGGCTGCTCGGGCATCGCCGGAAAGCGCTTTTTGGGATCGAGAAACCTGAGCCTGTATGTCGGACGCTCTGCCACGAAATATCACCCTGATCGGTCGTTGAGAGAAGGAGTGGTCGCGGATGGGCCGCGACACCTACTCGGAATCTTACACGAGTCGACAGGAAATAGTCCGCTTTACGCCTGCGCCTCGACCGAGGTTCGAATCCATGCAGCGGCGGCATAAAAGAAAAGCCCCCGTTGCCGGAGGCTTCAAGTTCAATTGGTGCGGCGTATAGGATTCCGCGCATCCGCTGCGCGGATCCGCACCGGCTTCGCCCGCCTGCCGGCGCGCTCGCCCGCGGGCTAAAAACGCTCCGCGTTTTCTTTACGCCCGCGCCTCGACCGAGGTTCGAATCCATGCGGTGCTTACGTAAAAGAAAAGCCCCCGTTGCCGGGAGCTTCGATCTCAAATGGTGCGGCGTATAGGATTCCGCGCATCCGCTGCGCGGATCCGCACCGGCTTCGCCCGCCTGCCGGCGCGCTCGCCCGCGGGCTAAAAACGCTCCGCGTTTTCTTTACGCCCGCGCCTCGACCGAGGTTCGAATCCATGCAGTGCCGACGTAAAAGAAAAGCCCCCGTTGCCGGAGGCTTTCGATTTCAATTGGTGCGGCGTATAGGATTCGAACCTATGACGTTCTGATTCGTAGTCAGACCCTCTATCCAGCTGAGGTAACGCCGCGACTTGTTGATTATTATGCACATGGACTGAATAATCGTCAAGCGTTTTTCAAAAAAAGTTATTGAATTTGATTTTTACTCATTTTAATCACTTGATGCGATCTTCGACGCATCGCGATATAAAAAAGCCCCCGTTTCCGGAGGCTTAAAACTCAATTGGTGCGGCGTATAGGATTCGAACCTATGACGTTCTGATTCGTAGTCAGACCCTCTATCCAGCTGAGGTAACGCCGCAACGCACGGATTATTATGCACGTGACCCCTCGATGGGTCAAGCGACAATTTGGAAAAATTTTACGAAGTGATGATTAAGATGCTCGCGCCTCGACCGAGGTTCGAATCCATGCGGTGTTGCCATAAAAGAAAAGCCCCCGTTGCCGGAGGCTTTAAGTTCGATTGGTGCGGCGTATAGGATTCCGCGCATCCGCTGCGCGGATCCGCACCGGCTCCGCCCGCCTTCCGGCGTGCTCGCCCGCGGGCTAAAAACGCTCCGCGTTTTCTTTACGCCCGCGCCTCGACCGAGGTTCGAATCCATGCAGTGCCGACGTAAAAGAAAAGCCCCCGTTGCCGGAGGCTTTCGATTTCAATTGGTGCGGCGTATAGGATTCGAACCTATGACGTTCTGATTCGTAGTCAGACCCTCTATCCAGCTGAGGTAACGCCGCAGCGCAAGACATATAAAACCACTTTAGCTTATTGGAGTCAAGCTCAATCTCAAACTTTTTTGTGAAACGCAGTTTTGTCATGCTGCTCCGCATATACCGCCGTTCCCCGTACGATCGATTGGCTTTTCGATCACGTCAAACTTGGCATCAAGTTCCCTCAGGAGCGATCTCACCCGCTGGGCACAATCATAATCGGCAAACGAGATGCTCAGCATGCGCGCGACCTGGTTGGAAGTCCCAACTCCATAGAAGTGCTCCAGCGCCACAAGCCCCACGTGCGTCACAAAGGTCTCGACCACATGCGGCGACTCCTCAAAACACCATTGTGTCAACGGACCCTCACTCGTCTGTCGAACCACCAGGCCACCCATGCCAGACGGCTCACACGTTACAAGCAGGTACTCCCCACCCTCGTCGCTCTCAAACAAAACCACCCGATCATCAAACAGCTCCATCGCGTCCCCTTTCTCTCGCTCTTATTTAGCAAAAGCATAACAGGTAGATAGCTGTATACAGAACAGTTGTTCGTGTGTTTTCTATTGAGCTGTCCGCACGGCATGGTATGGACCTGCGCACGAAATAGGGCGCCCCCGAAGGAGCGCCCTTGCATATCCCCTATGCAGCCAAGTTACGCGACCGGCTCGATCTTCTCGAGACCGCCCATGTAAGGACGCAGAACCTCGGGGATCGTGATGGTGCCGTCGGCGTTCTGGTAGTTCTCCAGAATGGCAGCCATGGTACGACCAGCCGGCAGGCCGGAACCGTTAAGGGTGTGCAGGTAACGCGAGCCCTTGAAGTTCTCGGGGTCGCGGTACTTGATGTTGGCGCGGCGGGCCTGGAAGTCGCCGCAGTTGGAGCAGGAGCTGATCTCCTTGTAGGCGTTGTAGCTCGGCAGCCAGACCTCGACGTCGTAGGTCTGACGGGCAGAGAAGCCCAAGTCGCCGGTGCACAGGCTAATCACGCGATACGGAAGGCCAAGCTGCTGCAGCAGGTACTCGGCCTCGGCGGTCATGCTCTCGAGCTCCTCGTCGGACTCCTCCGGCTTAGCGAACTTGACCATCTCGACCTTGTCGAACTCGTGCTGACGGATGATGCCGCGGGTGTCGCGACCGGCGGAACCGGCCTCCTCGCGGAAGCAGGGGGTGAAGGCGGTGTAGCGGCGCGGCAGGGTGTCGGCGTCGAGGACCTCGCCGGCGTGCAGGTTGGTAAGCACGACCTCGGCGGTGGGGATCAGGAAGTTGTCGCCCGAGACGTGGTAGGCGTCGTCCTCGAACTTTGGCAGCTGACCCGTGCCAAACATGGTCTGACGCTTGACGACGATGGGCGGCCACCACTCCTTAAAACCACGGCTGGTGTGCGTATCGAGGAAGAAGTTGATAAGGGCGCGCTCCAGGCGGGCGCCAGCGCCACCGAGAACGGTAAAACGGCTGCCGGAGAGCTTGTTGCCGCGCTCGAAGTCGAGGATGTCCAGATCGGTGCCCAGATCCCAGTGCGGCTTAAAGTCGAAGTCGAACTCGCGCGGGGTGCCCCAGCGGCGACGCTCGATGTTCTCGTCCTCGTCCTTGCCGTACGGCGTGGCCTCGCAAGGAATGTTGGGCAGGTGAGCCATGAAGTCGTACTGCTCCTGCTCGAGGGCAGTACGACGCTCGGCCAGACCGTCAATCTTCTCGTTGACGGCGCGCACGGCCTCCTTGGCAGCCTCGGCCTCGTCCTTCTTGCCCTCCTTCATCAGGGCGCCGATCTTCTTGGACTCGGCATTACGCGTAGCCTGGAGCTCCTCGACCTCGGTGATGACGGCACGGCGCTCGTCGTCGAGCTCAAAGAACTTCTCGCGATCCCAAGACGTCTGGCGGTTAGCCATGGCGACATCGATGGCATCGGGATTCTCGCGAACAAACTTGATATCAAGCATTAGATCCTCCGGCGATATACATTCCATTTAGGTTGCAACCTTGTACATGTATGGGCAAGTATATACTTATGAGCGTTTACGACCCAACTCAACTACGCAAGAAGGCACCCAATGGACGCAGTTTTTTCCTTTTTGTTTGGCACCCGCACCGGTTTTGCCATCCTTTTCGCCGGCGGCATCCTGTTATTTGCGATTCTTGCCTTTGTAATGGAGAAGCGTACCCATAAGATGTACGTCGACCGCGGACCCAAGTCCGAGGATGAGGAAGACAGCTTCTGGGACTAACCTGCCAAAAAGGGACAGGTTTATTTTGGTCGGTTTTATCTGGGCAAACGCAAGCGCCCCGCAACCGGTAACGATCCGGTTGCGGGGCGCTTTTCGCACATACGACAAAACCGCAGGAAAAACCTGCCAAAATAAACCTGTCTTTTTTGGTCGGTTTTACTGGAGAGTTGCGTCGATTGCCTTGACCAGGGCGCTGCGCATGCCGGCGTCCTCGAGCGCAACGACACCCTTGATGGTGGCACCACCGGGCGAGCATACGGCATCCTTCATCGCCGCAGGATGCTGACCAGTTGCAAGCTGCAGCTTTGCCGTACCCAGCACCATCTGGCTCACAATGCGATAGGCATCGGCACGCGGGATACCGTGCTTGACCGCCGCATCGCCCAGGGCCTCGATTGCCATAGCGACAAATGCCGGAGCGCAACCACCCACCGTGCCGCCCACAAACAGCAGGCTCGTGTCGAGCTCGACCACCGCACCGAGCTTGCCAAGCAGATCAAGCACCACTGCGCTCTGCTCATCACTAAGCGTGGAAGCCTTCTCGCAAGCGATGACGCCCTCGCCCACCGAAACCGGTGTGTTGGGCACCGTCGAGATATGCGCGACGCCCGGCAGGACTTGCTCCCACTTGGCACTGTCCCAGGTCCAGGCAACCGACAGAACGACCTTTTTGGCAAGAGCATCCTTGAGCGGGGCGAATATCTTCTCGATCATGTACGGTTTGACCGCAGCGACCACGATATCGGATGCGGCGACAACCTCGGCGGCATCGTGGCAGGCGACCATGCCGCGCGCCTCGCAGCGCTCAACCAGTGCGTCGTAGCGACCCGCACAGGCGCACATGTCGCTCGCAGCTACACCGGCAGCGATCCAGCCATCGGCCATAGCGCTCGCCATATTGCCAAAACCGACAAATCCAATCTTCATATCTCATAGTCCTTTCAGACACATTCCTCAAAACGAAAGGTATTGTCCCACGCCATTGTTTCGTATTGCCGACCTATTTGTGATACGGCTCGCCACGACTGATCTTGCAGGCACGGTAAATCTGCTCTAGCAGCACCACACGCGCCAGGTTATGCGGCAAGGTAATGCGTCCAAAGCTGAGCATCTCGTCGGCGCGGGCGCGCACGTCATCGCTCACGCCGTCCGATCCGCCGATTACAAAGGCGATGTCGCTGCTGCCTCGCAGCATAAGATCGTCGAGCCTCGCCGAAAACTCCTCGCTCGAGCGCTCTTTGCCCTCAATGGCCAGCAGGATCACATGCGCTCGAGACGGCAGGGCAGCAAGAATTGCCGCCCCCTCCTTGTCGCGCGCGGCATCCACGCCGCCCGCCTTAGCCGGGTCGATATCGGCCACCTCGCGGATATCAACCTTGGCATAGGCGCCTAGGCGCTTGGTGTACTCAGCGCACGCGTCCTTCCAAAAGCGCTCTTTGAGCTTGCCAACACAAACGACGGTGTATTTCACGCGTGCCTACTCCTTTGACTCGTTCTGAACCTTACCGGCAGCCAGCATCTGCTCGAACATCGAGGCCGACTGCGAAAAGTCACTCGGCAGCACGACCGTCGAGGTTTTACCCGTGCGAGCGAACTCCGTCATCATCTCGGACCACTGCGTAAACATGAACAGTTGGTTGGCCTCGTCATTGCCGACACCCGTCTCCTGGATGATCTCGAGCGAATCTTTGATACCCAGCGCGATCGCCTTGCGCTGGTTGGCGATGCCTTCGCCCGCCTTTTCCATAGCCTCGGCCTCGGCGGTCGCCTCGGTGACGCGCTTGATGCGGTCTGCCTCGGCGAGCTCCTGTGCCGCAGCGCGCTTGCGCTGGGCGGCGTTGATGTCGTTCATGGAGTTCTCGACCTCGGTCGGCAGTGCGATTTTGGTGATGAGCGTCGACACGAGGGTGAAGCCGTAGGCGGCCATCTGCTCGGAAACGGTAGCGTTGACATCCTTGGCGATGTCATCCTTCTTGGCAAAGACCTCATCGAGTGTGTAGACGGGAATCGAAGAGCGTAGGGCGTCGGTGATGAAGTCACGCATCTGGTCGACGGGCTCCTGCAGCATGTAGTAGCTCTTGTAGATGCCCGAATCCGCCGGGCCAGCACCCATGTCATAGCTCACGTGATATTGAGCCGAGACCTCGAGGCCGATGGTCACGTTGTCCTGGGTCTTAACGTCGATGCCAAAACCGTTTTTCATGGTGCGCAGACTCACCGTGGCGGCTTTGCGGTCAATCACGGGTACCTTCATGTGGAAGCCCGCGTTGACGATGCGGTTAAACTTGCCCAGACGCTCGATGATCACGGCATGCTGCTGCTCAACGACATAGCAGGCGTTGGGAAGCAGTAGCAACAAAATGATGATGGGAATCAAAAGGCTGGTAAGGGCGGCGATGATACCGGAAAACAGCATGGTCTCTCCTCTGATAGGCACACGTTGGCACTAGGATACCCGCACGAAGCAGCAACGTGACATCAACAAGAGGCCCATAACAAAAAAGCTCCCATTGCTGGGAGCTCTTTCAATCAATGGTGCGGGCGAAAGGACGTCCGCGTATCCGCTTCGCGGATCCGCACCGGCTTCGGCCGCCTGCCGGCGTCCTCGCCAGCTCGCTAAAAACGCTCCGCGTTTTCTTGGCGCTCGCTCCTTCGCAGGTTCAAGTCCCCGCGATGGGCCCAAAACAAAAAAGCCCCCATTGCTGGGAGCTTTTCAATCAATGGTGCGGGCGAAAGGACTTGAACCTTCATGGGGTTGCCCCCATACGGACCTGAACCGTACGCGTCTGCCAATTCCGCCACGCCCGCGTGCAGGAATTAGAATAACGGAGCGCCACCGCGAACGCAAGAACTATTTTTGAAAAAGTTTGCAGGCATTTTCCCAAGCGGCTTGCGCGATTGTTTCGGCGTCCTCACCTGTGCGATCGACACGGTCGTTAACCAGCGCGTTTGCCGTAATGGAGATCATTGCGGGCTCGCATTCAAGACCGCGGATGGGCTCCGGAGCCATATACGGGCAATCCGTCTCGAACAAAATTCGATCGAGTGGGGTTGCCGCAAATGCCTCGCGCACGTCGTCGTTGCGCTTAAAGGTGGCCGCGCCACCATAGGCGATATAGCAGCCCAGCTCCACAAAGCGCTCCATCGTGGCGCGGTCCTCGCCAAAGCAGTGCAGCACACAACCGGCCTGGGGCACGCCCACCTCACGAAGCACGTTGTAGGCGTCCACGTGCGAGGTACGCTCATAGTCCGTGTCCTCGTGGCGCAGATGCAGCTCCACCGGCACGTTACGGCACACGGCAAGCTCGAGTTGGCGCGCCATGCAGTCAATCTGCACGTTATGGGGTGCCGGCGCGATATCGTCGTCATAGTCCATGTGGTAGTCCAGGCCGATTTCGCCAATACCGGCGCATAAGGGGTCATCGAGTGCGGCAACGACCTGTGCGTGAACGTCGTCGGTATAGTCCGGCGCGCCATACGGATGCACGCCGGCAAGATACTTGATCTGAGGGATATCCTGCATCGGCAGAATTTCGCGCACGAGCCAGTCGCTATAGTCCGTCACGCTGCGTTTGTCAGCGATGGGGTCGAACATCGTCACCAACAGGTCGACGCCCGCGGCTTTGGCGCGCACGAGCGTCTCGGGCACTTCTTTGCCCCAAAACGAAAGCAGATGCGCATGCGTGTCGGCAAGCGGCGCCAAGGGCACGGGACAAGCAACCGTCTTCTTTTTCTTGGTAAACGTCACGCGTTCGGCATTAAGCGTCATGGATTAGCTCCTGGGCCAGGCGGACAAAGTCGGCAACATCAAGCGTTTCGGCGCGCGTGGTGGATGCGATACCGCAAGCCTCAAAGGCGGCATCGAGCACGTCCTTGGCAAAGCCGTTGGCGCTCATGGAGTTGCGAATGGTCTTGCGACGCTGAGCAAATGCAGCATCAATCACGCGGGCCACAAACTCGCGGTCGAGTCCTTCGGGCACCACGCCGTCAACACGGTCGATACGCACGACGGCCGAGTCCACGTGCGGCGCCGGCATAAAGCAACGCGGCGGCACCTCAAAGCGACCCGTAACCTGCGCATACAGGCCGAGCTTTGTCGTGTAGCCGCCATAGGTCTTGTTGCCCGGCGTTGCGGCAATACGATCGGCAACCTCCTTTTGCACCATGACGACGGCGCGCTTGAGCGCGGGCATCGTCTGGAAGAACTGCAGGATGATTGTCGCCGCCACGTTATAGGGCAAGTTCGCGACAAACACCGTGGGTTCACCACCGGCGGCCTGCTCAATCTGCTCCGGCGTCACTTTGAGCGCGTCGCCCATGATAAAGCGGAAGTTGGCATAGTCAGCGGCGTGAGCATCGAGCACCGGCTCGAGCTCGGGATCTGCCTCAATCGACGTAACGCACGCCGCCTCCTGCAGCAGGGCCAACGTCAGCGTGCCGCAACCCGGGCCGACCTCGAGCACGCGCTCATCGCCCGCAAGCTCAGCGAGCTCACAGATACGTTCGATCACATGGTTGTCGATCAGGAAGTTCTGGCCCAGGCGATGCTTGGTCGAAAGGCCAAACTCCTCTAGCAGCTCCCTAGTTGCCGTGGGGTTTGCCAAAGGCGAAGTTGTCATGGTTGCCTCCTTAACATGGTGGCTGCATCGTAAAGCAAAAGGGCATGGACCGTTGCGGCCATGCCCTTACAGCTAAACAGCAAATTGCCGATATGGCGCGCAGCGGCTTAGCCCAGACGCGGGAACAGCGGCTCGCCCTTCTCGACGGGCTGACCACCGGCAAGCAGGCCCCAAGCGCAAATGCCCTTGAGGTCGTCGCTCGCGGCCTCGTCCTCGCAGGACAGGCGGCGCAGGGCCTCGGCAGAAGTCTGGGGCATGAGCGGCATCAGCAGGTGAGCGGCAATGCGAATGGCCTCGAGCAGGTTGTAGATCACAAACGCCAGCTCGTCAGCCTTGGCCTCGTCCTTGGCAAGCGCCCAGGGCTCGGAGTCCTCGATGTAGTGGTTGGCGGCATGGATGAGCTCCATGACCTCGTCCTTAGCTCCACCATAATCGAGCACGTCCATCTTGGCCATGTAGCGATCGACCAGGCCATCGGCAATCTTTGCCAACGGGTTGTCGAACGCATCGAACGATGCGGGCTTGGCGGGCGCGCAACCGTCAAAGTACTTGCCGCTCATGTTGAGCGAACGCGAGATAAGGTTGCCCCAGCTGTTGGCCAGGTCGGCGTTGTAGACCTGCTCCATGCGGTCGAAGCTGATGGCGCCGTCGGTACCGGGGACGACGTCGGTCATGAAGTAGTAGCGATAGCCCTCGACGCCCAGCATGTCGATAACGTCCTGCGGAGCGATGGCGTTGCCGCGGCTCTTGGACATCTTCTCGGCCTTGCCAGTCTCGGCATTGCGCACGGTCAGGAAGCCGTGGGCAAAGACGTGCTCGGGCAGGGCCTCGCCAATGGCCATGAGCATGGCGGGCCAAATGACGCAGTGGAAGCGGATAATGTCCTTACCCACGATGTGGAACTGCGCGGGCCAGCGATAGGCCAGCTCGGCACGCGCCTCATCGGTGTCGACACCGTAGCCGACGGCCGTCATATAGTTGAGCAGCGCGTCGAACCATACATAGGTCACATGGCCCTCGTCAAACGGAACCTGGATGCCCCAGTCAAAGCTCGTGCGGCTCACGGAAAGGTCGTTGAGGCCGCCCTCGACAAAGCTGCGAACCTCGTTCATGCGGAACGCAGGCTCGACAAAGTCGGGGTGCTCGTCGTAAAGCTTGAGCAGCTTGTCCTGGAAAGCGGAAAGCTTAAAGAAGTAGGACTCCTCCTGCACGCGCTCAAGCGGACGGTGGCAGTCGGGGCACAGGTGCTGGCCGACGCTGCCGTACTCCTCGTCGCCCTTCTGGACCTGCGTATCAGTGAAGTAGGTCTCGTCAGGCACGCAATACCAGCCGTCGTAGCTGCCCTTATACAGGTAACCGGACTCCTTCATGCGCTCCCACAGGTACTGCACGGCATGATGCTGGCGCGGCTCGGTGGTGCGGATGAAGTCGTCGTTGGAGATCTCGAGCTTGCTCCAAAGCTCCTTGAAGTGCGGAGCCTGGCTGTCGGTCCACTCCTGCGGCGTCATGTTGTGCTTGGCTGCGGCCTCGGCGACCTTCTCGCCGTGCTCGTCCATGCCGGTCAGGAACTTGACGTTATAGCCGGCGGAGCGGCGATAGCGAGCCTGAACATCGGCGATGATGGTGGAATAAGCCGTGCCCAGGTGCGGATCGGCGTTGACGTAGTAGATGGGCGTCGTGATAAAGAACGAAGGCTTGCTTTGATCCATGGGGTTTGTCCTCCAGAAAAACGTTGCATACAGGGGATGATTCTAGCGCAAGGGCTGGATATCCTCCATCTATTGCATATCGAGCACCATGGCATAGACATCGCGCTTACGGCGCGAGTACTTCTGCGACAGGCGCTTGGCCACCGCAGACGCGGGCTCCCCCTCCTCGAGCGCGGCGCGGATATCCTCGCGCAGGGCCTCGTCGGGATCCGCTGCCGCGGCGCCAACCGACACGATACCGGTCTCCTCATCCTCGCTCGGCGGCGCGATGACCAGCGCAATCTCGCCCTTTACCTCGCCGCGAGTACGCAGCTCCTCGGCAAGCTGGGCAGCGGGCCCGCGCAAGACTTCCTCGTGCAGCTTGGTGAGTTCGCGGCAGGCGGCAACCTCACGCTGGGGAAAAACCTCTGCCACGGCCTCGAGCGTCGCCACGATGCGATGTGGAGACTCGTAGAAGATGAGTGCGCCGGGCACCACGGCAAGGCGCTGCAAACGGCGCACGCGGTCGCCGTGCTTTCGGCCCAAAAAGCCCTCAAAGAAAAAATGCTCGCAGGGAATGCCGGACGAAACGAGCGCCGTGACGCAAGCGGAGGGCCCGGGGATAACTTCTACGGGCACATCGGCCTCGCGTGCCGCCTCGACCAGCGCCTGGCCGGGATCGGACACGCTCGGCATGCCGGCGTCCGAGGCAAAGGCGAGGGTCTCCCCCGCCAGCAGACGGTCGACCAGGCCGGCGGCGCGGCTGGCGATCACATTCTCGTCGCAACGGACAAGCGGCTTGGAAATGCCCAGGTGCATTAGCAGCTTTGACGTCACACGCGTGTCTTCGCAGCAGATGGCATCGGCGGCGACAAACGCCTCGCCAACGCGCGGGGACAGGTCGCCCAAGTTGCCGATGGGCGTGCCGACCACATAGAGTTTGCCCGTATGGGCGCTGTTTTGCGTCATATCAACCTATTCAATCATGCCGCGTTCGAGCGTACCGAGCGCCGCGCGGGCGTCCCATGCTGCAATGCGCTTCTCGGTCTTCCACGTTTGGAAGAACCAACCGGCAGCCGGCGCAAACGAAGCCAGCTGGTTGGCGATAAACACGCGCTCGTAGGCATTGCGGCCCTCGGGCGTAACCGACGAGTTGGCAAAGATCGCCGCGCCCGACCATTCGCCCACCAGCACGGGGAACCCAGTCGAAATCGCTTCTTTAAGCTCGCGCTTGTTGCGCGAAATCGCCGTCGTCAGCCCGCGGGGGCTCGTGATATCGAGCGCATACTCGTCGCGGTAATGGTACAGGTGAAGGTCCATGTAGACGTTCTTGTACTTGGCGCCGCGCATAAAATGCTTCCACTCGCTGGGATGCCCCGAAGACGAAAAGACGACGATCTTATCCTCGGGCATATACGAACGGACGAGCTCGTAGGCATCGCGATAGAAATTGCGCAGGTAGTGAGCCGGAATGCCATCCGTCATGGCAAAAAGACTCTTGCGGACACTCATCTGCGGCGTATCCAGCAGCTCAATGCCCAGCAGGCTCTCGGCCTCGCCGTAACGCTCGGCCAAGCGCTCGAGCACGTCGAGTGCGACATGGCGGCCGTTAGTGGACGAATGCCACTCGGCAACAGCCTCCGGCGTGGCGGGCGAATCGTTGGAATCGCCCTGGCCACCGGGCACAGTCGCCAGGTCAAGCAGCACGCGAATGTTGTACTTGGCAGCCCACTCAATCGCGCGGTCGATGTAATCGACAACCGAGATGTAGGAGGCATCGGACTCCTGTGAGCCAAAGGCATACCAAGGCACCGGCAGGCGCACGGCGTTGAGGCCGATCTGCGCCATGCGACGGAAATCATCCTCGCTCACAAACGTCTCGTAATGACGGCGCATGCGCTCGTTATAGGCGGCGGTGCCCATGGCCTCCTGCAGCTCGGCCGCGTTGGATGCACCGGTCGCCGCGTATAGCGACGGGGTAACCCAAGGCTCGGGAATAAACCAGCCAGAGAGATTAACGCCGAGTATCCTCTCCATCACTGCCCCCTTCGGATCGTGCAGGCCGAGCCTGCATCGTATTGCATAGGAAAAGTATCGTTTTGAGTATACCCGCGCGTGCGGACAGACGACCGAACGGTCTGTAAAGTGGCGCAAAAGCGGGAGGAATGTCTGAGCGGGCCCGAGATGGCGCGCCGAGATGTGCACGCACGTCGGAAGTAAGCGCCGGAAAGCGCGTCCCGTTTTTCGCAAAAGACTGGGATGCATTTTCCGCGGGTCCACATAAAAGAAAAGGACCCCTTTGCAGAGGTCCTAGTCAATTCAAGGTGGCGGGGAAGGGAATCGAACCCCTGACACGAGGATTTTCAGTCCTCTGCTCTACCAACTGAGCTACCCAGCCATTTGAGGTGTGCCTTGTTTCAAGGCTTGACTAGTATAACCAAGGACGCGTTCCGGTCAACCGAGAATTTTAAAAAAGTTTTTGAGCACAGCCTCGGTTCTATAAATCGGCACGTCAGAGGCATCAGCCGGCAGCAAGAAGTTTTTCACTCAGAGCCGCACGGGCAAACTCACTTGGCGTCATCCCCTCGGCAGCCGCCCGTCGACGAATGGCCTCCTTCATTCCCAGAGGAATCTTGACCGACAGCGTTGCCGTCCCCTCACCTGAGAGCGGGGGCCGTCCATGCACGATCCCACCAACGGTGTGTTCGCCATCCGGAAACTCTCCGCGCTCGTACGACTCGCACCATGCGTCAATCATTTCATCCGTTACAACCTGACCATTAGCGGCCGTATACGTCTTGCCCATCATCGACCCCTTTGCCGAGCCTGTTCAATCTCCTGCCAAAATTTCTTCTGGACTGGAGACAAGGCATGAATGATAAGCCACCCACGGACAAGCTCGACCGCGACAAGCTCCAAGCTTCGTCCGTCTGGGAGCCATCCAATCGCAAGCCATCTCGGCGGCTCGTCCTTCGACTCGCGACGAATGCACTCAGTAACCGCAAGCCAAGCGCTAAGCACCTGCTTTTCCGTCAGGTGCTTTTTAGCGTTGGGATGGATCTCAACATCCATGCATCTTCTCCTCCATCTTACCCAATTTCGTATGACGAAAGTCCACTGTCGCCAATTCTTAAGCCGGCACGCGTTGGAGAGCAGGGGTCGAAACAATGATTGAAGGACGCTCTAGTACGGCCCAGGCGCCGGGGCAGGAGCACATGCGCCAAGGGCGGACGTTTTCGTAGCGCGCGAGGATATTGCCGTCGCGATCGATGAAGGCGATGTCGATGGGATAGGCCATAAAACACGTATGGACCGAAGAGCAGCGTGGAAACGCCATGACGAGCGGCAGGCCGTTGGCGGCAACCGGACGCCGTCCCAGCATGCCGCGCAGGCGCACGACAAACGACTCCGCCACCACAAACTCGGCCGGCGTCCAACCCAGCCTATTGAGTGCCCGCGCGTAGACGATGTAGGACGAGACCGCGGTCACATGACCACCCCCGGACGCCATGGATCGACCGTCACCGCACGCTCGTGCGACAACGTTGTCGGCGCCCCCAGCGGAACGCCAGCGATGCTGAGAGAAGTCGGCCACGGCTCATAGTGCATGGTGCAGGTGTAGGTCCTAAACGTACCGGATAGGGAGAGCAGGCCACCATCCGATGCCTCCGCGCCTTGCTCGCTCGACACTTCGATCTGCAAGTCATAGCCTTCCATGGCATTCAGAATTTGAGTCTGAACCGTCGCCGAGGCATCGGCAGAGCTCTCGTCACCCTCCCCGCCCGGCGCCACAGCGTGCGCCAGCACGATGTCGGGCACCACGCGGTCGAAGCGCGCGACAGCGCCGGCAAAGATCATGACGTTGTACACGATGAGTGCCAGCACCAGCAAAACGGGCGTAACCACTGCCATCTCCACCGTCGCTTGGGCGCGCTCCTCACGCAGACGCATGCGAATACTCATTACGACCCACCGCCCAGAGCGCCAACCAGTGTCGCGACATCGACGGTGAGTGGGATGGAGCCGCCGCCGGGCAGAGGAATCTCCGCAAGCGTGAACACCGTACCGCTAATGGTGCGTTCGACTTGATATTCCAACGCCTCGCAAAGCGCCTTGGGATCGGTCACGCCCAACGGAATACTTCGCAGTTTGTCTTGCGCTTGAGAGAGACCAGCAATGTCAGACCCCGGACTCTTAATGACGTTGGCGGAATCGGTCAGCACCGGCTTTCGCAGGCGCAAGTCGCACGGTTCCAAACCCAGCGCCGCCACGGACGCCGAAACGGTATCGCCGAGCCACGATGCGATGGAGCCCAACGCACCGCTGCCCCCTCCTAGGTCTTTAATCATCTCGTCCATAAGTTCGTCGGCCGAACCTTGGATATCACCGTATCCCACGAGCAGCCGTCCCCAAACATCCATGACGCCGTCGAGCACGCCGGCAACGCCGCCCGAGCGTTCCTTCAATGTCGAGAAAAATCGCGAAAGCACGTTGTTTTGCGCCGTCGCCTCATCGGGCGCCAGCACCGCGGCAGAGATAGCACCGCGATCGCCAAGCCTGACTGCCGTGTTAAACGAAGAGTTGAGCTCATCGGGGCTCGAGATGGCACCCGAAACCGCAAAGGCGACCACGCCGTTGCGACCGGGCGGAGCGATACGCGGGCGCTCGCCCGAAAGCGCTTTAATGGCCTGGTCAAACGCATTGCCCGCACGGTCGGCCTCATCCTCGGTCTGGCGCTCAAGTTCGAGTTCTTTGTTGCGGCATTTAACGTAGTCTTCCAGGGCGTCTTTGAACTTGTCAAAGTGGTATTCGAAGCCCCTTTCGACAGAAGTCGTTGCAATCGCAACGTACCCTAAAGACGACACACCGAAATGGCATTCGCTACACGTTTCGTGACCGTCAAAATCTGCGACGGATGCCAGCCCACCCGGCTTTCCTTTTTTGTAATTTGGACAGTCAGTCCCATAATGCAAATAGGTAACTTTATCTACTTCACTCGTGGGCCAACGTGCATCGGTATAGAGTTCAGTCGTCCGCGCCTCATCTGGATTTCGCGGAAGGAAAGGGATGCGGGCGGAAACTTTGCCGTCCTTTTCAGTTATATATGCCCGCTCGACTTCTTCACTCGCATAAGCGAAGAACACCTTTCGTGCAGCAGAATCTGCCTGTTTTTCCGGACCCTCGCCAAGCGGTTTCTCATTTGCCAGGCGCTGGCGATAGTAGGCCTTCGCGCGATCGAGCGCCACTTGCGGCTCCCACGTAACGCTCGAAGCGTAATGTGGATTTTGAGCACCAGAGAGATCCGCTAGGCTTTTCGCACGCTCCCACATGCAAGAACAGCTGCTGACCGAGCCCTTGTCCGACCCACCACAATCCGCCAGCCAAGCGCGCTCTTTAGCCTTTGCCGTGTCCTCAGAAGCCTTCCGCAGCTCCTCGGCCGCACGCTCCAAATCATCTGATGTGCCTTTAATGGCATCGGTCGAGATCTCGGACCCCTCGAGCGCAGCGAAGTCCGACTCGGATGTCTTGGGCACGGCAAGCGCCGTACCGGTATAGGTCACACTATCGGTATCCTGCGCCGACACCGCCTGCGTGGCACGCGCGGCGATCAGATACGGCAGAGCCGTCTCGATTTTCTGTAAGCCTTCCGATGCGCTTTTGGCAAACTTGTTGCGCGTTTTAATGATCTCAATCCCGGTGTCGACCATATTGCCGGCAACTGGTTCGGCACCCGGGATGAGGATGGCGACCAGGCCCGTCCCGATCGTGGCAAACCCCGCTAGGCCCAAACTCAAAATGCTCGCATCCACCACCGTGGCAGCCGTGTGATAGGACGACACCACATTGGCGCCTGCCAGCGCGCCGCTATCGGCAGCCACCTGGGTGTCCCCCGCGCGCGACATGCTCCATATCGCCGCCGTCGACGAAAACAGCAGCGTGAGCACCACCAATATGACCACCGCAGAGGAAAGCGTGGTGTAGGCACCGTCTTCGATAAACAGGTCGATACCGGCTCGACCCATAAAGCCGCCTCGCTTGCGATGGCAGCTCGGACGGCGCGTCAAAACGCATCTAGACCAGAAACGCTTAATCTCATGCAGCAATCCACGAATCATAATCTCCCTCCAGCCATTCGGGACGCGATTGATACGAGACATCGACCTTGAGCTCAACGTAGCCGCCCTCGGCGGTACAACCCATAGCCTGCGCAAACGCACCGATCACAGGTAACGGCTTGACCTCGCCGGAAACGGACACGGACGAGACGCCACCCGCACCGGCCCGGCCAAGCTCGATATCCCACGACAACGGCCCGCCGGCATGAAAGATCGAAACGTTGGGCACTGCGGCAAGCCGGCGGCGGGTGAACTCCTTAAGATCGTCGTCCTCCGCCGTCGTCGTGGTCATGAGCCGCGCGGTCTCGGCGGCGGCAGACTCCATGACCGCGCGCGTATAGAGCAGGCACACTGGTTGCAGTGCGAGAAGGATGAGCGTCAGAAACGTCGGCAGCAAAAAAGCGGCCTCGACCGTAGACTGCGCCCGGTCCTCGCGCGCGATATCAATACAACGCGATGTCCTTAGCGCCCGCAGCGGCGTCGATAACCGACGTCGAGGCAACGCCATGAGATGCCGCCCGCTCAACCAGCGCCGCCAAGCGCCCATCGGTGCCAGCACGCCAAAGCCCCGCGATCGCCAGCACGATCGATAACAGCGCCACCGTGACGATGGCGTATTCGACCGTTGCTTGGGCAACCTCTTCACGCAGAACACCATGCATTTCACGATCCCTCCTTTGAGCTTATTGTTTGCGGGACCAGGCGCACGGCGCGCAGACGACACGAAGCATCGCCAGTATCCGCGGCAACCGTCACCATATCGACCCAGCCGCGCCCATCGCGCACGATGGCGCCCCATACGCTACCCTTAATATCGAGATAGCCGCTCAGGGCGAGCTGGGCCGTTGGCACCTCGCGGTAGGCGCGTAACATATCCGCCGCTGCCTCGGTCATCGGTCGGTCCTCGGACCATGCAAGCCGGACCGCAATCGCGTTGTCCTCAGGCGAATCCGTCGCAGTGCCAGACCGCTTGTCGAGCGTCCGCAGAAAGGTTTGCGCCGTGACAGCGACATCCGAATCGCCCGCATCTCGCGTGTCGTCTTTTTGAGACGCCGCAGCTAAGCCCGAACCCGCATCCGTGGCAGTTACTAAACGTTGTTGCCGTGCTACGTTAAGCCCCCAAACCGCCACTGCCACCGCCACGACTGCACAGGCGAGTACCAGCAACGCGCCAGCGGGACGGGCGCCCTCTACAGGCTGTTGATGCCCTCGCTGATAGCGTTCCATAGATCTTGGACCTTGCCCTTAAATGCGACAATGGCAATGATGGCGATCACCACGAGCACGCCGACCAAGATGGCGTATTCGGTGGTGCCCTGCGCACTCTCCTCCTGCAGTAGCTCCCCGACATGCTGGCGAGCGCGAATTGACTGGCAAACAGCCCAGCTCCAGACCTTGCCAGCAACGTCAGTCATCGTGTTCATGTATTCCTCCCTACATCATCCCGCCTGCTCCCAACAGCGGGCCCAATATGGACAGAAGCAACGCCGGCAAGATGAGTGTGCCGGTGGGAATCAGCAGCTTGACGGGCGCACGCTCGATCTCGCGCTCGACCGCGGCGCGATGAGCCGCACGGATCTCGCGACTTTGAGCGGCCAGCGTCTCGGCAAGTGGGGCACCCAGAGCGAGCGCCTGCCCCACCGTGATGGCAAAGGTCTCGAGCGCTCGCACGTCCAGGTCGCGTGCGGCGGCCAACAACTCGTCCTCACGCGTGCCCACGCCCACCTGCCACGCCATGCAGGCCCGCTCAAGTCGAAGAGCCAGCACTGACCGGCGGTTGGCGCAGAAAATCTCAAGCGCCGCATCAAACGAAAGACCGGCCGAAAGACCCAAGCGCACAACATCGATCATCTCGGACACTTCGCCGAGCGAAACTCGCGCCGGGCCGCCCGCTCCAACCGCGCCCTTCACTCGCGCGGTCAGGGCATCGACCACCGAGCGACCCGCGGCAGCGACCAGCACCGCCTCGCGCTTGCAGGCCCCTGCGATCTTGCGCGCGTCCGCCCGATCCAAACCCGTCGTGACAAATACACTCAGGGCGCACAGGCAAGCCGCAACTACAACTGGGACGCTCATAGCTCCACCCTCATAATGCGCCGGATAACCACCAGGGCAACGGCGTTGAGGGCGAGACCCAGCACCACAGCGCCCGCACCGGCAGGCGTCGCAAGACCGCGACGAAAATCTGCCGAAAGCAGCGCCAACACCGCGCACATGCCCGCCGGCATCGCCGCGACCATATGCGCCGACATGCGAGCCTGCGACGTCTTGACATCCAGGCGGCGCTTGAGCTCAATGCGCTCCCCTACCATGCTCGACGCCTCAGACAGTAAGTCGGCAAGCGGAGCGCCAGTGCGCTGTGACACCTTAAGCGCCAAGGTCACAAGCGAAAGACCGGGGGCGTCGATGCGCACGAGCAAGTCATCGAGCGCATCGGTCGCCGAGATGCCGCAATCGATCGCCGCCGCCACCCGCAAAAACTCGGTATGCACCGGTTCTTGCGCATGAGCGCCCACAAAGCGCATGCCCTGGGCCAGCGAATGTCCCGAGGCAAGCGACATGGAAAGTGCGGTAAACGCCTCGGGCATGGCCTCTTCTGCATCGTGTTGCTCGCGCCGGCTCTCAAAGCCATCCCGAGCGGCGCCAACGGCAAACGGAGCAACAAGTCCCAAGGCAAATCCGAGGGGCGATAACGACACCATCGTTAGCAAAACGCAGCAGACACCGCTCGATAGCAGCAGAAACGCCAAACGCCCCGAAGCATCCTCGATCGCGAGGCCAAGGCGACGCGCCGGAGCCAGCGATGCCCACGAACGGGCGATCTTTTTCAGCAGATCGTTTTCCACCAGCTCACGCGGCAGCTTCTCTGCCACCGTCTCGAGCGCCTGACGCACCAGCTCCGCCGGCGGTACCTGCGGCACACGAGGTTCCGCCCCGCACGCCGTCGCAACAGAAAACCCTGCCAAACCCCCTACGACGAGGGGCATAGCGACCTCCATTCGTCCACCTCCTCTTGTGTGAGCGTCCCCGACCGCAGGCCTTCTGCGATAAACGGCGGCTCGCGGTCAAGCTTCCAGGTGCGCTCGGCGGCATCGAAAGTCACATAGCGCTCGAGCTCTACGCCGCCCGACGCGGCGTGACGCACCCCCGAATACGAGGAGACGAAACGCCTGCCATCGGCGTGGCGCTCGGACATCACGATGCCGTCGAGCGCCATGGCAATCTGCTCCTCGATGAGCTCGCTCGGCAGATCGATGCCATAACGTGCAAGCAACGTCAGACGCACCACGGTCTCCTGTTCTGAGCCCGCATGAAGTGTGGTGAGCGACCCGTCGTGGCCCGTGTTCATGGCCTGCAACATGTCGCAGCACTCGGCACCGCGCACCTCACCCACCACGATGCGGTCGGGGCGCATGCGCAGGGCATTGGTCACCAGGTCGCGGATCGTCACCGCGCCCTCGCCCTCAATTGAAGCCTCGCGCGCCTCTAGACGCACCACGTGCGGATGATGCGCAAACTTGAGCTCGGCAGAGTCCTCGATCGTCACGATGCGCTCGCCGGTGGAAATCTCGCATGACAACGCGTTGAGCAGGGTGGTCTTACCAGATCCCGTGCCTCCCGCAACCGCCAGGTCCTGTCGCAGCGACACCGCGCACGACAACAGCTGCGCATACCAAAGCGGCAGCGACCCCAGCCCCACAAGCTCGTCCAGCGAGCAGATGCGGTCCGAGAACTTTCGGATGGTGAGAATCGGTCCGTCAATCGCCACAGGCGGAATCACCGCGTTGACGCGATAGCCCGTTTTGAGGCGGGCGTTGACGATGGGGCTGCGCTCGTCGATACGACGGCCAAGCGGCGAGATGATGCGGTCGATAAGCACACGGATCTGCTCATCATCCTCAAACGCATGCTCGATGGGGTGCAAGACGCCGCCGCGTTCAAAGAAAGCCGAGCGGCAGCCGTTGATCATGATTTCGGTAACGGTGTCGTCCTCGATGAGCGGCTGCAACGGCCCCAAGCCCACCACGTCATCCAAAATCTCGTCGATGATGGTCTCGCGCTCGGGCGTCGCGAGATCGGTCGGCTCCTCAACATTGAGCGCCGCCTCCACCGCGGGACGCAATTCCGAGCGGGCAAGTACCGGGTCGACATAGGCGCTGATACGCGCCACTTCGTCGTAACCCATGCGGTCCATCACGGCGCGCTTAGTGCGTCGTTTCACCGCGCGGCGACGCCCCGCATCTACAGGCGCTGCCGCCGCTGCAGCGCCGGCAGCCTTAATCCTCGTTTGCAGGCTCATCGCTAATCACCCTCGCGCGACCAGGGAAGGCGGATACGCGGGCGTTCGGTGCGCGTTGCACGGTCGGCGACCATATCGCTCCAAGGGCCGACGGCGCACCCCAGTTCCACGAGCATCTCGCGCGTGGCCTCGCGCACGCTGGTCGCAAAAGCGCTGGTCTGCCCCACTGCCTCGTCAGCGCGCCCAAACGCCATGAGCGCGGCGAGATCCTGCCCGCCATCGGCGATACGAATCTTGGAGCTCAACGCACAGGCAATCTCAAAGCGCATGGCGACGTCCTCGTCTGCCCCGCGCGCACCGAACCGGTTGAACACGGCGCTCATGCGCGTGCGCGGCACACCTACTCGACTTGCCAGTTCAATGACGCGCGATGCCGATGTCGCGGACGACACCGCCGCATCGCCAACGACCAGGCAACGGTCGCTCGCCGCCACCGCAGCCGCCACGGCATCGCCCCAAAAGACCGAGGTATCGATAAAGACCACGTCGGATTCGCGACGCAGGACATCGAGCAGTAGCTCCACCGGACGTGCCATGAGCTCGGCTTGCTCGGGCGCCGCGACGGGACCCCAGAGCGTAACGCCCGGGGCGACGCGCATCGATGCGGCCACGATATCCGGCTCGGTGAGCGTGCCCGCCGCCGACGGCTCGATAAGTGCCGCCATATCGTGCGGAGCATCGACGCCTAACAAGTCGTAAAGGTTTCCAAACATCAGGTCCAGGTCGAGCACGGCGGCACGCAAGCCCAACAGCGACGATGCGTGTGCCATGGTGGCAACGATTGTCGACTTGCCGCAACCGCCCGAGCCCGAAATGACGCAGACGACCGGAGCTCGATGCGGCGAAGCGGCAGCGTCTGCCGGCGGCATCGGAGGCGGCGGGGCGGGCGTCGGTGACAGCGTCCCCGTCTCCCCCGCCGCAACTACACGCTGCGTCCAAGCCGGCATGTCAGCTTGTTCGGTCTGCGAGGCAGGCTCGTTCTGCGCAATCTGCTCATGCTGCATCAGCGACAACTCGCCGCACCCGGCAAAGCCCTCAACTTCGTCGAGTTCATCCGCCAGATTCACGCCGTGCACGTATCCCATATCTACAGCCGGGGAGTCGCCAGCATGCTGCGCCGGCCCTCCAGCGTCATCGCATACAAGGGGGTCCCGGGGGCGCCGACCATGCTCGGCTTCCGCTTTTCCATAATCATCAACACGCGGGCCTCTTGTAGCGCGAGGCGCCCCGGGTTCCCTATCAACAAAAGCATCGGGCTCAATCGTCATGCGCCGATCGGAATCAACCGCTCCCTCGCCCGCGCGCCCGTTGCCGCATATACTGTGCGCAGCGATGACCTCGGTCGCCCCCGCGCGAAACAACCCCTCGATATCCGACGGATCGAGCGCTTCTATCAAGACGACCACGCGACTCACGCGGCCTTCGGCCGTCAGGCGCGCAACAGTCTTGCGCACATCTTCGGTATCAAACAGAGACGCTGCGATGATGGCAGCCCCGCGGCGCGACGGAAACGCCCGAGCCATGGAAACCAGCCCGTCCAGGTCACCCACGCGAAGCACCTGTGCACCCGCATCACGGCCCTCGACTTCCCGCTGCAACAGCCCGTAATCGCCGCACGCGCAGCACGCAAGCCAGATCGCCTTCATCACTCGTCGCCTCCGCTCTTTTTGCCGCGCGCCGTGGCGGGAATCGTCAAGCTGACCGTTCCCTTGCCCGAGGCTCCCAGCAGTTCCTTGACGTCTTCGGGGTCAGCCGCCAGCGTCACCCATTCGATCTTGCCCTCGCGCGTGGCACCGGAATTCTCACTGGTATCGATCACGTGCGCGCCGCACAGTCGATCGGTTACGCCGTCTTTTTGCACATACACATCCACGTAGCTGCCCACGCCCGTAGCACCGCCGACCGAGTGCTCGGCATCGACCGCCACCGAAACGGCGACCTTGCCCTTAGGCACCTCGAGCTTGTGGCTCTCGGCCTTGGTGTAGACATTGCAGATCACGGCGTTTTTGGGAATACGCGAAGTCGTCACGTCGCCGCGCACCTGGCGCAGCTCGGTCGCCGCGTCACGCGGCAGCAGACTCGTCAGCCATTCCTGGGTTATGACATTGGTCTCATCGAGGGTCTCGCCCACATCGATATCGCGCGCCGCGACGCATACCTCGACGCGATCGCCACCGTACTTGGCCAAGGTCTCAGCCTGGACCTGTTCGGCTTGCGAGCGGATCGACGAGCCGTAAACCATGCAGAGCAGAGCAGCGAGCACGCCCGCGACCAGACTGATGGCGATGCGCTTGCTCTTGTTCACGGCCGCTCCTCTCATGGCAGTGCCGGGCGAATGCCCGTACCACCATTGTCTGGGCGGTCAGAGTGCAAAGCGCCGCAATCGCGATCTTGGTTTTCGATGTCAAACCAATCGCTGACCAAAAGCTGACCAGCCCGTCAAGCTCGTGGCAAGGTTTTGGTCAGCACGTCAGCAAACTGCATGTTTCGAGGCTTTTCCGCAGCAAAAAAGCCGTCTCCCGAACAGTTGGGAGACGGCTGTCATAGGAAAAATCAATTACAGATGGACATCGGGATCGAGCATTTGAGCACTCACGCGCATGGATGACGCCAGGTTTTGGAACGTTTCCAAACGCAGGCTGTCGATCTGCCCGGCGTCCTCGGCCTCGCGAACGGCACAACCCGGCTCATGGGTATGCGTGCAATCGCCAAACCGGCACGCGCGCGATGCCTCGACAATCTCGGGGAAGGCGCGCGCCAGACCCCGCTCGTGACCCACGAGCGGTAAGCTGCGCAGGCCCGGGGCATCGGCGATCACGCCGGCGTCGCCCGGCAGCGCCACCATCACGCGCGCGACGGTAGTGTGACGGCCCTGGTCGTCGCGTTCGCGCACACCGCCGGTCGCCAACGTATCGTGGCCCAGCAGCGCATTGAGCAGCGTCGACTTGCCGGCGCCCGACTCGCCCAGAATCATGGCGCAGCTCCCGGTAGGCACGCAAGCACGGACCTCGTCCAGGCCGCGGCCCTCGGCAGAGGACGTCACGATCACGCGCACGTCCGGACCCACCAGGCGGCGCACGCGGTCCAGATCGCGCTCGAGCTCCTCGGCATCGCAGCGATCAGCTTTGGTGAGTACCACCACCGGCTCGGCATCGCAGTCGAGCGCCAACACCAGCGAGCGCGCCACGCGGTCGAGCAGCACCTCACCGGCACCGAGCGCCTGCACGATTAGCACGCTATCCACGTTGGAGCAGAGCACCTGACGCTCTCCGCGGGCACGGCCGCGCCAACGCTCAAAGCTCGTACGGCGCGGCAGAACGCACTCAATCACGCCCATATCGTGCCCGGGAGCGCGGCGCACCGCCACACGGTCGCCCACGGCAGGCAGCAGGACCTCGTCCTCGCCGCGCGACTTGGCAAACCCCACTGCATGCTCGGCGCGGAAGGTATCGTCGGCAGTCGCCACCAGCGGAAACCCGCGATCCAAGCGCACCACGGCACCCAGCCGCATCTGCTCGGGCTCCTCAGCATGTGCGCAAAAGTCGTCAAATGCCGCCTGCTGAGCCCCATCGACCGGCAGGTCATCAAACGCCGGAACGTCCTGCAGCGCGTCAAGCCCCGGCACGCTTGCCAGCAGCTCCTCAGCAGATGCGGGGGCCTCGGTCGCAAGCTTCCGACGACGGTCACGCTTAGCCCGCGCCCCCGTCGTCTTTTTCTTCGCTTTAGCCTTAGCCTTGCCCACAAGCGCCTCCCAGCACCACAAATCACAACTGAGCAGGTATTTTAAATCAAAAAGAGCTGGCCGGGCAAAGCCCGACCAGCTCACATACTTTCCCTCAGCTCATGGTCCCGAGAGGCTATCCGAAGGCCCGCCCGCCGGGAGGGGTTTCCTAAGGACACATCCTTTATTCAAAACGAGCGGCCGAGCAATTGCTCGGCCGCTCACCTTCTTTCCCTCAGCCCTTTTTCATCCGCGCGGGAGTAAAGCCAGCAAGGATACCGTAGGGCCCACCCCGGGAGTGTTTTCTTCTGAGCGATCCCGCAGCGCGAAGCGCGAGGACCAGCGAAGAAGAAAACACGCAGGGGCGGGCCCGGACAGGTTAACTTACTCCTTCTCGACCGCGCGCATGATCGCCTTGTAGATCTCCATCAGCGGGATGATCAGGAAGGCCAGGCCCAAAGCGGCAAGAACGCCCTTGAGCTCAAGCGTCACAGGGCCAAAGAACATCTCGGCAAGCGTCGGCTGCACGGTCACGATCACCGTCAGCACCAGTGCCAGCGCGGCGGAGGCCCACAGCCACTTGTTCTGCTTCTTCATGGTGAACAGCGACGCACGACGGCTGCGCATATTGAAGCAGTGGAAAATCTCGACCATGTTGAGCGTGATGAACGCCATCATCACGCCTTCCTCGTCGGCATTGCCGGCGATCATATCGGCGATGTGGATGTAGCCCATGTCAAAGTACACGCCCACAAAGAAGCTCGCCAGCACTAGCACGGTGATGATCAGGCCCTGGACCACGCAGTCCAGACCCATATGTCCGGCAAAGACGCCGTCCTTGGCGTTGCGCGGCTTGCGCTTCATGATGTCGCCCTCGGCATCCTCCATGCCCAGCGCGAGCGCGGGGAAGCAGTCGGTGACCAGGTTCACCCACAGCAGCTGCACCGGCTGAAAGATGGTAAAGCCGATGAGCGTGGCGATAAACACCGAGAACACCTCGGCAAGGTTGGCCGAAAGCAGGAACTGGATGACCTTGCGGATGTTGTCGTAGATGCGACGGCCCTCTTCGCAGGCACCGATGATGGTGGCGAAGTTGTCGTCGGCAAGCACCATGTCGGCAACGTTCTTGGTGACGTCGGTGCCGGTGATGCCCATACCGACGCCGATGTCGGCGCGCTTGATGGACGGGGCGTCGTTGACGCCGTCGCCCGTCATGGCCACGATCTGGTCACGCGACTTCCAAGCCTCGACGATGCGTGTCTTGTGCTCGGGTTGGACGCGGGCGTACACGCCGTAGTCCTCGATGTGCGCGTCGAGTTCCTCGTCGCTCATGCGATCGAGGTCGGCACCGGTGATGGCATGGTTGCGATCGGTGACGATGCCCAGCTGCTTGGCGATGGCCACGGCGGTGTCGATGTGGTCGCCCGTGATCATGACGGTGCGAATACCGGCATCGTGGGCCTCGCGGATGGCGTCGGCGACCTCGGGGCGGACCGGGTCAATCATGCCGGACAGGCCGCAGAAGACCAGGTCGTGCTCGAGCGCAGCGGGGCTGCAGTCGCTCGGGACCTCGGTGTAGGTGCGGCTTGCCAGCGCCAGCACGCGCAGGGCCTCGTCGGCCATGGCCTTGTTGGCGGCCACGAGCTCGGCGCGACGCTCCTCGGTCAGGGGGACGACCTTATCGCCGTCGTAGATATGGGTGCACAGGCCGATCACCACGTCGGGCGCGCCCTTGGTGTACTGCTCATACTCGCCGTCCAGGGTCTCGACGACCACGGACATCATCTTACGGCCCGAGTCGAACGGGGCCTCGCCCACGCGCGGGTGCTCGGCAGTCAGGCCAGTGAGGCCCGCCTTGCCGGCGTCGTTGACGAGCGCGCACTCAGTCGGCTCGCCCACGGCCTCGCCCAGCTCCTCGTCCCACTGGGCATCGGAGCACAGAGCCATGCCGGCCAGGAACTTCTCCTTAGGCGCGGCGAGCTCGTGCTTGACGACGGTCATCTTGTTTTGGGTAAGGGTACCGGTCTTGTCGGAGCAGATGGTCTGCGTGCAGCCGAGAGTCTCGACGGCAGAGAGCTTGCGGATGATTGCCTGGCGCTTGGCCATCTTGGTCACGCCAAGCGACAGCACGATGGTCACGACGGCGACCAGGCCCTCGGGGATGGCAGCGACGGCGAGCGAGACGGCAACCATAAAGGTATCGAGCAGGGCGGTCGGGTCGGTAAGAACGTTGCCCACGCCGTGGCGGATGATATCAACGCCAAAGATGACGACGCAGATGACGATAACCATGATGGTGAGGATGCGGCTGAGCTCGGCAAGCTTCACCTGCAGCGGCGTGAGCTCTTCCTTGGCCTCGGCCAGGGCGCCGGCGATCTTACCCATCTCGGTGTTCATGCCGGTACCGACTACGACGGCGCGGCCACGGCCGTACACCACGGTGGAGCCCATGTAGCACATGTTCTTGCGGTCGCCGAGCGGCACGTCATCGGTGCCGGTGGCGAGCTCGATCACGTTGGCATGCTTCTCGACAGGCACGGACTCGCCGGTGAGTGCAGCCTCTTCGATCTTCATCGTGGCGCTCTCGAGCACGCGGCAGTCGGCCGGGACGGAGTCGCCCGCCTCGAGCATGATCACGTCACCAGGCACGAGCTCGGCGCTCGGCAGGTGCACGAGCTTGCCGTCGCGCAGCACCTTGGACTGCGCCGCGCTCATCTCCTGCAGGGCCTCGAGAGCCTCCTCGCTTTTAGCCTCCTGGACCACGCCCAGCACCGAGTTGACGATAACGACGAACATGATGATGGCGACGTCGGCAAAGTCCGCCTCGCCCTTGACCATGCCCGTGAGTGCACTGATGACGGCGGCAACGATCAGCATGATGACCATGGGATCGGCCATCTGCTCAAAGAAGCGCTTCCACAACGGCGTCTTCTCGGCTTCCTCGAGCTTGTTAGGGCCTGTCTTGGCGAGGCGCGACGACGCCTCGTCGTTGCTCAGGCCGAGGTTCTCATCGACACCTTGGTCGCTGAGTACCTCCGCCGCGGCGGACAGGTATTCCTTTTGCATATAGAGTCCCCTCCTGGGATTCGGGCCACTCAGCAGATTGATGCCCGATCATAATTCCCAGGAGAAGGGCAAGGGCTCATCAAGGCTGCCGTGCTGAGCGGCAGTTGATAGTGGAGCTATGGTACCCCAAAGCGGCGCGTCTAGCCAAAACATTCCAATTGGAAACACGGCTCGAGTGCAACGATGCAGACCGTATGATGTTCGACATTGATAAAACGTTTTTTCTTCGGTGCATCATCAAACTGAAATATCGCCCAGATAGCAGCGGTTAGAACGGTTGGTAAAGTTTTTGCATATACCGTTTATTCGCAAAAAATGAACTTCTAATTCGGCATACGGTCGATTTTTTGGGGTATTCGGTCGGCATTTCGTTATAATCATCTCAGTTTTATTTCTTATGGTTTATCTATCAGCGCAAGACGATGTCAGATGGAGGTCTGAATGTACAAGCGCACCAAGATTGTATGCACCATGGGTCCCGCCTGCGATAGCGACGAGACCATCCGCGAGATGATCAAGGCGGGCATGAACGTCGCCCGTTTTAACTTCTCGCACGGATCCTACGACGAGCACCACGGTCGCATCGAGCGCGTCCGTCGTATTTCCAAGGAGCTCGGTCTGCCCGTCGGCATCCTGCTCGACACCAAGGGCCCCGAGGTCCGCACCGGCCTTCTGGTCGACGGCAAGAAGGTTGCCGTCAAGACCGGCGATAAGATCGTCGTCACCGCTCAGCCCACGTCCGAGGATTTCCACGGCACCTCTGAGCACATCTCCCTCGACTACCTGGCTCTGCCCTCCGAGGTCGAGAAGGGCTCCCTTATCCTGATCGATGATGGTCTGGTTGCCCTCGAGGTCGAGTCCGTCGACGGCCAGGACATGACCTGCGTCGTTAAGAACGACGGCCTGATCGGCGAGCGCAAGGGCGTCAACATGCCCAACGTCAACATCTCGCTGCCCGCCATCACCGAGCGCGATCGTCAGGACATCCTCTTTGGCCTGACCGAGAACATCGACTACATCGCCGCTTCCTTCATCCGTGACGGCGAGTCCGTCCGCGGCATCCGCGAGCTTTGCCGCGAGAACGGTGGCGAGCACGTGACGATCTTCCCGAAGATCGAGTGCGCCCTGGGCGTCGAGAACTTCGACGAGATCCTCGAGGCTTCCGACGGCATCATGGTCGCCCGTGGCGACCTGGGCATCGAGATCAAGCCCGAGCTCGTTCCGCACATCCAGAAGGAGATCATCGCCAAGTGCAACGCGGCCTACAAGCCCGTTATCACCGCTACGCAGATGCTCGACTCCATGCAGCAGAACCCGCGCCCGACGCGCGCCGAGGTTGCCGACGTTGCTAACGCCATTTACGACGGCACCGACGCCGTTATGCTCTCTGGCGAGTCCGCTGCCGGTAAGTACCCGGTCGAGGCCGTCAAGATGCAGGCCAGCATCGCTCTCGAGACCGAGAAGTACCTCCCGGCCCACGCTCCGCTCGAGGTTCCGGCCGATGCTCACGGCACCCGCGTCGTCAACAACGTTGTGGGTATGTCCGCTGTGAACATGGCCACCACCGTTGGCGCCAAGTGCATCACCGTGCCGACGACCACTGGTCGTACTGCCCGCCTGATCTCGCACTTCCGTCCCAACATGCCGATCTGCGCGTTCTCCCGCCACGAGTGGGCCGTCCAGCAGATGATCATGTACTGGGGCGTCATCCCGCACCAGGCAGAGATTACCCAGGGCACCGTCAACGGCACGATCGTCAAGGCGATCGAGACCGCTAAGGAGCTCGGCTACGTCAAGACTGGCGATTTGACCGTCGCTACCGCCGGCGATCCCCGTATGAGCGTCCAGCTCGAGGACAAGGTTTCCTCGACCAACGTCGCTTACGTCGCTCAGGTGCGCTAAATCGCACTTGCAAGCAGATTTGCATTGCAAAGGGGCCCGGAAGGCTTCGCCTTCCGGGCCCCTTTTCTGTGCCATTGCCGGCACGCGGCAAAACACGCACTCATTTCTTTACCAAAAGTGCGTAATCCACCCTTCGAGGCCCAAAAAATAAAGTCCCAAGCGCTAAAAGTGTTCGCCCGGTGGCAAACCCGCACCTTGACCGACGCTGCTAAATCGTTTTAGCAAGGTCAAAATCGACCGCGTTTTCGGAAGTATGCGGCAAATTCTGGAACCTCCGAGCACACCCTGTTTTTTCGCAACAAAATGCCTGATAAACTAGCCTCAAAAGCCAGGTCTGCTCATAGGGTTCAGATTTTGCCGCATACTTCCGGATTGACGCTGGCATCACTCGCTTCAAAGAGATGATTTCGGCCAGGAGGGCATTATGGACCTGACGCTTTGTGGGCAATCCGCCTTTAACTACTTCCGCATCCCGCCGCAGGTATTAGGCCTTTACCCCGCCATTAGCCTTGGCAATATGAATCGCAGATGTTGCGGCCTCGGAAGTCATGCAGTTGTAAAAGACCTGCTTCACGCACCGCTTCACAGGCTTGTATTCACTCGGGCACAATCCGGATCACGTAGCTTGTTCAAGTCGCACCTCCTGACCCAGGAACCACCTCCGGGGTCGTTTAGGCAGACTGAACATGGATTTGATGTCACTTCACCGGAGTTCACGCTGCTCAGCCTTGCCACGCAGGTCTCACGCAACCAGTTACTCATGGCGTGCTACGAGATGTGCGGCTCCTTTGCAGTGTTTAAGCCCTGCGAGCGAACGCAACAACAACTCGATGAAGCTATTTCGCTTAAGTTCATTCCACCCAACTGCGGCTGGGAGCGAGTTAACGACACCAAGGGCAATGACACCAACTTGTGGAAGCGCACGCCGCTTCTTACCGCAACGGATATCGCCGCGTTCGCCAAGCAAGCCGCAGGCCTGCGCGGCGTCAAACAACTGCGCTGGGCGGCCGAGCACATGACGGGGCAGGCCGCCTCGCCCTTCGAAGTACAGACCTCCATGCTTATCTCGCTCCCCCGCGACGAGGGCGGCCAGGGCATCGAGATCGCCAACAACGCGCGCATCCCGCTCAGTGAAGCCGCACGTTCGCTGTATGACAAAACCTGCTGCTACGCCGATATCCTCATCGAAAGCGCCACCGACAGCATGGGCGTCATTCTGGAATGCCAAGGCCGCTCTGCCCACGACAGCGATGCCGCGAGCCTCTCCGATGCCGAGCGCGCCACCGCACTCACAAGCATGGGCTACGACGTCATCCAAATTACCTATGACCAGATCAAGGAGAAGAAGAGCTTCGACCACATAGCCGAGCTCATCCATAAAAAGGCCGGGCTTCCCCACATCCCAAAGACCAAACAGGAACGCATTGCCGAAGATACCTTACGGCAAGAGCTACTTGTCGATTGGGTTGAGCTATTCACTGCCGGGCCGGCCAGCTAGCAGCTAGCAATCAGGGGCAGCGCAGGCACATCGGGCGATTCGACACGGGCGGCAAAACCCGCCTCGGTCAGCTCGATGACCTCGGTAAACGTTGCGTCGAAGAATTTCTCGGTCAGCAGGCGGTATGGCGGATGGTCGGGCTCGCCGGGGTTTTCGCGCACGATCTCGTGCATAACGCCGATGGTCTTGAGCACATACTCCTTATGGATGGGATACTGCCCAAAACGCGTCGCCGCAGTATACAGGCGATCGGTCGCGCGCGGAATCGAAACAATGCCGAGCGTCTTGCCGAACCAGTCAAAGTCGCCTTGCTTTTTAATGCGGAACTCCTCGCACGGCTTGCCGCCGTGCGCCTCCAGGTACTGATTCACGCGCGTATTCCATACGGTATCGGCCACCAGATGCGACCAGACACCCAGTGTCAAATCGAGCAACGACTGCGCCACATCTTCGGACGCAAGCGAGAACTCACGAGCGCCGGGACCGACAACCGGCTCAGCATCCCTGTAGCGCTGGGGATAGTGCACGCGATTCAGTCGCTCGCGCTCCTCGATAATCGAGGTCGCCGCGGCTGGCGCACCGGTGGGCGAACTTTTAAGCAACGGCGCCACATAGGTATCCCAGAACTCGTTCTCGCGCGGCTTAGGGATAGGTTCGGGCTTTGCAAAGTGCGTAATGCGGTATGGGATGGGATCGGCGATGCCAGGGACCATATAGCCCACGAAGATATCCGGAACCACGCAGCCAAACAAAAAGGCATTGCGGTCGCGCACGCTATTGGCAAGCGCACCGGTGCGCTCCAGCAAACGCTCCGTCTGAGCGATATGAATGTTCCAGCTTGGCATAGCCACCCCCATAAAAACCTGGATAACTATACCATCACGGCAAAGCCGCGCAGGCGGCTACGCACGCTCTACGCAGCAACTATTCCGCAGCGCCGCTCTCGGTTCCATACGACGACACCGGCGCCTCGACCACATGGTGATATCGATCGATATAGATTGCACGGGCACCCAGGCGTCGCACCAAATCCTGGTGATGTGTGCTCATCAAGACCGTCTTACCCGCCGCGACGTAGGCCAGCAAGAAGTTGACCACGATGTCGCATGAATCCTCGTCGAGCCCATTGGTAGGCTCGTCGAGCACCAGGATATCCGGGTTCATCGACACCACCGCAGCCAGCGCAACGCGCTTCTTTTGCCCGCCCGAGAGCTGATAGGGAGAGACGTCGGCAAGGTCGGCAACCTGGAATAGCTCCATGGCATCGCGGACGCGGCGCTCGAGCTCGTCTGCCGGCAGCCCCATCTGCGCGGGACCAAAAGCAACTTCCTCGCCCACCGTAGCGCAGAACAGCTGGGCGTCGGCATTCTGGAACACAAAGCCCACGCGCTGATGAAAACGCTGAGCGGCCGCAGAATCCTTTAGAAACGCCGCATCGACCGCATGCCCGTCGAACAGGTACGCACCCGCGTCCGCAAGCTCAAGGCCGTTGATAAGACGCATAATCGTCGTCTTGCCGCAGCCGTTAGGACCAAGCAGAGCAACGAGCTCTCCACGGTTCACCTGCAATGAAACGCCATCGACCACCGTATGACCCGCATAGGAAAACACCACGTCGCGAAACTCGATGAGCGGCGTGACCTCGGCGCCGGCAGCACCGCTCGCACCCATCGCGTTATTCGTATCGTTTGCCAAAACGTCGCCCTTCCCTACTCACATCAACGGTTCGACCGTCCGCGCTACAGCACCGCGCACAACACGGCGAGCAACGCCACAACGGCCGCGTAAACCGCATCGCGCCAGCCAAAGCCGCTCCGTGCAGGCGCCGGATACACGCCGGCGAAGCCGCGACACAGCATGGCCTCGTCCATCGCGCGGCTGCATTCCATCGCCTTGATAAACGTCATGCCCATGATACCCGCCAGCGAATCGGTGCGCGAAAAACCCGCAGGCGCGGAACCGACGCTGCGCAGCATGACCGATTCGCACAGATCGTGCGCCGTGCGTCCCAGCACCTCAATATGCTTGAGCGCCATATCAAACGTAAAGATAACCTCGTCGGGCAGGTGCAGCATTTTGAGCGCCGCCGACATGCGGCTCCAGGTGAGCGTCCACGAAACACCCAGCACCAGCGACACATTAATAAACGTCTTGAGCGCGATCTTGAGCATGGCGCCCATGGCAGACGCGCTCAGCAACAGGGCAGGCAGCGCCAGAACCACCGCAAGCCCCGTGGCGCCAAGCGCCGGTACAAAAGTCGCGCGCAACCCGCGCGCGGGGCGCACCGCGACCAGCACCAGCGCGATAGCCGCCATCAGCATCAGGTACAGCGGGCTCTGCGTCAGACACACGCACAGGACGCAAACGAACATCCCCACCAGGCGCACCGGAGCCGAAACGCAAGAAAGGGCGCGGTCAACCATCGACCCGCCCTCGTGCGCGCCTCCACCCAGGCGAACCCGCTCAAGCAGGTTCGCCAGGTGCAGGACATTCTTTTGCATCACACGATGCCGAGCCCCCACGGGCTCATATCGCTCCTCGGCCGCAAGCCAGCTAGGCAGCTCGGCTATTGCCATGAGCACCGCTTTCCTTAACCGTCAGCGAGATCAGGCGGAATGCGATGGTGAGCACCGCCACGCCAATCACGCCGGACAGGATATACATGGCAGCCTGACCGGCAAAGCCAAGGCCCTGCTCCTCGGAATAGGCCTGCAGATAATCGCCCGTGGGCAGGGCATCGGCAAAGGTCGGAGTATCGAGGCCAACCGAAGTCTGCAGACTGTCGTCACCAGCCTCCTGAACGGCGGTCGCGGCGCCCTCGGCGTCCCACTCGCCCCATGCGTCACCCGTGGCCAGCAGGCCCAGCGGCGTGGCCACGACAAGCACGGCGACCAGGATGAGCGTGGGGACCAGCGAGGTCTTCTTGGCGGCTGCGCCCTCGGCAGTAAGCTGTCCATCGGCGGCTTCGGGGCCGACGATAACGCCCGGCGCCGTCTTCTTGATAAAGCCGTAGAGCGCGGCAGTCGCCACGCCCTCGACTACGCCGGCAACCAGCATATGCGGGATCAACATGGCCGGAATGGCCACGGACAACGGGAAGGGGCAGTACAGCGGAGCGCCCGAAGCATTCGTGAAAAGCATCGGCTGAATACCAAACTCGATTGCTGCGCACAGGGCCGCCAGGCACAGGCCGACCCAGCCGCTTACGATGGCCGAAACCGAGGTGCCCCAGCTCTTGTCGTGCAAACGGCTGTTAAGCGCGCGGAACACGATGGCTGCGGCAAACGGCAACACGAAGGCCATGTTAAAGCAGTTAGCGCCAAAGGACAGGATGCCGCCGTCGCCAAACAGCAGCGCTTGCAGCGCCAGCGCGACCGAAACCGCGATAGCCGCGGCCTCGGGGCCCAGCAGCAGCGCGATGAGCGCGCCGCCGACGGCGTGGCCCGTGGTGCCGCCAGGCAGCGGCACGTTGAACATCATGAGCAAGAAGGAGAACGCGGCGCAGATGCCCAGGAAAGCCATGTGCTCGCGATCGAGCGTGGCGCGCACCTTCTTGATGCAGTGGACCCAAACGGGCACCATCGCCACCGCCATGACGGCATCGGTCTGCGGGGACAGATAATTATCTGGAATGTGCATGCACGCCTCCCGGTTATCGGCGCACGGAATTGCAACGCCGTTTGAATCACCTTTCCAGTGTTACGTAATGTCAGATTCGTAACACGACGCGGGCTATCATAGCAAAACGGCGCACTGCCGACAAAGCAGCACGCCGTTATGTAATGCGCGTGTCATATATGCAGGCTCAACGGTGCCTCATACCGAGCATAGCGGTCACGTAGGACTCGGCAGCAGCCACCGCTGACCCATACCCCAGTGCAGGACCTAGCCGCGGACCTCGCCGTTTACGCCCTTGCACACCTTGGTGACGATCTTCTGGTGCGCCTTCTCGACCTCTTCGCTGGTGAGCGTGTGGTCGTCGGAGCGATACGTAAGCGCAAAGGCCATGGACTTCTTGCCCGCTCCGATGCGGATGGGATCGCGGTAGACGTCGAACAGGCGCACGCCCTCGAGCAGCTTGCCGCCGGCGCTGGCAATACGGCGCTCAAGATCCTCGCAGGTCACAGCGTTGTCGACCACGATAGCAAGGTCGTGCTCAACAGCCGGATACTGCGAGAACTCGCGGTAGTTCTCCTGGTTGCGGGCGCCCTTGATCAGCTTGTCCAGGTCGAGCTCAAAGGCAACGACGACCTCGTCAATGCCCATAGCCTCGCGCGCCTCGGGGTGAATCTCGCCAACCCAGCCCAGCACGGTACCGCCCGAGAGCACCTCGGCAGCACGACCCGGCTGCAGGAAGGCATAGCCCTCGCCCTCGACGGGACGGAAGCGAACCTTCTCGATGCGCAGCTGGGCGAGCAACTCCTCGACGATGCCCTTGCCAAAGAAGAAGCGCAGCTTGCGGTACTTCATGTTCCAGGACTGCTCGCTCCACTGGCCCGAGAGCACACCCGCCACGGACTTAGTCTCCTTGGGCAGGCTGGCATTCTCGCGACCGTGGAACAGGCTGCCGACCTCGTACAGGTGTACGTTGGGCGTACCGTGCGCCTCGTTGTAGGCCACGGACTGCAGCAGGCCCGGCAGCAGCGAACGACGCATCTCGGTCTGCTCAGCTACCAGCGGGTTCATGAGAACCACGGGGCAGCCGCGGCCCTCGGTGGACATGCCGATCTTCTCCAGGTCGCCCGGGGCGGCAAAGCCAAAGGTCGTGGTCTCGTTGAGGCCACAGGCGCGCAGGATCTCGCCGACCTTGCGGGTAAGCTTCTGCTCGCGCGTCAGACCGCCGATGTGGTTCTTGGCAGCCGGAATGGTCGCCGTGACGCGACCCATGCCCCATAGGCGCAGGACCTCCTCGATCAGGTCGATCTCACGCGGCAGGTCGGGACGGAAGCTCGGCGGCGTGACCATAAAGTCCTCGCCGTCGCGCTCGACGGTGCAGCCCAGGCGGGTGAGCGAGCGCTCGATAAAGTCGGGCTCGATGTCGGCACCGCAGATGGCGTGCACGCGGGCCAGGCGCAGCTTAATGCTGTCGATGGTCTTGGGCGCGGGGAAAACGTCGACATAGCCGGGAGCAACCTCGCCGCCGGCGATCTCCTCGATGAGCGCGCACGTCACATTGGCGACGTCCACGCAGCCGGTCTCGTCGACCTGGCGCTCAAAGCGGATGGAGGCGTCGGAGATCAGCGAAAGGTCGCGGCTGGTGTGCGAGGTGCGGCCGGCGTTGAAGCAGGCACTCTCGACCATCACGTCAACGGTATCGTCCTCGATCTCGGAATCCATGCCACCCATAACGCCGGCCAACGCCACGGGGCGCTCGCCGTCGGTGATGAGGCCCATGCCGGCGTCGAGCGTGCGCTCCTCGCCGTCGAGGGTCGTGAACTTCTCGTCCTGCTGGGCGGCACGAACCACCACACGACGGTGGCCATCGCGCTCGGCAAAGGTGTCCAGGTCAAAGGCGTGCAGCGGCTGACCGGTGAGCATCATCACGTAGTTGGTGATGTCGACGATGTTGTTGTGCGGGCGCACGCCCAGGGCGTTGAGGTGCTTGACCATCCAGTCTGGCGACGGGCCGACCTTGACGTTGCGCACGATGCGGGCAACGTAGCGGTCGCACAGGCCCTCGTCGGCGATCTCGACGGAAAGCTCGTCGTCGGTCGCGCGGCCGGTCTCCGCCTTGATAGCGGGCAGCTCAACGTGGAAATCGCGGTCGAAGATGGCACCGGTTTCGCGGGCCATGCCGATCATGGACAGGCAGTCGGGGCGATTGGGCGTGATCTCGCAGTCGAGCACGGTGTCGCTCGAGCCCACGTACTCGGCAAACGGCATGCCGCAGGGCGTATCCTCGGGCAGGATCATGATGCCGGAGTGGTCGCCGCCCAAGCCGAGCTCGCGCGCGGAGCAGTTCATGCCCATGGACACGACGCCGCGAAGCTTGCTCTTCTTGATCTTGACGTCGCCGGGCAGGACAGCGCCGATCATGGCCGTGACGATGTGGTCACCGGCCTCGAAGTTCTGCGCGCCGCAGACGATCTGCAGCGGGGCGGGGTTGCCGTCGGCGTCGAGGTTCTTGTCGCCCACGTCGACCGAGCACACATACATGTGGTCGCTATCGGGGTGCGGGGTCTTGGTGAGCACCTTGGCGGTCACCACATGGTCGAAGGACTCGCCCACGGTGTCGATCGCCTCGACCTCGGTGCCGGTACGGATATATTCGTCCGAAAGGGTCTTGGGATCCTCCGGAATATCGATCATGGTCTTGAGCCAGTCGTAAGAAACACGCATCTAGCTCTCCTTTCATACTGAAAGCCTGCGAAGAGATGCAGGTGGAAACTTCAACTTTGTGAACATTCCTTACAAAGCGAGGGTTGTCCAAGTGCGGCAGATCGGCCCGAAAGAGGAGCGCCGCGTACTTTGGTACGCAAGCGACGAATGAGCGCCGAGGTGCCGTGCTTGGGCAAGCCGCAGCCTAGAACTGATTCAAGAAGCGCATATCACCCGTCATGAGAGTTCTGAGGTCGGGCAGGTCGTAGCGCAGTGCCGCGACGCGCTCGGCGCCAATACCAAAGGCGAAGCCGGTGTACTTCTCGGGGTCGATGCCACAGTTGATCAGGACGTTGGGGTCGACCATGCCGCAGCCCAGGATCTCGATCCAGCCGCTGTGCTTGCAGAAGTTGCAGCCCTTGCCGCCGCACACGTGGCAGCTCACGTCCACCTCGCAGGAAGGCTCGGTGAAGGGGAAGAAATGCGGGCGATAACGCGTCTTGCGGTCCTCGCCAAACATGCACTTAACAAAGTAGTCGAGCGTGCCCTTAAGATCGCCAAAGGTGATGCCCTCGTCGACGACCAGGCCTTCGATCTGGTTGAACTGCGGCAGGTGGCAGGCGTCGGCCGTGTCGGGACGATAGACGGTGCCCGGGCAGATCATGTAGATGGGCGGCTTTTGCGACTCCATGGTGTGGATTTGCACGCCCGAGGTCTGGGTGCGCAGCAGCACGTCGGACTCGCCGTGGGCATGAGCCTCGGGGTGCGCGACGCTGCCGGGGTTGTTGTCGACCACGTAGAAGGTATCGCGGGCCGAACGGCTCGGGTGATCCATGGGGGCGTTGAGCGCGGTGAAGTTGTAGTAGGAGGTGTCGACCATGGGGCCGGACTCGACGGTGTAGCCGATGCCGCAGAAGATGTCCTCGGCCTCCTCGATGATCTGCTTGATCAGGTGCTGGTGGCCGATCTGCGGACGGATGCCCGGCAGCGTGATGTCGACGGCATCGTGCTCGAGTGCGTGTTTGAGGGCGGCGGCCTTCATCTCGGTGGTGCGCTCGTCGAGCATGCCCTCGATCAGCTGGCGCATCTCGTTGGCGCGCTTGCCCATCACGGGACGATCCTCGGGGGCGAGCTTGCCCATCATGCGCATCAGGCCGGTGATGCGGCCCTTGCGACCGAGCAGCTCAACGCGTGCAGCCTCGAGCTTGGCGGCGTCGTCGGCGCCTGCAACGAGCTCCTTGGCCTCTTCCTCGAGTTTGACCAGATCATCAATCAGACTCATGTCTTCCCTTTCGTCTCTCGCGTATCCGCGCTCCGGGGCGGCTGACGCCGCCCGATGCTGCGGATGCGCGGCCCGGTTCGGTAACAAAAAAACCGTCCTCGGGCATGTGCATTGCCCAAGGACGGTTGAATTCCGCGGTACCACCTTGTTTGACCCGGCGGATGTCTGGCCCGCCGCGCCCACTCTGTGCCTCTTGTCGCGAGGCTCACGGCTTCCCTACTGAGGCTTTGCTGCCACTGGCCGCGCGCCCGTTGAGGTCGCTGCTCGGGAGTGAACGCTTGGCCCTTGTCACCGCAGGAAGGCTTGCAGCCCATGACCTTCCCTCTCTTGCCGGCGACGCGGCGGGCAAAACCCTCTCCGTCAACGCATTGGGCTATAGGATAACACATTCTACGTGTGCATCGCCGCGTTCCGTTTTGTTCGCGCTGGGTACAAGGGAGGTAGCTGTGCAAACTGGCCGTGCACCCGTCTGCGGCGCTCGGCCTGCGAGATTAAGGATACGGTATGGGAAAGAAACTCGATAAGAAGGCCAAGGCCGCCGTGGCAAAGGCTGCCAAGGGCGTCAAGGCCGCTAAAGTCGACAAAGCCGTCAAAAAGTTCCGCAAACTCGAGGGCAAGCTGTGGACTCGCGAGTACCTGCTCAAGATTGCCGAGTTCGATGGAGCGACGATTGCTCCTGCCAACGGTGCTGCCGCCCGTGCCGACGCCATGGGCACGCTTGCCGGCGAGCATCACAAGCTACTGACCAGCGAGAAGTCCGTTGAGCTCGTACGCTCGTTAGCGCGCGAGACGGTTGCAGGCGGACACGTAGACGACCCGCAGCTGCTCGACGAGATCCGCGTGCTCGGCCGCGACCAGCGCGAGGCAAGCGTTATTCCTACCGAGGAGGCCGAAGCCTGGACCAGGCTCACCTGCGAGGCCGACGCCGTGTGGCACAAGGCCAAGACGGCCAATGACTGGGCGAGCTTTGAGCCCTATGTGGATAGAATCGTCGCCCAGCTTAAGCATCAGGCCGAGCTCATGGACCCCAAGCGCGACCCATACGACGTTTGGTTCGACCAGTACGAGCGCGGCCTTTCCGCCAAGAGCTTCGATGCGTTTTGCGATGAGGTCAAGGCGACGGTCGTGCCGCTCGTGCACGCCATCGGCGAGCGCGGCCAGCAGCCCGCTGCCGACTTTTTGCACGCCCGCGTGCCCGAGGCCGCCCAGCGCGCCATGAGCTTCGACCTTATGAAGCTCGTCGGCCTGAACCTGGACGACACCACGCTTGCCTTTACCGAGCACCCGTTTAGCGAGGGTTTTGCCGTGGGCGACGCGCGCATCGCGACACACATCTACGAGGACGATTGTATCTCCAACGTCTACAGCATCATCCACGAGGCGGGACACGCCATGTACGAGCTGGGCGTCAATCCCGCCTATGCGCGCACCTGTCTTGAGGGCGGCACCTCCATGGGCATCCACGAGAGCCAGAGCCGCTTTTTCGAGAACACCGTGGGCCGCAGCCGTGCCTTTATGGGACCGCTGCTCGAGGTGCTGCGCCGCCACGCACCCGAGGTCTACGGCGACGTCGACGAGGACACGCTCTACCGCGCCGTGAACATCGCACAGCCGTCGCTGATCCGCACCGAGGCCGACGAGCTCACCTACCCGCTGCATATTATGGTGCGCTACCAGATCGAGCGCATGCTGTTTGCCGGCGAGGCCACGGCCAAGGACATCCCCGCGCTTTGGAATCGCTTCATGGATGAGTACCTGGGCATTCCCGTTCCCGACGACACGCACGGCTGTCTACAGGATACGCACTGGAGCGGCGGCTCGTTTGGCTACTTCCCCACGTATGCGCTGGGCAGCGCCTACGATGCCATGTTTGTGCCGGCCATGTGCCGCGACGGTGTCGACCTCAACGGCGCCTGTGCGAGCGGCGACCTGACACCCGTCCGCGCCTGGCTGGGCGAGCACATTTGGCAGTGGGGCCGCGCCAAGGACGCGCCGGAGCTCATCAAGGGCGCGTGCGGCATGGCGTTCGATGCCCGCTACTACTGCAGCTACCTGCAGGACAAGTTCACCACGCTCTACGAGCTGTAAGGCATAACCGACACGCCAACGCAAAGGGGACGCCGCGGAACCAATCCGCGGCGTCCCCTTTTTTCACCCAATAACTAGGTACCCAATGACTAGTTCGTTGACGCTAATGTCTTGGCAACGTCAGCGAAAACGGCCCCAAGCGAGCAAGGTGACGTGAAATGAAAGGGCGCTGACCTTCTGGTCGCGCCCTTGAAATTGAACGTCAGATTGCCGCTTGGGGCCGTTTGCAGCGTCGAGCAGTTACGCGGTTTGGTAAAACCGCGTAACTATAAAGCCTCGAGCGCGGCGGCGATGCGCTTCATGGCGGCATCGGCGGATGCTTGGTCGGGCGCCTCGGCCAGCACGCGGATAACCGACTCGGTTCCGCTCTTGCGTACGAGCACGCGGCCCTCGCCCGCCAGCGACGCCTCGGCCTCGGCGATGGCGTTCTGCACGCCCATGTTCTCGAGCGCGGCGTCCTTGTCCGCCACGTGCACGGCCACCTGCGCCTGCGGCAGCAGCTTACACGGAGCCGTGAGCTGCGAGAGCGTCTCACGCTCGGCACGAATCACTTCCATCACGCGCAGCGAGGTCATAATGCCGTCGCCCGTGCGCTCGATATCGCCAAAGATCGTATGGCCCGTCTGCTCGCCACCCAGGCTGTAGCCGCCCTCGCGCATCTTGGCATACACGTGACGGTCGCCCACACCGCTGGTCACGGCGCTCAGACCGGCAAGCTCCAGCGACTTGACCAGGCCAAAGTTGCTGGCAATCGTCGGCACCACGGTACCGCCCGAGAGTCGCCCGTGCTTGTTCAGATACACGCCGCACACGTACAGGATCTGATCGCCGTCTACCACGCGACCGCGCTCGTCCACGGCCAGGCAGCGATCGGCATCGCCGTCATAGGCAAAGCCCACGTCCAGGCCCTGCTCCACCACATGGCGCTGCAGGCGCTCAATATGCGTAGAGCCGCAGTCGACATTGATGTTAAAGCCGTCGGGCGCGGCGTTGATCACGCGCACGTCGGCGCCCAGTGCGTCGAACACCGGCTTGGCCACCGAGGATGCCGAGCCGTTGGCGCAGTCGATACCGATCTTGACGCCCTGCAGCGAAAAGTTCGCGCTGGCGATGAGCGAGGCAATATAGCGGTTGCGGCCCTGCATGTAGTCCACCGTGGCGCCGATATGGTTGCCCGTTGCCAGCGGTACCTCGCTCTTGCCATCGATGTAGTCCTCGATGAGCTCCAGTACGTCCTCGTCCATCTTAAAACCGTCGCTGTTGACGAGCTTAATGCCGTTATCGCAAAACGGGTTGTGGCTTGCGCTGATCATGATGCCGCAATCGAAGCAGCCCTCCACGGTCTGATGCGCCACGCCCGGCGTCGGGATCACATGCAGCATATAGGCGTCCGCACCGCTCGCGACCAGGCCGCTCACCAGCGCCGCCTCGAACATATAACTCGAGCGACGCGTGTCCTTGCCCACGATCACGCGCGCCTTAGCACTGCGGTTGGCGCCGTAATACCAGCCCACAAAACGGCCAATCTTATAAGCGTGCTCTACCGTCAGCCCAACGTTGGCCTCACCACGAAAGCCGTCGGTGCCAAAGTACTTCATGCGCTCTCCTTACAAAATAGGGGCGAACAGATTGCCTGTCCGCCCCAAAATGGTACTCGATTATCTGCGCTACCAGAAAAACCCTACGCCGACGCGCTGTCGCGAGCCGCCTGGCATGTAGGAGTCTGACGCAGCGTAAGCGGCTTGTCCCCCGCCTCGGCCGACGTGGTCAGCGTATACGTGATCGTCGTCGTCTCGCCAGCATGCAGGTCAACGGTGCCCGAATAGAAGGGGATTCCATGCCACGCAGCGGCGCCAAGACCAAACTGGGTGCCCTCGACGGTCAGATCAGTAATGTTGCCGCCCGTCGGGGCAAACAACGAGACATTCAGACGCTCGTCGTCACGCGCGGCATCGGGTGCGCTCGCCGCAACGTAGTCGGGCAGCTTGCCAGCCTCCTCCTGCGTCATGATGTTCGTCAGGGTAACGGTGATGCGATAGGAGCACGTACCGTCGCCGTTCTTCACGCCCTGGCCAATCTGCGTGTCGGCGTTCAGATACCAGTCGAGCTTGGAGAAGCTCAGGTTGTTAAAGTAAACGCCGGCAACGGGATCGGCACTCGGGTCATCCGGATCGGGCAGCGAAGCGTCAATGCCCGTCTCTTTGATGGCATTCTGCTCATCATCGTTTCTCATCCACGCGATCAGGCGGCCCTCTTCGGCACCGCGCTCGAATGCACCGACAAGCTTTGTAACGTCGACGTCACCGATGCCACCGAGAATCTTGTCGAAGGCGGCGCTGGCAACAGCCGCAAAGATGCCGTCCGATTCCTCGACCGGATAGTTCCAATACACATCGTGCATGAGAACCTTCGCCGCGTTGGTGCCGTCGACAACCGTTCCGTCGGGCAGCGAGACATTACCGACCAGGCCCAGCAGATACTGCAGGAACACCGGGTCGATACCGATGACGCCATCAACGTCCTGTCCATACTGGGACTTCCACAGCGCGGCGACACGCTGCGAGTTGCGGGGCCAATCAGGCGAATAGGTATTGCCCGAGTTGTACAGGTTACTGTGGTTGCCGAACAGCGCCTCATCCTCTTCGTCGACGCTCTCGACTGCCTCATCCTCGCTGAGTCCAATGCGGGGAACAAACTCGCCAATCGACATCTGGCCGTCAGTGACCGAAATCAGGCCCTGCGAACCGCCAAAGCCGCCGCAAGCACGAATCTCGACGTTGTTCATGGCGTACATAAGGTAGTTGCGCGTCTGGCCGTTGGCGCCGAGCATCTGGGGAAGGACGGGGGCGACCTTCTCCGCCGCGTCAACCGCACCGTTGAGGGTGGCAAAGCCGTCCTTGGCCTTATCGACCAGCTCGGTCACCTGAGAAATATGAGTATCGCCAATGCCCTGGATCTTCTCGTTGGCGCTCTTGAACACCTTCGAGCTGCTGGAAAGCGAATCGGCGACCGCCTGCAGCGCGGACACGTTAATCATGCCGTCCTGGAACAGTTTGCCGGGCGTAGCCTGCGAAAGGTTATCGGCCATGGGAACCAGCGCATTGCTCGAGACATCGGACAGGGCGTCAATCATGGTGCGGGCCGCATTGATATCGCTGCCATACACCGGGATAAACGAAGCCGCCGCCCACAGCGGGCTCGAGGTCTCCGCCTTCATGCTGTTGCAGAGCTCATCGATCTTCTTCGCGTCGTCAGGCAGCGTCGAAAAATCGCCCGACGTGACCTTGTCCTTAAGGCCACCGACGATCTCGACAGCCTCCTTCGCTTCGCTCTTTACGGTCTTTGCCGAGTTAAGCAGCATAAAGCCGCTTGCGCCAAGCGCAACGAGAAGCACCGCGACTACAGCGGCAATAATGGCGCCGGTGTGACGCTTTTTGCGCTCGCCCTTGCGATGGCGATGACGGACCAGACCGTCAGAGGTCGAACTCGACGAAGCGTCGCTACCGTAGTTCAAGCCAAAATCGTAATAATCTTCCTTGGAACCCGAGCCCGCAAACTCGGCACCGCTATCATCCAGGCGGGCGAACGTGCCAGTCTCGGAGGCGCCGGTGTAGATCGTGCCAAGGTTGCCCGTAAGCCCCGCGCCACCGGCAGAGGGAGTATTGTTGTCGGCCTTGCCGGCATTAACGTTGCCGGCGGCATTCGCGGCGTTGGCAGCACCTGCGCTGTTCGCAGGTGCCGAAGGAGCCCCGCTCGGCTGCGACGCGGAGGTTGCACCGCCCGCAAAGACATTCCCTCTTGCACGGCCGGTCTTTTTTGCCTTTTGAGACTGCTCGTACAGAGCGGTAAACATCGCCGTCTCGCCCGGGGACACGCGCTTACCGGAACCGCCCTGTCCAGCGCCGCCCGGCGTGCCGGCCTTACCAGCCCCGTTCGGACGCGGCGGAACTGCAGGGCGGCCGCTATCGCTGCCCTTAAAGTGATTACCAGCCATAAAGAAATCCTCGCAATTGAGTCGCAATGAAAAAGTCCATAACGTTACTAGTTTATGGCATTTTGAGCATCGACAGCTAAACTCCAGACACGGACGTCAATTGGCGAAAATGCGGCACAACACCTTTTCTGTCTTGGCGGCGGTGCCAGCTACACCGTGAGGAACATCATCACGATGATCATGGCAAAGCCGATAAGGTCGGTTGGCAAAAACACCGTCCCCAGCATAACGGCACTGGTGATGGTCGCCGAAACCGGCTCCACAGTTCCGATGAGGCTCGCGCGCACCGAGCCGATGTCCTTAACGCCCTGCATATAGAGCATGTAAGCAAAAAACGAGCCGATAACCACGAACACCGCGAGCGCCTCGATGCCGGCAGCGTCGAGCGCCGGCATATGCGCCCAGGGCTGCACGAAGACGCACGAGACCACGCCCGCCGTGAGCATTGCCGAGCCCGTGACGATGGGGCTGCCGTATTCGGGCAGGATCTTGGCGGGAATCACCGCCATACACGCGGCGCTGACCGCACACATAAGACCTGCTGCCAGGCCAAGCGGCGAGATATTCAGGCTGGTGGGGTCGCCGCCGGTGGCGATTAAAAAGGTTCCACCCAGAGCCAGGCCAATGCCGATGACTTCGCGAGTACGCGGCATGCGGCGATCGGTCACGCAGGCGTAGCCCATGATGATAACGAGCTGCAGGCACTGGAGCACCGTCGCGGTTCCGGCGTTCGTCAGGCGCACGGCCGAAAGATAGCAAAACTGGTTGAACAGCAGGCCAAAAGCGGTAAAGAGCAGCAGCTGCTTGCGATCAGCGGGCGTCGTCCAAAGCTTGACCAGGCGTGCGCGGTCGCGCGTGACAACCACAGCCATAAAGAGCAGGCCGGCGAGAATCTGACGCACGCTCATAAGCCACAGCGTATCGACATGGTAGGTATCGAACAAAAAACTCGCGCTGGTGCCCGAGAAGCCCCAAAACGAACCGCCCACCAGCGTAGCCAAAACGCCCGTGATCATCTTGCGCGACGACGCATCGTTAAGGCGCTCGCGCCAGGCGCGACGGGTGTTGCGGCTGAGCTCGTCGGTGCCCTCGGGCACATCAATGTTCGATATATCGGTCATCGGCACCGAAGCCCCTGCGCCTTCGACCTGCTCGACACACTCTTTGCTCATTCCACTCCCCCGAAACAGCCTGGAAACAATTCGGCTTACCTTACCACGGCGAAGTCACCAGCTGGAGGCTTGTCCGCTTATCGGTAGGACAATTCCGCAGGCGTCTTTCCATAGCTCGATACCGCAATGGCCTTGCATTATGCGACAGCCAAATCGCGGCAGCAGGCACTTTTGAGATGGATATGACAAAGCCCCCGAATTCCACAATGTAAGCGATTTTTAAAAATGTTCTTGCCACCGAGTTCAGGCTCCGTTATATTATCCCTTGCGCGCTTGCGTACCCTTGATCGGGCGTTTAGCTCAGGGGGAGAGCGCTTCCCTGACACGGAAGAGGTCAGAAGTTCAAATCTTCTAACGCCCACCAAATGTTCGCAGCTCAGAGGCTATGTCCTCTGGGCTGTTTTGTTTTATGTCGCCAAATCCGCCGGCAGTTCCAACCGCCCAACTAGCCAAAAGCCGACCATCTACTTGCCGATATATCCATCGGCATAACCAATCAGTCCGCACCGCAACTTCTCAGCAAAACGCCGCGATGTCTGCGCCCTGCGGTATCCTTGGGCCACTTGCACCTGCAGCACCAAGGAGCCGCCATGCGCACCGAGCTCGATGTCCCCTTTTCGCACAAAGAAGAAGCCAAGGCGCTGGGCGCCAAATGGGACCGGACCAAGAAGGTCTGGTATGTACCCGGCGGCGTCAACCCCGAGCCCTTTGCCGAGTGGCTGCCCGGTGTTGACCGATCCGACCCCTCAGCGCCGTATATATATCTAGTACTGGGCAAGCGCGAGTGCTGGAAGTGTCACAAAGAGACCTCGGTCGCGGCCTTCGGCATTCCCTATCGAACCGATAACGACGAGAGCGTCGCCATCGCGCACGCGCCCAACGAGTCCGGGCACATTGCCATCGACACGGCCAACGCCAACGCACTCGCCATCGTGCCCGCTCTTGGCTGCGTGCCGGGCGAGATCCGCGACTACCTTCATAAGCGCTGCGGCTACAAGCCCGTAGGCGCGCGAGCCTCCAAAGCCCCGTCGCTCGGCAACACGTGCACCAGTTGCGACGCGCTGCAAGGCAGCCGCTATCTGTTCGAGGAGCCCTCGTCCCCGTTTGCCCTCACTGCCATCAACAAGCTGCCGGCACTGGAGTTTATACGCGTCGAAGTTGCCGGCGTCTTTGGCGTCCCGACCACGCGCACCGACTTTGACCAGGCGCTCTTTACCTGGGCACGCGACCATCACGCCGAGTTCCACAGGCAACTCGGTGAGGGGGTTTATTTGTAGAGACGGAGAAGCCTTCACAGCCAGCTCCTCCGCATCACCTATCCCTCGTCGCCGGCGTCATACACGATATCGAGGCCACAAACAGGGCATTTCTCCGGATACACCGGCATATGAACGCCTGTCTGTTTTCTCACTTCGTCGCTGAGTCTGTCGCGCGCATCGATGAACCGAATATCGAGACACGGTATTTGCGAGCCGCAGCAAGGGCAGGTGACGACAAACGACCCGCAATCAACCTCTACGCTCGGAAACATATTGTTGTCTATAAGGGCACACGGCAGTTTTCCGTACTTCCCCATCGCAATATCGCCTCGCCAGCTCATACACGCTCCCCTCTCGCTATACAAAACAGGAAGAGCATGCACCGGCGGGCGTGCGCGAGATTGTATCGCCACGCGATCCGATCAAACAACACGATCGTCAAAGAATACCAAAGCCAAATACGCTAATACGGCAGAAGCCCCGCCTTTTCACGCTTCTTTTCCGAGCGATCGAACTCAATGCGATGGGCCTCAAGAAACACCGTATTGGGTCGCCACTGACGCTCATTCGGCTGCCTTAGCGTCGCACCCGCAAAGGAAGCGTAGTCGGTCTTATCCAGCAGGTACGATCCGCACAGCCGATATTCGCCGCAAACAGGCTCAAACGAAATCAGGTGAGCATCAAATAGGGAATGAAGATCGCGCCGAAGCAGAATGCCATTGCTGGCAACCTGCGATTTGGGTCCCGAGTAATTCTCGATATGTGCAGCCTCCAGAGCTTCGCTGACGCCGCAGTCCGACACCGCGCAACGGCCGTCATAGGCGGCAACGAGCTGCTTGCGGAACCATTGCTGCCCCAATCGCTCGCGCCTTAACGCATAGCGGACCTTTTCGTCGTCGGTCGCACCCTGTCCGGCAAACTCAATATCGACGGGCATGTGCTTCAGATAACTCATGTCGGGTGCAAAACGAGGGTCCGGTCCGCCTTTATGAACAGGACCGTGCAGAACAAACCATCCGTTTTCGGGCTCGAACCGCTCAACAAACGCAAGGCCGAGCACCTTGTAGCCCACCTCGGTTGCAAATATGACTCCGACCGGAACGCCACATTCCATGCAGTTGAGCATTTTACGGTTGTAATTCTGGTCTCGAAAACCAACGGTACCCGGCGCTTGAACCGAGTACTTAATGACCCACGTACCATCGTCCAAATAGAGCGGAGGCACATCGGTGTAGAAGCTCTTTTTAGAGTTATGGACCGAAAGCGCAAAGATCTTATTGGGATCTTGCTTCACCCGATCCTGGCCCGGCCAGAAGATCCCTGAATCCCGCGTTACGGGAAAGAAGTCCGAGCCAATTCTCAAACGATACTGATACTGAGGGCTATCTTCCTTGGTGTGGTGCGGAAGGCTGGTCCAAACGCCGCCGCGCTGCTCCTCACCCAGAAACCACTCCCATGCCTCAACGTATTCAGAAGGCACGAGACTGCAGGCACGGTCATAGCTTGGTCCATCCATCAACGGAACAGCAAGGTCAATGTCGTTCATCGCCAGCACCTACAACCATACGAACGCGAGTCATGCCCCTCAATGATATGACCGAGAGTCAATTATTACGAGATCTCATTCCGCGATCGGCGCATCGTTGATGCTCTCGGTTTGCCGCTGGCGCGCTCGTACCCCGCTACCCCACTCCCCTGTATACTGATGTAGCACGTGTTTCATCCGGGCTTGTTGGGCCGGATTGTTCATGGGAGGGTCTTATGGCTGCTTCGAATCCGCCTAAGGGGAGCGTTTCTTCTTCGTCCATCAAGCCGGTTACGCGCAAGGCCGTGCGTTGCCAGCGCGAGGTCGCTTGGCTTGTCACGCAGGCGGCGGGCAGGCTCGTGGCGACCACTCAGGACGTCAACGCGCCTACGCCGAGCTTTGTGCTGGCAGCGGCGCTGGATTTCGTGCGCCAATTGGAGCTTGCCGAACAGGATGCCAACGGCCACCTCGACTACCAGAATGTTATGGCGCCCGACCTGCAAACGTTCTGCCACATGGCCAAGTTGCCCGCCGCACCCAATGCGCTTTCAGACGCAGGCTACATGTTTACGCTTTCGGGCGCGGACCTTATCCGTGACATCTATGCATACTGCAGCGAGCTCGCCGAGCGCCACGTCTTTGACGCGGCAGAAGTCAAACTGGGATATGTCATCAAGCTGGTTCTTAGGCTGTTCTTGATGGACGGGTTCGGGGCCATGCCAGCGTAAGCCGAGTCTTTAGCATCACCGTCGACTGAGCAACAACCGCTTTACCTTAGTGGGCGCCAATTGAGGGTCGATTATTGGGTCGCCTCGTCCACTAGCGCATTTATTCCACGCGCTCTGACAGTCGATACTTGCGGTTGCGGCTCGTCGCCGGCGCCGTGGGCTCAAGCTCGCCTTGAGCAATGAGCGCGTTGACGCGCGACCTTACCTGGGAAATTGTAAGCCCCGTGCGTTCTGCCAGCTCACGCGTCCCCAGCTCGCCGTAGTGTTTGAGTGCCGTCACAATTAAGCCCCCGCCATGATCGACCGGCTCGATCTTTGAACGGTAAAGTACGACCTTGAACCGATCGAACCCCGGGCAGAACAGGGGCTCGGCCAGACCATGCGCGCGCATGGCATCGATCATCATCGGGATGCCCGAGCCATTGCCCTCAGCCGGCGAACCTGCGCCATCCGGCGGCGGGACAATCGACATGAGTTTCACGAGCGTCGCGTTACGGCATCGGGAGCTGCCGTCAAACAAGTTCTCGCGAGTCTTTCCCCCGTAAAGGCCGCCAGGATTCGTCACCTCGACACGATCGTCAAAGACGTCGACGGCAATCGATTGTCCACAGGACCGATCCCCGTATTCTCGATGGATTACGGCGTTGGCGATTGCCTCGCGCAGAACCTCCTCGGGAATCTCCAGCGAGTCGACACGCGAGACGCCTTGGATCGTCGAGGTTCGCCGCAAATTCTTGGCGATTGCCGCGACGGCATCCGAGATCATTTCGCCCAACGTTCCCTCGCAGATCGTACGGTCCATGAACCTCAACGACCCCGCCGCGCCTTTCCGGGTCCCCGCATAGACAGCCATGTCGATAAAGAGCTTGGGATAAAACTGCTGAGGGTAGGTGCCCGCAACTAGGAGTCCAGCCTTGGTGACATTGCCCTGGGAATCAAGGAAATTTAGGCGCTCCAGCTTCGTTTGTTTGTCCGGCGCGCCGCGCATCGCCCGGGGCGTCAACGAGAAAGCCCGATCTATCGTACGGTCGACCAGCGTCTCGTCGAGATCGTCCGCGCCCGCGCCCGCCACCGCGTCGCGATCGCTCGGAGTCGCTCGACCGTATGACGCCAATGCGAGCACCTCGGTCGACGAAAGCGGGGCATCTTTGTCATCGATGCGTTTGTAGCTGCCGCCTTGAGCGCCCCGCTCTATGACATAACAAGGCTTGCTCGACGGGTCGAGCTCCTCAATTGTGATGACCAGAACCACGGTGCCCTGGAGCTCCACGCGTTCAATGGTGTATTTGGGCGGATTGGCCAGTTTTCCGCGCCCGCCGGCATCACCCATGCCCGCTACGAATTGGTTGAGCACCTTCTCGGTCTCAAAGTTCTCAACCGGGACAAAGCCCGCGCGCTCGCTCACGCCGAGCACGATAATTCCGCCAGCGGTATTCGCGAATGCGCTAACCGTTTCCCATACGTCGCGGGAAAGCGTCGTGGCGCTCTCCTTGACCTCGACGTTAAGATCGTCCGAGCCCATGCGCCTTAAAGACTCGAGCAGACCGGTCAGCTCGTTTTCGTTCATCTGCATGTCCTTTCGCTCGGCCCGGCGGAGAATGCCGCGAATAGATTTCCTTCGTCTCTCAGTTATCTCTCGTAATTATCTCTCATCTTTCTGCTATCTCTCATATTAGAGATAAGTGAGAGATGAAAGATAAGATATCTGCCATTTGTTTCATTTAAACATGTTTTTGCTGGTAGAACAATCAGTATTGAGATAATACCATGATTGCTTGTCTCTTTGCTGATCAGTTATCTCTCATATTTATCTCTCGTCTTTCTGTTATCTCTCATATTAGAGACGAGTGAGAGATGAGAGATACGTGAGTGATGCATGGGCGTGGATTTTTGGACGGTCGGAAAATCCCTCAAACAAAAAACGGGGCCGGCCTTACGCCGAACCCCGTTTTCAAACGGTCAGTTAGTTATCCAACGCGCGAGCATAGCAGTCAACTTTACGCCGCCGCGAACACTCCCAAACCTGTTCCGATGATGCAGATCGCGAAGATGCCAATAATAATCCAAATGGTCTTGACACCCTTTTTGTACAGGGCAACGCAAGCGAACGTTGCCAGCAAGGGCAGCAGGCCGGGGAAGATCGAATCGAACAGATCCTGCAGGACAATCTCCGAACCACCCACATCAAAGGTCAAAGCAGTGGACAGCGAGACCTGCGCCGCAATCATGGCGCCGATAACGGTCATTCCGAGGACACCAGCAGCATGCGTCATGCGAGACATAAGGTTGTTCTCTTCGGACTGCTGCAGGAACTTGGTTCCCAGGTCGTATCCCAGATGGGCGGCGACGATACGCGTTGCAAAGTTAATCACGGAGTAGATGAGCGCGTACACGATGGGGCCGAGCGGGTTGCCCGTCGACGCGATGCCAATACCAATGCCGGCGGCGACCACGCGGAACGTACCCCAGTAGAACGAATCGCCGATGCCGGAAAGCGGTCCCATGAGGCCGACCTTCATGGCGTTAATCGAGGACGTGTCAAAGTTCTTATCGGCAGCCGCCTGCTCTTCCATCGAAACCGTTAGGCCGGCTACAAACGGAAGCACATGAGGCGTGATGTTAAAGAACTCGGTATGGCGATCGAGCGCCGCATAGTAATCGTCGTCGTTGGGATAGATCTTTCGCAGGGGCTTCTGAATGGTGTACATGAAGCCCATTGCCATCATCTTGTCGTACGACTGCGAGCACTGGCTCGTAAACTGGCGAAGGAACATGCTCCGATACATATCGGGGCTCATAATCGCGTCCTTCTTGGCCTCTTTGAGGTCGGTGTTCTGGGTAGCCATTAGAAGTCCTCCTCTTCATCTGCAGCAACCGTCTGCGGACCGGACGAGCCCTCGCGGAAGGCCAGGAGCAGTGCGACGCAAATGGCAGCTGCGGCGACGCCGATAACGTCCATCTTGAGGTAGATGACCATAATGAATCCCAGGAACAGCCAAGGAAGCAGCTTGTTATCGCCCATGGTCCTAATAAGAAGTGCGAAGCCGATGCAGACCATGACGCCGGATGCAACGTTGAGGCCGTCCATCACAAACTGCGGAATCGCGTTGAGCGCATTGTTGATGAGGTCGGCACCAAAGAACAGCGAGCAAAACACCAGCAGTGCAGACTGAATGCCAATCGACAGCGGCACGACGGTCAGATGGTACAGGTTCGCCTTGGCAAGATCGCGATTTGCCAGAGCGGTCTCAATCTTCTTGCAGGCAAAGGCACCCGGAACGGCGTAGCAGAAGTTACGCCACACCTGAAGGAAGACGGAGACGGGAAGGGCGAGTGCGACGGCAGTTGCCGTGCCCGTACCCGTAATGACGGCAAACGCGCAGCCAAGCACGCCGGAAGCATAGACCTCGGGAGGAACCGCCGCACCGACCATAATGGCGCCCATGAACATGGACTCCAAAGCAGCGCCGACGATAACGCCCTGCTGGACATCGCCAAGGATCAAGCCAACGAACAGGCTCGTAAACAGCGGACGACCAAGCATCGTAATGCCAAATAATTGCTCGTCCATGGACGCAATAAATGCGACCAGTGCAACTAGAAGATACTGGACAACCATTTCGATCAACCCCAGAAACAGGTCTGCAGGCGAGGCGTTCTGCGCAGCTCGCCTGCAGACAACCGCAGCAATTTGAGAGGATTAGTAGTTCATCTGGTGATAGTAACGACGCGTGGTGAGCGGGTGGTTACGGACGTGCTCGAGATGGCAGCTCAGACGCTCGGTGATGGTGTAGGTGACCATCGGGGAGACGATCTTGCGGAACTCGGGGTCGCTGAACGGCAGCTCGACCTCGGCGGTGTCGAACTTGTTCACGCGGACATGGACGCCCTTCTCGTCAGCGAGCATGTGAGTGAAGTTGTCCACGCGGTCCATGAGCTTACGGGTGTCGTCCTCGCCGTAGAGCATGATGAGGCTCGTGCCCTCCTCGCACAGCTCGATGGTGCCGTGGAAGAACTCGGCGGCGTGGATGGACTTGGTCTTGATCCACTGCATCTCCTCGAGGATGCACATGGCGTAGTCGTAGGCCTCGCCCCAGAGCATGCCGGAGCCGATCACCATGTGGTAGTCGGTGTCCTTGAAGTCCTCGGCCATGGCGGCGCAGCGCTCGTCCTGGGCGTCCTTGGCCTTGATGAGGTACGGGGCGATGTTGCCGAACTCCTCCATGAAGGTGTCGTACTTGGGGAAGGCGCCGGCGTTCTTGAGGAAGCGGGCGACCAGCGTGATCTGGTAGGTGTAGATGGCCTCGCACAGGACGTCGTCCTCGGCGAAGCTGAAGAACTTGTAGTCGGCGTACTCGGTGGCCGGGGTGTTGTCGTTGGAGACGTACATCAGCGTGCGGGCGCCCTGCTCCTGGCAGAACTTGGCGGCCTCGATGATCTCGGGGGTGGTGCCGGTACGGGTGGAGAAGACGCAGACCGAGTCCTTGTTGAAGGTCTTGGGCGGGCATGCAAGGAACTCAGCGGCAATCTCGCAGTGGACGTCGACGTCGGCCGTGGTGGTCTCGACCCAATACTTCATCGGGAGCGTGTGGGCCCAGGTGCCGCCGCAGCCGATGAAGAAGATGTTGGAATAACCCTGCTCGCAGACCTTGTCCACGGCAGCCTCAATCTGAGGACGGAGAGCGAGGGCATCGCTCACAACCTTCTCGTAACGAGGCTCATCGAAATTGAACATCCCTTACTCCTAACTCACTTGGATGAACCCTTCATTCATCCCATGACGTTATAATACTTTATATAACTAACTATGCAAGAACTATTTCAGATTTTTTTGATTTTTCTTTAATAAAAAGCCCGCCGATCAAATGATCGACGGGCTTAAGAAAGGAGGACCTGATTAATAAATGCCAGACAATGGCATGTTTCCAGCTAGAAAACGTCCTTGGCAAATACCTTTGAGTCATTGGGGACCTGACGGATTTCGATAACCACGCCATCGTTGACAAGCTCTTGGATATGCTCGGCATCGGTTTCGGTCGCAAAGATCGCGGGGGTCGGATGAAGCGTGGTCTCGGGAGACTTTCGAGTTCCGCCCAAATTGATCTCCTTGATGTCTTTGCAACCCTTAGCAAGGCGATAGGCATCCTCGATCGTCTCGACAATGATAAACAGCGAATACTTGTCGGTGACGCCGCTGTTGAGCGCCTCGATAGCAGCGTCAACATCCTTGATGACGAGTTTAACGCCGCTGGGGCGGGCGAGCCTCAAAGCGGCTTTTCTCATGTCGTCTTTTGCCACGGCGTCGCTGGCACACAGGATGCAATCGACGTCCAGCGCATGTGTCCAAGACATGGCGACCTGGCCGTGAATCAATCGGTAATCAACTCTCGTAAGCTTAATCATCGTAATCATCTCCGCACGTAATAAAGGTAATGACAGGGTTGAATTATTCGTTGAAGCTTGAGCTAGAACTCTTCTTCTTCGACATCGGCAAGCATGTCCGCCGCCTCACAAAGCATGATAAACGAACGTGATCCCTCGACCGCGGCTTTGGCCTTGTCCGCATCCAGGGAGTCCAGCTGTGTAGCCATTTCCACCAGCAGCGGCAAGTTCATTCCGGTGATCAACGTAAACGATCCGGCGGTCTGCCTCTGAATGAATTCGTTGTTTACAGAGCCACCAAAGATGTCAGTCACGACAAACCAAGAGTCGGCAGGGTCCTTCGACTCCATCCAAGCATCGATAAGCGCTGCGACATCCCTCGTGTCGTCATCGATATAGGCACACAGGCACTCGATTCGGTCGTTAGTGCCCATCAGAATCTCCAGAGAGCTTTTCATGCCTTGGGCGAGATAACCATGACTCGCTAGCAATATCTTATTCATAGTTCTCCAATACCAATAGGACGTACTATATTGTCATAACAAAGTATATTAGCAATCTGCCCTACGTGGTGTGTCTATTTTCCAAATCCGTGAACGGTAACAATTGGTCGGTAAATTGACTAATCTATCTCTAATTTACAAATAGAACTTCAGTCGCTCGGTGCAGTACACCTGACGGGAGATGAAAAGCGGCTCGCCGCTTGGAGCATAACGTCTATCGACAAACAGAAGCAGCGGAGAGTCCAGTTCCACGTTAAGGTATGCCGCCTCGAGCTCGCTCGCATAGCAGACCTCGAGCGTACGCGTGTTGGGACCCATCTTGATTCCCTGGCGATCGAGTACCGCCATCAGCGAATCCTCGAGGGACTCATGCTCCAAAAAAGAAAGTGCAGCGGAATAGCTATTGGTTTCCAGCATCGTGGGCTTGTCATCCACAAGGCGTAGACGACGACTACGCAATACCTTTTGGGTATCGTCTACGCCCAGGAACTTCGCGTCTCGTAGGCTTGGGAAGTCCCAGCCCATTGCGAGAACCCTGGTAGACGCCTGTTTTCCCGCAAGCTGGCACGAATGGGTAAAGCTCTCACGGTCGTCCGCGGCATACATCTGTGTGTCCGACGAAACGAACGTGCCCTTTCCGCGGGCCTTCTCAACAAGCCCAGCATCTTCCATTTCTTTAATTGCGGAGCGAACCGTTATTCGGCTCACGCCAAATTGCTCGATGAGCTCCGCCTCGGTCGGAAGCTTATCTCCCGGACGGTACGTGCCGTTGGCGATCGAATCAGAGAGCGCACGGACAATCTGTTTGTACAGGGGGATAACGCTATTTGCTTCAACCATATCAACCATACCTTTGCAAGGAATCAGCAGCTTATAGATAGATGACTTATATTGTATTAGAACTTTTTAGGAGTCCATATATTTCCTAAATGATTCGGTAAACGGGGTGTTATTTCACTTTAGCGGGGTGCAGCGGCTACCCGCGGCATTCGTTATTAACCTAGCTAGGCTAGTCCACCCACATCGTCTCCAGTTCGCCGCAGAGCCGCGGCCCCATATGGGTATACTCTCGAGGATTCGACTCGATTCGCCCCCGCTGGGGCGTCAAAGGAGGCTGCATATGCCCACCACCTCAACCGACCCGCGCGCCGCTGCTGCCGCGCTGCTGGTGCCCGGTACCACCTGCCACGGCTTTACCGTCGAGCGCTGCGAGACCGTGCCCGAGCTCGACTCGGACGCCTACGTGCTGCGCCACACCGCATCGGGCGCTCGCCTGCTGTACCTGGCGTGCGACGACGAAAACAAGGCCTTTGCCATTGGCTTTAAGACGCCGCCGGCCGATTCTACCGGCGTGTTCCATATTCTTGAGCACTCGGTGCTGTGCGGATCGGCCAAGTTCCCCGTCAAGGAGCCGTTTGTCGACCTGATCAAGAGCTCCATGCAGACGTTCCTCAACGCCATGACCTACCCCGACAAGACCATCTACCCCGTTGCCACCACCAACGAGCAGGATCTGTATAACCTGATGGACGTGTACCTGGACGCGGTGTTCAACCCGGCCATCTATACCAAGCCCACCATTTTTGAGCAGGAGGGCTGGCACTACGAGCTGGATCTGCCAGAGAGCGCCGAGGGCGAGGGCGACGGCAGCCCCGCCAGCCTGCGCGAGGGCACGCTGCGCTATAACGGCGTGGTGTTTAACGAGATGAAGGGCGCGCTGTCCGACCCCATGAGCGTGCTGGACGACGCCATCAACGCCGCGCTCTATCCCGACACCGCCTATGCGCACGAGAGCGGCGGCGACCCGCGCGCGATTCCCGCGCTCACCTACGAGCAGTTCCTGGACACGCACGCGCGCCACTACAATCCTTCCAACTCTTATATAACGCTCTACGGCGACCTAGATGTGGACCGCGCGCTGGCGTTTTTGGACGAGCGTTATCTGTCGCAGCCGAGTGCCGCGAGCTGCCGCATGGACGCTGCCGTCGCCGCCGGCGAGGACCCGTCCACGCTGGCGCCCAATCCGCTGGGCGTGCAGGCACCCGTGACCTGCGAGTACAAGCGCGTCGAGATGGCCACTACACCCGAGAACGCCCTGGTGGGCCTGGGCCTGGTGCTGGGCAGCGCGCTCGACCGCAAACGCACGATCGCGGCGGATATCCTGTTCGAGGCACTGCTGGGCTCCAACGAAGCACCGGTTAAGAAGGCCATTCTGGCCGCCGGCCTGGGCGGCAACGTGGTGAGCTACACCGCGGCCGAGAGCCTGCAGCCCTACGAGCTCATCATGCTGCAAAACGCGCAGCCCGGCGTGGCGCGCGAGCTGCGCCGCATGTTCCAGGACGCCTGCCGCGACCTATGCGAGCATGGCGTTCCGCACGAGCGCCTGGAAGCCATCATCAGCAGCAACGAATACGACCTGCGCCAGCGCGACTACGGTATCGCCGACGGCGTGGCCATTGCGTGCGACGCGCTGAGCACGTGGCTCTACGATGACGACGCCGCGACGCTGGCGCTCAAGTACGGCCCGGTGTACGAGGAGCTGCGCGGCGACCTGGACGGCAGCTATTTTGAGGACCTGCTGCGCGAACTGGTGCTGCAGAACGATCACATGGCACTGGTCGAGCTGGTGCCGGTGGACGCCGCCGAGGGTTCGGAGGGTGCCGAGGCCGCCGAGCTGGCAGCCAAGCGCGATGCCATGACCGATGCCGAGCTGGCCGACGTGGTCGAACGCACGGCCGCGCTGCGTGCCGCGCAGGAGGCGGAAGACACACCCGAGGCCAAGGCCACGCTGCCGCGCCTGCGCGTGTCCGACATTGGCGAGGCGCGCCCCGAGCCGCCACTGGTCGTGGACACGACCGCGCCCATCCCCTGCCTGCGCCACGGCATCCCCACCAACCGTCTGGCCTACGCCATGCAGTATTTCGACCTGAGCTGCGTCGCGTTTGAGGACCTGCCCTATGTGACGCTGCTCTGCCGCCTGCTCAAACAGCTGCCCACGAGCGAGCACTCGGCCGAGGAACTCGACAACTTGCTCGCCGGCAAGCTGGGCTTTTTGAGCTTTACGACCGAAGTCATGACGCAGCCCGAAGTAGACGGCGTGCGCCCCTACCTGCTGGTGAGCGCCGGCGCCCTGTCCGAGAAGATCGATGCACTGGCGAGTCTGCCGCGCGAGGTATGGTCGAGCACGCTTTTGGCAGACGCCGACGCCGACCGCATGCGCGACGTGCTCACGCAGATTCGCATTGGGCTTGAGCAGGGCTTTATCAACAACGGCCACTCGGCGGCGCTCGGTCGCGCGATGAGCTACAGCTCGCCTTCGGCCGTGGTGCGCGAGCAGCTTTCGGGCGTTGATTTCTATCTGTTCCTGCGCGATCTGCTCGACCACTTTGACGAGCGCCTGGACGGCCTGCGCGCCAAGCTTACCGAGCTGGCGGGCCGCATCTTTGTGGCCGACGGCTGCATGGCGAGCTTTACCGGCAGCGACGAGGACTTTGACGCGTACTGGGATGCCGCGGGCGACCTGGGGCTGGACGCTGGCGACGGCGCCGATGCCGGCCGCGACGCGCTCGTGGTGCCGGCGCCGTGCGACCGCCACGAGGCTTTTGTCATCCCCAGCGACATCTGTTTTGCCGCGCGTGCGTGCGATCCGCGTCGCCTGGGCATTGACGTGACGGGCGCCTGGGCGGTTGCCGCCAACGCGCTCTCCTACGACTACCTGTGGAACGAGATCCGCGTGAAGGGTGGTGCGTACGGCTGCGGATTCCGCGCGGCCGGCGAGCGTCAGGCGGCGTTCTACACCTACCGCGACCCGGCAATCGACCCCTCGATTGAGCGCGTGGCGCGCGCAGGCGAATGGCTCGGCAGCTTTGAGCCCGACGAGGCCGCCTTTGAGGGCTTTATCGTGAGCTGCGTGAGCGGCATGGACGCGCCGGTGAAGCCGTACGCGCTCACCAAGCGCCGCAACACGACCTACCTGGCCGGACTCGATCCGCATGCACGCGAGGAGCGCCGCGCCCAGATGCTCGCCGCCACGCCCGGTGAGCTGCGCTCGCTCGGCGCCGACGTCACGCGCATCGCGGCCACCTCGCCCACCTGCGTCTTTGGCGGCCGAGACGTCATCGCCAAGAGCAACGCCGGCTTCAACGTCATCGACCTGCTGGGCTAACCACAACAAAGGTAGATTTTTGGGACATGCCCGGAAATCTACCTTTTTCTGCGGCTTGGGCGAGGCGGCGCAGCCCACCGCGGCGGTTTGTCTCGATCTGTACATCTAGACGGCAATATCGGCTCCAGATGTTACAGATCAAGACGTTCCCGAACGGCACTAGCTCTTTGTCTCAATCTGTAACATCTAAGTCCAATTTTGCCGAGTTACTGTTACAGATCGAGACAAACCGCCGCAGACGCCCATCACGGCACAGACCGCCACGAAGGTGCATGTGTCCCCTTCGTGGTTGTTTTTGCTGTTTACCCAGATAAAACCCGCCAAAATAAACCTGTCCCTTTTTGGCAGGTTTGCTAGAGGAGGTTGGGATGGACAAGGCTAAATTGCGGCGAGCGGTGATTGCCCGGCGCGATGCGATTGATTTGGATGTGCGGGCGGCGAAGTCTGCTGATATCTGTGCGCGGCTGGTTGAGCTGCTGGGCCGCTTGGATGCCGCGGCGCCGCGCATCGTTGCCGTCTATGCCGCGATGGGTTCCGAGGTCGACCCAGCCGCGTTTGCCGCTGCGGCCGCCAAACACGGCTGGCGCGTGGCCTATCCGTGCATGTTCTCGGCAACAGACGCCGCAGCTTGTGGCCAGCGCATGTGCATGCGGGCAGTTGCCGCCGACGATGCGTCCGCGGCGCCGTTTATCGCCCACCCCACGCGGGCCTTCGCGGCCACGGACATCGACAGCAACCACTTCCCTATCGTGCCTGCCGAAGCTCTCGACATGATCGTCGTGCCGCTCGTGGCCTTCGACCAAACCGGCGCGCGCCTGGGCTACGGCGGCGGTTGCTATGACCGCTATCTGCCCATGCTCTCGCCCGCATGCCAAATCATCGGCATCGCCTTTGACGAGCAGCGTGTCGACCGCGTTCCCACCGACGCTCACGACCTGCCGCTACCCCACATCATCAGCGCCTAATCGCCGCCACATCAGCCACGGCTACAGCAGTACCATCGCAGCCTAGTGCTCCTCGCCGGCGCGGGCCAGGTCGTAGGGCGTGGTCTGGTAGACGTAGTAGTTGAGCCAGTTGGTGTAGAACAGCTGAGCCTGGCTGCGCCAGACGTTGCGCGGCTCGGCGGTGGGGTCGTCACCCGGAAAGTAGTGCGCCGGCACCTGAGGGTTGAGGCCGCGCTTCACGTCGCGCTCGTACTCCAGGCGCAACGTGTCGGTATCGTACTCGGGATGGCCAAAGACAAAGAAGCGATGGCTGTCGGTCGACTTGACGATGTACAGGCCCACCTCGTCGGACACGGCCACGACCTCAAGCTGCGGCTCGGCCTCCACGTCCTCGCGACGCACATCGGTGTTGCGCGAATGTACGGCATAGAAGCGGTCGTCAAAGCCGCGGACCAGCGGGCTTTGCGGCTTCACCAGATAATGCTCGAACACGCCGCTTGCCTTTGCCGGCAGGTCATACTTCTGGATACCGTAATGATGGTACAGACCGGCCTGCGCGCCCCAACAAATGTGCAGCGTGGAGTGCACGTGCGTGGTGGACCAATCCATGATCTGGCAGAGCTCGGGCCAGTAGTCGACCTCCTCGAACGGCATCTGCTCCACCGGCGCGCCCGTGATGATCAGGCCGTCGTAGTGGATGTCGCGGATGTCGTCGAACGTGCGATAGAACGTCTCCAGGTGGCCGGCGCTCACGTGCGTGGCCTCGTGCGTTTTCGTGCGCAGCAGGTCCACCTCCACCTGCAGCGGCGTGTTGGAGAGCTTGCGCATGATCTGCGTCTCGGTGGCGATCTTGGTGGGCATGAGGTTGAGGATGAGCACGCGCAGCGGACGGATGTCTTGGTGCAGCGCGCGGTACTCGGTCATGACAAAGATGTTCTCGCTCTCGAGCTGCGCGGCGGCAGGGAGGGCGTCGGGGATGCGAATGGGCATGGATGCTCCTTACGAGTCAGTTGCAGCTATGGTACAACGAGCGGCCCCATCCGCGCGAGCATATCGCCCAGCGATGCCGTCAGCGGCCCAAATCACTCCAAAAGTAGAGATTAAGGCATGCCCAAAAATCTATGGCGCTTTAGCCTAGCAAAGTGGCAGCAGGACGTTACAATGGTTCGACGCGAAAAACTCGGCCGAAAGGATACATATATGTACCAGACGCGTAAGATCGGTGTGGTCGGCCAGGGCCACGTAGGAGCACATGTTGCCAACAGTCTGCTCATGCAGGGCATTGCCGATGAGCTGTACCTGTGCGATATCAACCAGGCCAAGGTGACGTCCGAGGTCCAGGACCTGCGCGACTCCCTTTCGTTTGTCCCGTACAACACCAAGATCGTCAACTGCTACGACCACTACGAGGAGCTTGCCTGCTGCGACGTCATCGTCAACGCCGCCGGCAAGGTCGCACTGGCCGCCGGCAACCGCGACGGCGAGCTGTTCTTTACCACCGACGCCGCCCGCACCTTTGCCAAGCGCATCGTCGACGCCGGCTTTGACGGCATCTTCGTGAGCATCTCCAACCCCTGCGACGTCGTGTGCACCGAGCTGTGGCACCTGACCGGCTATGATCCCAAGAAGATCATCGGCTCGGGCTGCGGCCTGGACTCCGCCCGCCTTCGCACCGAGATCTCCAAGAAGGTCGGCGTGAGCCCCAAGTCCATCGACGCCTACATGATCGGCGAGCACGGTTTTAGCCAGCTTGCCGCCTTTAAAGCCGCAACCATCGCCGGTAAGAGCCTCAACGAACTTCAGGCCGAGAACCCCGACAAGTACGCCTTCGACCACATGGAGATCGAGGAGCTTGCACGCAAGGGCGGCTATGTGACCTACCAGGGCAAGCAGTGCACCGAGTACGCCGTCGCCAACTCCGCCGCGCGCGTCTGCGCCGCCGTGCTGCACAACGAGCACGCCGTGCTTTCGGCATCCACGCTCATGACCGGCCATTATGGCGAGGAGGGTATCTTTACCTCCCTGCCGTGCGTGATCGGCGCCGAGGGCGTCGAGGAGGTCTACACGCTCGACCTGTCCGAGCACGAGCTCGAGGGCTTCCACAAGAGCTGCCAGCACATTCGCGACAACATCGCCCAGCTCGACTGGTGGGATGCCGAGGCCTACGACGCCAAGTAAGCGTCGGTTGCCGCGACACCTCGCGAATCTAAGCGCAATACCAAGCGGGCCGCGCCGGAAATCCCCGGCGCGGCCCGCTTTTTACGCACGCTGTTCACTTGCGAATCGAAGGTGAATGCTTTTCCCGTTACCTAGTACTGCTCGATGCCCATGTAGCGACGAACCTCGGGGCTGTGGTCAAACACCTTGCCGCGGGCGGCGCGCAGCTCGCAGCTCATGTTGTAGAAGAAGATCGGCTCCAAGAACGAACGCACGCTGGCGGGCACCTCGCCTACGCCGTACTCGAGTGCATCGAGCACCATGACTGTATCGGTGTGCGTGTTGAGGAACGCGAGCGCGCGCTCCTCCATGGGGCGGCACTCGCCCGATCCGAGCTGCACAAAGTAGAACACGCCGGGCTCGGTGGCCTCAAACGGGCCGTGGAAATACTCGCCGGAGTGGATATAGCAGCAGTGCTGCCACTGCATCTCCATGAGCGAGCAGATGGCCATGGCGTAGGTCTGGCTAAAGTTGGGGCCGGAACCCAGGATATAGAAGAACTTATGCTGCTGGCAGAGCTCGGCAAAGCGATCGCCCAGCTCGGCGTTGACCTTCTCACGGGCAGCGGGCAACAGCGCATCCATCTGCTTAAGGCCGGCGTACATGTCGGCGAGTGCCTCGTAACCCTCCTGCTGGTCGAGCAGCTCGGCAGCCATCAGGACGCCGATGCCTTGCGGAACCTCGGCCTGCGGCACGCCTTCGCCCCACGGATAGACCCAGGTGGTCCACTTGCCGTTATCAATCTTGGAGCCCTCGCAGTCGGTCATGGCCACGACCTCGGCGCCGGCTGCCAGCGCCATCTCGCAACCGTCGACGACCTCCTGCGTATTGCCGCTGTGGCTGCAGGCGATGACGAGTGATTTCTCGCCAAGACTCTTGGGAGCCATCAGGCAAAACTCGCGCGCCGTGTAGACCGTCGAGGCAAACGTGGTGGCCTCGCGCTTGAGCAGCTCGTTGGCCGGCATCAGGTCGATCATCGAACCGCCGCAGGCGATCCAAAAGACGTTCTCAATCTTGCCCTTGCGCTCGATAATTTCCTGAACCAGATTGTGTGCGTTCACGGTGATGCTCCTCCTTGTGTGGCGGCTTTGAACGACGGCAGCTCGTACCTGCTGTCATTCTATGTTGTTCTATATATACCACGCAAGCAGCCACGGTGGAAGCCATTGCGACAAATTTGTTCCATGTTGTTCTATCTGTGGACGTTAGATGTCGAACACGTAGCGCGAGCCCACGATCTTTTGGCGTCCGAGCAGCAAGGGCCGCTCGTCCTCATCGGTAAAGTACGCCTCCATATAAAACAGCGGCTCGCCGACCGGCACCTCCAGCAGTGAGGCCGCCTGAACATCGGCAAGCGCAATCTCCACGGTACAAGGGTCGGACTTGAGCGGCGCGCGGCCCGAATGCTCGGCAACGAGTGCAAAGATGGAATTGTCCGTGAGGTCCTTGTCGGCAAGCGTCTGCAGGTAGGGATGGTCGGCCAGCACAAAGGCGTTGTTCTCGAGCATGACGGGCACGCCGTCTGCCGTGCGCACGCGCTCGACAACGATGAGCTCGCAGCCGGGTTCCACCCCAAAAAACGCCGCGTCCTCGCGCGTCGCCGCAACCACCGTGCGCGACACCAGGTGTGCTCCGGCCACCATGTCGTTGGCAGCGCAACCCTCGGAAAAGCTCTGAACGTCACCCTTTTGGACAATCTTGCGCTTGAGCTTGGGCGCGCACACAAACGTGCCCCTCCCCTGCTGGCGGTTGAGATACCCCGCGCGCGACAGCTCCTCGATGGCGCGGCGCACGGTGATGCGTCCCACGCCGTAGGACTTCGCGAGCTCCATCTCGGAAGGAATGCGCGAGCCGGATGCGTACACGCCGCGCGCGATCTCGCCCTTTAGGTCGTCCATAACCTGCTGGTACAGCGGCACGGCGGATACCTCAGTGCGCTCGGTTTTATCGTCGAATGCCATCGTTACGCTCCATCCCGCGCATGCTCGGACTCAAACTCTTCGATCGCCGTCATAAACTGCTCGCCAAAGGCGTCGGCCTTTTTCTCGCCAATGCCGTTGACCTGAATCAGCTCGTCGCGCGTCTGGGGGCGCAGACGGCACAGGCCGCGCAGGGCCTTGTCGGAGAAGACCATGTACGGCGCCATCTCCAGCTCGGTCGAAATCTCCTTGCGCAGGGCACGCAGGCGCTCGAACAGCTCGGCATCGTCACCCACGCGCGGGCGCTGATCCAGCTCGGCCTCCTCGCGCAGCAGATCCACCGCACGGCGGGCGCGGGCCGAGGCCTTGCGCTTGGACGCGCGACGCTTAACGGTAAAGGCGAACGCCTCATCCTCGACCTCGGCGGCACGCGGGCCCAGCCCCACGACCGGGTACTGTCCCTGCGAGGTAGCCAGATAACCGCGGCCGCACAGCTGGCCGATGATGTCCTTGATGCGCCCGACCGATTCGCTCGACAGCTCACCGTAGCCGCGGTCCTCGTCCAAATGCATCTGGCGAATGCGCTCGGTGTTGCCGCCGTGGAGCACGTCGGCGATGAGCGACTTGCCGAAGCGCATGGGCCGCATGGCCACATAGCGCACGGCAGCGCGGGCCATATCGGTGACGTCCTCGACCTCGAACTGCGTGAGGCAGTTGCTGCAGTTGCCGCAGCCCTCGACGTCGTCCGTGGCGACGCCGCCCGTACCGGCCGCGGCATGCTCGACCGCGGCCTCGTCGCCAAAGTAGCGCAGCGTGTATTCGCGCAAGCAGCCGGTGGTATTGCAGTAGCCCTCCATCTGGCTGAGCAGACGATATCGATTCTGGAGCGCCCACGCACGCTGCTCGTCGTCGAGTGCCTCATCGGCAGCATCGCCGCGATCGATCAGAAAGCGGCGCATGCGAAAATCGTTGCCGTTCCACAGCAGATGGCAGCTGGCCGGGTCGCCATCGCGGCCGGCGCGGCCCGCCTCCTGGTAGTAGGCCTCAATGCTCTCGGGCACGTTGTTGTGGATCACGTAGCGCACGTTGGGCTTGTCGATGCCCATGCCAAAGGCGTTGGTGGCAACCATCACCTGGATATCGTCGTCGATAAAGGCGCGCTGGCTTTGGCGACGGGCGTCGTTGCCCATGCCTGCATGGTAGCGGCCAACGCGAATGCCGCTGGGGCCCAGAGCCTCGGCAAGCTCCGCGGCCAGCGCGTCGACCGTCTTGCGGGTCGAGCAATACACGATGCCGCTCTCGCTCGAATGCGCAATCACGTAGTCGCGCACCCACGCGGTCTTGGCCTTGTCGCCCATCTCCTCGCAACCAAAGTAGAGGTTCTTGCGATCAAAACCCGTCACCACCGTCGCGGGGTTTTGCAGGCCGAGCATCTGCTGAATGTCCGCACGAACGCGCTCGGTCGCCGTGGCGGTAAACGCCGCCACGATGGGGCGCTGCGGCAGCGAATCGATGAACTCGCGAATCTGCAGGTAGGCGGGGCGGAAATCCTGCCCCCACTGGCTCACGCAGTGGGCCTCGTCAATAGCTACGAGTGGCACGCCAATGCCGCCTTCGGCCGCAGCTTCCTGCGCAAAGGCCAGAAAGCGTGGCTCGAGCAGGCGCTCGGGTGCCACATACATTAGCTGGTAGCGCCCCTCACGAGCACGCTTGAGCACGGTATTTTGCTGAGCCAGCGTAAGGCTGGAGTTGAGATAGCTGGGGCGCGCACCCGCCGCGAGCAGTGCGCGGGTCTGGTCCTCCATAAGCGACAGCAACGGACTCACCACAAAGGTGATGCCGGGCAGCATGAGCGCGGGCACCTGGTAGCAAATGGACTTTCCGGCGCCCGTGGGCATAACACCCAGCGCATCGCGACCGGCAAGGATCGCATCGACCATGCGGTCCTGTCCCGGGCGAAACGAGGTGTAGCCAAAATAGGCGCCGAGCGTGTCGAGCGCCATCTGCTGCATGCTATCGGTCATGGTTTCCTAACGTCCAAGTCATCTGCCGCCGATTATACGCCGCCACACGGACCGACGTCGCCCGGCTGCCGGCGACGGGTAATGTAATCCGATGGGAACGAGCGTGGATAATCTCCCACTTTGAACCCGTACACAGGCCAATGACTACCACGGCAACGCCAATGTGTTGGCAAAGTCAGCGAAAGCCCGCCAGGGCGAGCAAGGTGCCTTGAAACGAGGCGGCATTGACCTTTTGGTCATGCCGCCGAAGTTGAAAGGCAGATTGCCGCTATGGCGGGCTTGCAGCGTCGAGCTGTTACGCGGTTTGGTAAAACCGCGTAACTTACATGACCATGACGTAGCGGCTACCCACGTAATACTGCTTACCGAGCAAAACCGGCTCGCCATTGGGGCCGGTGAAGCCGGCACGTAGATTGAGCAGCGGATCGTGCGGAGCAATGCCCAACTCGGCCGCCTGCTCGGCATTGGCGCGAACGGCCTCGACCGTGCGGTAGCCAACCGAGACAATCGGCGTTCCGCCAACACGCTCGACCTCGGCAAAAATCGACTTGTCCTCAAGATCGGCCGTCAACAGCTCACGGTAGGCGTCAAACGGCACAAAGATATTCTCCTCAAAGATAGGCTCACCGTCGGCCGTACGCACGCGCTTGATGTGCAGCAGCAGCGCGTCCTTCTGCAGACCAAAGAACTCCATCTCGTTTTGACGCGCCGGAACGATCTGGCGATCGACCACGTGTGCACCGGCCTTCATGCCGTTGCCGGCACACAGCGCGGTAAACGTCTGCAGCGTCGAGGCGTGAAACTGGCGATTGATGTGCGGGGTGGAAACAAAGGTGCCGCGGCCCTGCTGCTTAACCAGGTAGCCATCGGAGCACAGCTCCTCGACGGCGCGGCGCACCGTAATTCGGCTCACGTCGTACTGCTCGGCTAGCTCAAGCTCGGACGGAATACGCTCCTTGGGTGCATAAACACCTTTCTCGATCGCGTCCTTGATTTCGTCATAAATCTGCTGGTAAAGCGGTGCATTTTTAGGCGTAGGCATATCTAATCACTCTTATCGAAATATCGAAATAACTAATACGTATATAACGTCTAGTTTCATGTTACCTCATAATGATAAAACGATACACCCTCCCTACCAAAAAGCGACAGCTTCATTTTGGTAGGTTTTAACTGGGCAAACGAAGGCCTCCCGAAAGCAGCGAGGCTTTCGGGAGGCTCAAGCGGACAGGATTGCGCCGTGCCGGCAAAATGCCAACACTCTACCTGCCGTCGTCCTGCTGCAGGCTGTCCTGCTCGCTGAGGCGCGCCTGCCTGCTGGCCATGCGTGCGGGCTTGTCGGGATCGGGAACGGCCGTGGGCATGGGCTCGTCGACATGACCGCCCCACCAGCCGCCCACAAAGTTGAGCGTATGGAACACGTTGATCACGGCGCCGGGATCAACGTCGCACACCAGCTTGATAATGTCCTGGCTCTCGTAGGTCGAGACAACGGTGTGCAGCAGACACATCTTTTCGCGGCTGTATCCGCCGATGACCTCGGCGCAGCTAATGCCGTGCTGAAAATGGTTTACGTAGGCAGTCATGACCTCGTCTGCCTTACGCGTCGTGATCTGCAGCGTCACGCGATCGTAGCGACGATAGAAACTGTCGATGGTCTTGGTCGAAATAAACTGGAACACGATGGAATACGCCGCCTTGTCCCAGCCAAACATAAAGCCAAAGATCGCCAGGATAAAGCAGTTGAAACCAAAGATGACGCCCCAGATGGTCTTGCCCGTGTGGTTGGAAACCCACAGCGCGATAAAATCGGTGCCGCCGGTGGATGCGCCGGATTTAAGCGCGATGGCAGCGCCCAGACCCGAGACCACGCCGCCAAAAATGATTAGCATGATCTTGTCGCCCAAAAATGGAGCGAAGTGAAAGACGTTAAGGAACAGCGACGAGAGCACGACCTGCATCATCGAGAAGATGACAAAGCGCTTGCTGATGCCGCTCCAACATAGGAGTGCCACGGGGATGTTGAGCGCGAGCATACCGAGCGAGATGTCGATGTGAACGCCGCCCAGCGAAGTAACGCGATCGAGCAGGACCGCGACGCCGGTGAGACCGCTCGGAAGCAGGTCGGCGGGCTGGATGAACGCCTGGATCAGGAATGTCTGGAGAACGGCGGAAATGGTGACCGCCACGGCAGTAATGGCGCGGCGGACGATGGTGAGGCGGCCGAGCACGAGCACTCGGTCCGTGAGCTGATCGATGGCGTTCGCCACGTAGGCTCCTTTCGAAGGCAGATGTAGTTGTGGGGCATGTCCGCGATTGTAGCATGGAGCGTGCGGGGGCGCTTCAATTCACCCTCTCTCGACAACCATCAGAAGGACTGTGAGGCCGCTCAAAAGAAAAACGCCGTGAAGAGAGCGATCCCTTCACGGCGAATTCGACGTTTGCCCAGATAAAACCTGCCAAAATAAACCTGTCCCTAAATGGCAGATAGGATGTCGGTCAGGTTGTCGATGACAACGTCGGCGGCGGACTGATCTAGGTTGACGCCCTCGTGCGGACGCAGCGCCAGGACGCGGGCGCCGGAGCGCTTGCCGGCCTCGATGCCCAAAGGCGAATCCTCGATAACCAGGCACTCGGCAGGCTCCACCCCCAGCGCCTCCATGGCGCGCAGGTAGATCTCGGGGTCGGGCTTAAACGCGCTGCACTCGTGACCACTGATGGTGTAGTCCAGCACGTCGGCGATACCGGCAATCTCCACCAGCTCGTCAATAAGCTCGCGATAGGACGAGCTCGCGATGGCGCACTTCACGCCGCGCTCGTGCAGCTCACGCATCACCGGCTCCGCCTGCTCGTTGAGCAGCTCGGCATACGGAACGGGATGGTCCGGGCTATAAACCTGCTTGTACTCCACGCGCAGGCGCTCGCGCAGCTCAACATCGTCGGGCACCAGCGCCTCCCAAATGGCAGGCTCGTTAGACCCCGAAAGATCGGGAATCTCGTCAAAGTGGAACCCCTTCTCTTCCATAAACGCCACGCGGCGGCGGTTGTAGAACCACTCGGTATCGACCAGCACTCCGTCCATGTCAAACAGCACTGCCTTGATCATATGCATCTCCTCCCACCTGCCAAAAAGGGACAGGTTTATTTTGGTAGGTTTTATCTGGGGCTTTATGACGCGACAGACACGCCCTCCCCAGAGCAAAAAAGGGGATGGGGCGCAAACCCCATCCCCTCTCAATCAACCCGTAAGGTCTACTTACTTGTGATTAGTAGGAAAGCTTCCACATGTAGCGACGCATGGTCAGCGGGTGCTGACGGGCCTCGGCGATCTGGTTGCCGTACTCGCGCATAACGGCGAGGTGCAGCAGCGGGTTGAAGTAGGTGATGACGCTCGCGGGCACGGCGTCAGCCAGGCCGTAGTCCTTGGAGTCGATCAGAGCGACCTTGGCACCCATGCGCTCAAGGAAGGTGAGGGCGCGAGCGTCCATCGGACGGGTGGCGCCATCGGACATGAAGAAGACGTAGGGCTTACCCTCGGTGGAAACCTCGAACGGGCCGTGGAAGTACTCGCCGGTGTTGTAGGCGGCGGCGTCGATCCACTGCATCTCGGTGAACAGGAAGGCGGCGTGAGAATAAGCCATCTTCTCGGAGGCACCGGAAGCCATGAAGTAGATCATCTTGTCGTCCTTGAAGTCCTCGGCGAACTTCTTGGCGAGCTTCTTGCAGTGCTGAGCGGCGTTCTCGCAGAGATCGAAGATGTTGGTGAGGCCGGTGATCATGTCCTCGTAGTGGTCATAACCCTCGGTCTGCTGAAGGATCTCGAGAGCAAGAGCGATGGCGTAGCCGGGCTTCTCGCACTTGGCAGCGTAGTTGGCGTGGAAGCCGTGGACGATGACGTGGTCGGCGTCGACGGTCAGAGCGGAGCCAGCCTTGTTGGTGAGGGAGACGACCGGGCAGTTGTGCTTCTTGGCGGTCTTGTTGGCCTCGACGGTCTCGGGCGTGGAGCCACCGAGGGAGCAGGTGATCACGAAGGTGTGCTCGTTGACCCAGGAGGGCGTGTCGTAGTTGAACTCGTTAGCGGTGAAGATCTGAACGTTCAGCTTGTCCGTGTTGTTGGCCAGGAAGTACTTGGCGGGGTACAGGTCGGACATGGAAGCACCGCAGCCGACGAAGGCGACGCTGTGGATCTCGTGGTTGGACAGGACGTCAGCGACGATCTGCTTAGGGAGGTTAAGGTCGATCTCGTACATCTGACACATTCCTTTCGATTTTTGCGGCGCCACATTGCCGGGCGCACGCAGGGTTACCGTGATTTGGACCGAGTCGCCGGCCCGTTGAGGATGTGACAAAGGGACTGCCCTTTGTCACGTATAGGGATGGAAGCCTGCCTGGGGTATGGGATGCCAGGCAGGCCCCCGGGGGAAAGCGGTTAGACGCTTGGTCGCGACTAGGCCAGGATGCCGGCCGCGGAGAGGGCGATGCCGCCCACGATGGCGATCACGAGAAGCCAACCGGTGTTGACGTTCTTCTTGATGAGCCAGTACATAAGGCCGGTGAGGCCGAGGGAGATCATCTGAGGCATCATGCCGTCCAGGATGTCCTGGATAACGACGGTGCCCTCAGCGAACTGCAGCGGGGTGGTGGCGCCGATCAGCGTAGCGATCATGCCGCCCACGGACATAAGACCCACGATGCCGCAGACATACATGAGCTTCTCCATGAGGTCGCCGCCCTGAAGCTTGCTCAGGTACTCGTGACCGCCCTGATAGCCCATCTTGGCTGCGAACCAAGTGATCAGCACGGAGGGCACGATGGAAATGAGCATGGCCAGGATCGGGCCCATGATGGAGCCCTGCTGAGCCAGCTGAACGCCCAGGCCAAAGGCGATAACGCGGATGGTGCCCTGGAAGAAGGAGTCACCGATGCCGGAAAGCGGACCCATGAGGGAGGTCTTGACCGCGTTGATCGAATCGGGATCGAAGTTCTCGGGATCCTTGGCGTACTCCTCCTCCATGGAGGCGGAGAGGCCCAGGATGAAAGCGCTCGTCTGCGGGGTGCAGTTGTAGAACGCCATGTGACGGTGGTAAGCCTCTTTCTTAGCAGCGAGCTGCTTGGGGTCGGACTCATCCGGATAGAGGCGATCGAGCGTGGGAACCATGCCGTAGAGGAAGCCCATGTTCATCTGACGCTCGTAGTTCCAAGAGGCCTGGATGGCCCAGGAGCGCCAGAAGAACTGGCTGACCTTCTTGTTCAGGGACACGTCCTTGATTGCGGTTGCCATAGTGTGTTCCTCCTTAGTCTTCGTCGTCTTCGAGCGGATCGTAGTCGGAATCGACACCGGCGGCTGCATGGGAACCGTTGAACTTGAAGCCCATGAAGACGACAGCCAGGCACACACCGATCAGAGCGACCGCGATGACGGACAGGTTGAGGTAAGCGGCGAGCAGGAAACCGATGAACAGGAACGGAGTCATACCCTTCTTGATCATCATGGTGAGCAGCAGGGCCAAGCCGTAGGCGGTCATGATCTTGGTCGAAACGTTAAGACCAGTGGACAGCCACTCGGGAACCATGTTGACGATGGCCTGAACCAGGTCGGTGCCAACAAAGACGGCGAGGAAGATCGGCAGGAAGTACATGATGGCGTACAGACCGGAGCCGGCGCAGATGTGCATACGGTAGGCGGTCTTGAACTTTCCGTTATCGATCGCGCTATCTGCCACATGGGTGAGGGCGGCGATGATGGAACGGAACACGATGCCGAGGAGCTGACCCAGGACGGCGACCGGGATGGCGATCGTCATGGCGGTCTCGGCGGAAGCATCGGTCAGGCACGCAAAGGCAGCGGCCACGATGCCACCCAGGACCATATCGGGCGGAACGGCGGCGCCGACCTGCACCAGGCCCATGGACACGAGCTCGACGGCGGCACCGACGGCAAGGCCGGTGGGCACATCGCCCAGCAGCAGACCGACGAGCGTAGCGCCAACGAGGGGCTGCTCGAAGTTAAGACGACCGAGCAGGCGGGAGTCCCACATGCAGAACACGCCGACGAGGCCGACGAGCACCGCACTGATGAACGTATTCATACCCTTCTCCTTTCAGTCAGGCAAAAGCCTGGTTGATTACAGCTTGGCGTCGATGTCGACGCTCTGATACGTAGGGGTCTGCTGAACATAGAGCTTGATGCCCATGTCGAGCAGCTGGTTGACGTCGGCCTTCTGGGTGGCGTCGAGGAAGACGGAGCTGTCCTTGCCGCCGACCTGATCGGCACCGTCGTGGTTGGCGGTGGCGCCCAGGTTGATGGCGTCGAGCTTGTAGCCCTGGCAGAACTGCAGCATCTCGGCCGTGTTGCCAAAGACGAACATGACGCGCTCGCCGAGGGTGTTGAGCTTGTCCATCTTGGCGAGGGCACGCTCGACGGTGAAGACGTTCAGACGCACGCCCTGGGGCTTGGCCAGCTTAAGAGCGCCCTTCTTGATGTCATCGTTGGCGGCAGCGTTGTCGACGACGATGATGCGCTCGGCCTGAACCTTGGTGGTCCAGGTAAAGACGACCTGGCCGTGCAGCAGACGGTAGTCAAGACGCGCGAGGACGATCTTGGCGGGACCGGAGCTGTGACGGGACGCCTTGGCCTTCTTGGCGGGAGCCGCGGCGGGCTGGGCCGGTGCATTGGGGTTGGTCAGACCGTTGCGGGCCTCGTTGATGAGGGCCGCGAGCTCGGCGCCCTCGACGGGGACGGGGCTCATAGCGAGCGTGAGCGCCAGCGGGATGTTGAAACCGCTGACAACCGTGAACTTCGTGCCATTCTTGGAAAGCTCGACCATGCTGTTGTTGACCGAGCTGCCGAGCATATCGGTCAGCACATAGACGGTGTCGTCCGCGTTGAACGTGGCGATCATGGCGTCCACCTTATTGGTGATGGGCTCCTTGTCGTCACGAGCAAGCGACACGACGTGGACGTTCGACACGTCGCCGAGAACCATCTCGAGCGTGTCTTTGGCGCCTGCGGCCAGGCCGCCATGAGATGCGAGAATGATCTGATTCATCTTGCCTCCTCCTTTTCGTTATGGTCATTATAACGTCTTATACGTTGCGGATATTGCTAATTAGTATAAAGACCGTTCGCGGATGAAAATCGACCGTTGACGGGTTTAACGTACTTGAAACGTTGGGGCTGGGTTGGCCGGCGCTGACTGGATAACCCCAGATCAGACGCCTCGCCAATCCCCTATCGCACGAAGTACCAGGGGCTTTCCTGCACGGTGGGCTCCAGCGCGATGCCGGTGCGCTCGCGGAACAGATCCATGTCCTGCGATTTCTCCGTCCACCACGCGTTGGGCTTAAAGGTCATGCTCTCAACGATATGGCCGACAAAGGCACTGTTGCGCAGCTTGGAGAAATCGGTGTTCATGATCAGGATGGACGCGAGCACCAGCACGATGCCCAGGACCTTGATCGCGCCGGCGGGCTCGGCATAGACACCAATGCCCACCAGTACGGTGACGACCGTCTCGAAAGACATTACGACGGGAACTTTCGATGTCTCGAGCCCCATGGACAGACCCTGCATATATAAGATGTAGGCCACGGCTGTGGGGATGAGTCCAAAGCCAAGGAACAACAGCAGCAGCTGTGGCGACATTGCCGCGGCGACATCCGGCCACGGAGCCGCGATAGCTGCCATAACCGCACCGCCAAAAACAAAGCCCCAAAACGTGACAGCCAGCGGGTGGACCGTCTTGGTTGCTATCCGGCTAAACACCGCAAGCGACGCACCGCAAAAGCCTGCAATCACGCCCGACGTGACGCCCCAAACCGAAAAATGAAAACCGGAAAGGTCGCCATTGGTCACCGCAAGCACGCAGCCAACGATGTTAAAGACAATGGCAACGAGCTTGTTGGGGGTCACGTCCTCGCGATAAAGCACGCGGCCGAGCATGACGCCAAACACCGGCGAGGTGTAGAGCAGCACCGAGGCCGTGGACATGCCCACCTCGCCCATGCACTCGTAATAGCAGGTGTTGGCGACGGCCAAGCCGACGATACCGACAAGTGCGCAGGGGACGAGCTCTTTGGGGCTTGCCTTGAATAGCGCCAGGGGACCCTGAGCCACGGTAGACCCCTCACCCGGACGGCAGCCCATAAACATCAGGACCGGCGCCAAGACAAGCGCTCCGACCAACAAGCGAAAGGCAGCCATGCTCTGGGACGAAACGCCCATGGCCGCAATGCCGTTTACAAAGATTCCGATGCTGCCCCACATAAGCGCGGCGATCAGCACCAGCACATAGCCCAGATTGCTTTTCTTCAACGCAGCCTCCTCGGTATTGTTTCCAATATGTTTCACACTACGTTATAGTCGTTATATACATTTTTCAAGACACAAATCGGCGAGCGGAAAAATCTGCTCTACCGCTACAACCCATTGGTGCAAAGGGGTCAGGTTCATATGCGCCAACTTGGTGCAAAGTAACCTGTCCCCAATGACTAGGACTGTCCCCAAGTGCCGAACGTCTCCAAGTGCCGCATCTGGGCCAAGGCGACGCCGATGCTTTGGCAACGCCAGCGAAAACCCACCTGAGCGAGCAAGGTGCCTTGAAGCGAAGCGGCATTGACCTTCTGGTCATGCCGCTGAAGCTGAAAGGCAGATTGCCGCTCAGGTGGGTTTGCAGCGTCGAGCCGTTACGGCGTTTGGTAAAACGCCGTAACTAATAATCAAGCTTCCACATGTAGCGGCGCGTCATGTAGTCCTTGTGGGTGACGGCGGAGAGCGCACGCATGTAGACGTTGTTGAGAATCGGGGCAAAGATCAGGTGGTTGAAGTACTCGCTCACGCTGTCCTTGATGTCGTTGAGGCCGAGCTCCTTGGCGTCGAGCTGATAGACGCGCTCGCCACCGTACTGGTTGACGAAGCGGATGCCGCGCTCGTCGTTGCAGCGGCTGCGGCCGACGCTGATGAGCTGGAACAGCGAGGTGCGCTTGTCCAGGATCTCGAAGGGGCCGTGGAAGAAGTCGCAGGTGTTGATGGTGCAGGAGTCGATCTGCAGCATCTCCTGCACGTTGCAGATGCTAAAGACGTAGGCGGCACCAAAGAGCGGACCCTGAGCCATGACGTTGATGCAGGGCTTGTCGGCGTTCTGCTCGGCCCACTTGGCAGCAAGCGGACGGGTGTACTCGACGGCCTTGCGATAGATGGGGTCGACCAAGTCAAACGCGGCCATAGCGGTCTCGTACTCGGCATAGCCCTCGGTCTGCTGCGTAAGCTCCATGGCGATCATGGTCACGACGGCGGAGTTGGTGCGGCCCATGCAGGACTCGTCGACGGCCAGGCTGTCGTACTGGATCTTGTAGTCGCAGACCTCGGTGAGGCCGGACTCGTCAACATAGATGGCGATGGTGCTGGCGCCGTGGTCCTTGGCGACCTGGGCGGCAACGATGGTCTCCTTGGTGCCGCGCATGGACACGACGACGGCCAGGGTGTTCTCGTTGACGTAGGCCGGGGTGGCGTGCACGAACTCGTTGCTGGTGTAGCTGGAGCTCACGACCTGCGTGGCCTCGTGCTCCATAAAGTACTGGGCAGGATAGTTGCCGCCGTTGGATCCGCCGGCACCAATCCACACGACGCGCTTGATGCCGCCCTTGTCTGCCTTGTCAGCCAAAACCTGGGAGACGACATCCTTAACCTGTTCCTGAGTAGTCATCGTGCATCAGCCTTTCTTCTCGTTTGATGCTCATCACAGGCATACAAGTTACATACATGTTTTGGTTATGTCGACTAGTTGTATGCTATATTTATCTTAGAAATTTTGCTGGTAAGGTTTTCGGTAGCGCAATACCAGCGGTTTTATTATTGTGTTGAATACATGCTTGCTTAGATAAACATACAAGTTAGATATAGGCTGATCGCATGAACGCTTCATCTAAAAAGAAACTGAGCCAATACGAGCGCTTGGCGGGTACGCTTCGCGACCGCATCGCCGCCGGCATCTACGCACGCGGAGACAAGCTGCCGTCCGAGATGGAGCTCATGGACGAATCGGGGCTGTCGCGCAGCACCGTGCGCCACGCCCTTAAGGTTCTCGTTGATGAGGGCCTGGTGCGCACCGAGCGCGGGCGTGGCGCCTTTGTGGCCGACACGCCCGCGCTCCACGAGAACAACCTAGTGTTTTCGAGCTATACCAAGCAGGTCGAAGGTCAGGGCATGAAGCCCACCACGCGCACCGTGGACTCGGGCTTTGCCAAGGCGGCCGGCAGCATAGCTAAGTTCTTTGACGCCGCCGTGGGCAGCAAGCTCGTCAAACTTGTCCGCCTGCGCTACCTGGACGACGTGCCGCTGTGCCTGGAGACCACCTACCTGCCGCCAAGCTTCGAGACGCTCATCGATCGCGATATCAACGGTTCGCTCTACGCGACGCTGCGCCAAGAATTCCATCGCGCGCCAGCACAGGGACATAAGACCTTTGAGGTGTGCTATGCCTCGCAAAACGAGGCGTTTTTGCTCAACGTCGAGCGCGGGCAGGCGCTGATCCTGATCACCGACTACGTCTACGACACCGACGGCCGACCGCTCCATGTCTCTAAGCGCATCCAACGCACCGACCGCGCCAAATACACCGAGCCAATCGGCTAACCTGCCAAAATAAACCTGTCCCTAAATGGTAGGTTTGGGGAGGTCGGGGAACCAGGTTGGTTTGGGTTGGTTGGGCGTGCGCTCGGCAAGGACCAACTCCATCCAGCACATGTCGTACCAGCGGCCGAACTTTTGGGCGCAGCGGTCGAAGGCACCCACCAGGCGATACCCCATATGGGCATGGAAGTCCTGGCTGTTGTGCGTCAGATACTCGTCGTCCTTGTCGTGCGGCACGGCGATGAGCGCGCACATGTTGGTGATGCCCATCGCAATCAGACATTGCTTGAGCGCGTCATGCAGCTTGCGGCCCAGCCCGCCGTGGCGCACGTCGCGCGCCAGGTAGATCGACGTCTCGACCGACCAGTCGTATGCCTCGCGGCTGTTGAGCGGACTCACATAGGCATAGCCTACCGGACGCCCGTCCAGCTCCATCACCAGATACGGATAACGCTTGAGCGTACGCTCGATGCGCCCGGCGAACTCCTCAACGCTCGGTACCTCGTATTCGCAGGTAATCGCCGTCTGGCGCACATATGGCTCATAGATGGCAAGCAACGCCGGCGCGTCTTCGGGCGTCGCCAGGCGAATCGTCGGCTCGGACATCTCGGTCATACAACCCTTCTCCCCCAAAAGCAAAGACCGCCCTGCGCCAAACCCAGCGCAAGGCGGCCCCTCGTCATTACATCAGGCTACAGGACAGCCGCCAGTGCGTCGATGTCCTCCTGCGTCGTGGCCCAGCTGGTACAAAAACGCACCACCGTGTGGGTCTCGTCGTACTTTTCCCAGTACTCGATCGAGGCATGCTCGCGAATGCGGGCCATGTCCTCGTTGGGCAGAATCACAAACTGCTGGTTTGTGGGCGTCTCCAAAAAGAACTGGTAGCCGCGCTCGTGCAGCACACGACGCAGCGTCTGAGCCGTCTCGATCGCCTGTCGACCAATCTCAAAATACAAGCCGTCGGTAAAGAGTGCCTCAAACTGCACGCCCGTCAGGCGGCCCTTGGCCAACAGCGCGCCGTGCTGCTTAATGCGCGGAATGGGATGTGCCGGGGCGTGCATGCCGCAGAACACCACAGCCTCGCCGCAGAGCGCGCCGCACTTGGTGCCGCCGATGTAGAACACGTCGCACAGCTGCGCCAGCTCGGGCAGGGTAATGTCGCACTCATCGGCCGCCAGCGCATAGGCCAGACGGGCGCCATCCACAAACAGCGGAATCTCGCGCTTTTGGCACACCGCATGAATCGCCGCGAGCTCGGCCTTGGAGTACAGCGTGCCGTACTCGGTCGATAGGCTCACGTACACGGCACCCGGGAACACCGTGTGCTCGTAGCTCTCGTTTTCGTAGAACACCTGGATATAGTTCTCGAGGTCATCGGCGTGCATCTTGCCCTCGTAGCCGGGGATGGTGAGCACCTTGTGGCCGCCAAACTCGATGGCGCCCGCCTCGTGGCAGGCAACGTGGCCAGTCTCGGCAGCAACGACGCCCTCGTACGGCGCAAGCAGCATGTCGATCACCGTCGCGTTAGCCTGCGTGCCGCCCACCAGGAAAAACACGTCGGCGTCAGGCGCCTGGCAGGCCTCGCGAATAAGTTGCTTGGCACGCTCGGTATGTGCATCGGTACCGTAGCCGGGCTGCGGCTCCATATTGGTGTCGACGAGCGCCTGCAGCACCGCTGGGTGTGCGCCGTGGGAATAGTCGTTGTTGAACGCGAGCATGGCAATCCTCTCTTACCGGGTATCGGCCAGATGATTCAAACGGAGCTATTGTACGCCGCTGGGATAGGCAATGCGCGCGGCAAGGCACTCAAGCGCCAGTACCAGGGCAAAGCCGCAGCTCACGTCACTCAAAAAGTGCGCTCCGATCACGATGCGGCCAAACGCGACGAGCGCCGCGACCACAGCCGCCGTCCAAAAGACCACACGACGGCGCGACGGCTTTTCCTTAAAGGCCGTCGCGGGAAGCCCAGCGAGCATGAGGCCGATTGCCGCGTGCGCCGTGTGTCCGCTCGCAAACGACTTAAAGCCGTCCTTGACTACACCGGCGGCAATATAGGCCCACTTGTCGGGGTTGCCGATCACCCACCACGGCTGAAACTCGAGTCCCTGCGTCACCTCGATCACGCGCATGCGTGGGCGCGACCACAGCGGCTTGACAATCACGTTGAGGATGATGGCCTG
>CAUACA010000002.1 GCA_958427355.1 uncultured Collinsella sp. | reverse complement strand
AGGAGGCCACTTAATGTGGCCTCCGTCGTGAGCAGGACTGTAGAGCAGGAAACTTTATCCGCGGACCCCGCCGGGAATAGCAAAAGGGCGACCCCAGTCCGGAGTCGCCCTTGTTGAGCTGCTTATGTGTAGCTGTTACTCGGCGTCGTGGTGACGGCGGGGCTTGCGGCCTCCGTTGTCGCCGGGACGGCGCGGACGGTCGCTGCGCTCAGAGCGCTCGCGACGCGGACGCTCACGGCGCTGGAAGTGCTCGCCGTCGCCCTCGGAGGCACCCTCGGCGCGAGCCGGGGCCTCGGGCTTGTCAAGACGATCGAGCGAGATCTTACCGCGATCGTCGACCTCGATGACGACGACCTTGACCTCGTCGCCGACGTTGAGGACGTCCTCGACCTTCTCCACGCGGCCCTTGGCGACGCGGGAGATGTGCAGCAGGCCGTCCTTACCGGGCAGCAGGTTGACGAAGGCGCCGAAGGGCTGGATGGAGACCACGCGACCGGTGTACTCCTCGCCCGGCTCGGGAACCTTGATGATGAGCTTGATGCGCTCGACAGCCTGGTCGACGGACTCGCCGGTGCCGCCGACAAAGACGGTACCATCCTCCTGGATGTCGACCGAGGCGCCGGTCTCGTCCTGGATGCCGCGGATAACCTTACCGCCGGAACCGATGACGTCGCGGATCTTGTCGGTCGGAACCTGGATGGAGACGATACGCGGGGCGGTGCTGCGCGTGGTGTGGCGCGGCTCGGGAATCACATCGAGCATCTTCTGCAGGATGAAGGCGCGACCCTCCTTGGCCTGCTGCAGGGCGCGGGCCAGGATGTCGAAGGTGAGGCCGGTGGCCTTGTTGTCCATCTGCAGGGCGGTGATGCCCTCGGTGGTGCCGGTGACCTTAAAGTCCATGTCGCCCAGGAAGTCCTCGAGACCCTGGATGTCGGACAGGACCACGGTCTTGCCCTCCTCCTGGATCAGGCCCATGGCGATACCGGAGACCGGGCGCTTAATGGGCACGCCGCCGTCCATAAGGGCGAGCGTGGAGCCGCAGGTCGAAGCCATCGAAGAGGAGCCGTTGGACTCCATGACCTCGGAGACGACGCGGATGGCGTAGGGGAACTCGTTCTCGTCGGGAAGCACCGGAAGCAGAGCGCGCTCGGCCAGATTGCCATGGCCGATCTCGCGGCGCTTGGGGCTGCCCATGCGGCCGGTCTCGCCGGTGCAGAAAGGCGGGAAGTTGTAGTGGTGCATGTAGCGCTTGCCCTCGGTGGGCTCGATGGTATCCAGACGCTGGCCCTCGTTGAGCATACCGAGCGACAGGACGGAAAGCACCTGGGTCTGGCCACGCTGGAACAGACCAGAGCCGTGAACGAGCGGCAGGTAGTTGTCCTTCACCATGATGGGACGGATCTCGTCGGCGGCACGGCCGTCGACGCGCTCGCCGGTCTCGACGACCATGGTGCGCATGGCCTTCTTCTCGAGCTTCTTGAGCGCCACGGGGATCTCGCGCTCCCAAGCGGCCTGCTCCTCCTCGGTGAACTCGGCGCGGATGGACTCCTTCAGAGCCTCGACCTTGCCGATACGGGAGAGCTTGTCGGCATCGCGAAGGGCGGCAGCCATCTCGTCGTAGTGGGCGAAGATGCGCTCCTGGACCTCCTCGACGGGCTGGTCGAGCGGGTACTCCTTCTTGACGATGGGGCCGTTGACCTGCTCCCACTCGGCAACGAACTCGTCCTGAGCCTGGCAGAAGGCAGCAAGGGCCTCCTGGCCAAACTTCATGGCGGCGAGCATGTCGTCCTCGGAGATCTCCTCGGCGCCGGCCTCGACCATCGAGATAAAGTCGGCAGAGCCGCCCAGCTCCAGGTCCAGATCGGAGTTCTCGCGCTCCTCGTAGGTGGGGTTGACGATAAACTCGCCGGTCTCCACGTTACGGCCGATGCGCACGCAGGCAAGCGGGCCCTCGAAGGGCACGCCGCCGAGCGTCATGGCCAGGGATGCACCCATAACGTTGATGACGTCGAAGGGGTTGACCTGGTCGGCGACGAGCGAGGTGGCGACGATGTGTACCTCATTGCGGAAGCCGTCCGGGAAGCTCGGGCGAATCGGACGGTCGATCATGCGCGCGGTGAGCGTGGCCTTCTCGCTGGGACGGCCCTCACGCTTGAGGTAGCCACCCGGGATGCGGCCGGCAGCGTACATCTTCTCGTTGAAGTCGACGGTCAGCGGGAAGAAGTCATAGTTCTTGCGCTCCTTGGAGACGACCACGGTATCGAGCATCGTGGTGTCGCCCTGCTTGACCAGACAGGCGCCAGTGGCCTGCTTGGCAAGCTCGCCGGACTCAAAGGTGTAGGTCTTGCCGTACAGCTCAAAGGTCTTGGATACGAGTGTCATTGTTCTCCTTTACCCCACAGGCCCCTTGCCTGCGGGCTTCTCATGTGACGCGGGCCCCCTGCCCCCGCCACGCTTCAGAGCGTGATTGTTCACGCCCTTACACAAAAAGAGCGCCCCGCTGCGCAGGACGCTCTTAGCATGTACAAATCCTACTGGATGTTGTCGCGGATGCCCAGAGCCTTGATGAGCTCACGGTACTCGACGATGTCGTTCTTCTTGATGTAGGAGAGAAGACGACGACGACGACCGACGAGCATGAGCAGACCACGACGGGTGTGGAAGTCCTTCTGATGGGACTTCATGTGCTCGGTCAGCTCCTTGATGCGCTCGGACAGGATGGCGACCTGAACCTTGGGGTTGCCGGTGTCGACCGGGGTGTTACCGAACTGGGCAGTCAGCTCCGCCTTGCGCTCTTTGGAAACAGTCATTGTTTCACCTTTCTTTTTGCGTCGCCATCGGGCGACTCGATTCGCCTCGGACTGGGAAGCCGCCGGTGGAGCGAGCAACCAAGGTCGAGGTACCAACAGGTCGGTATGTTACCACAAGCAGCCCGCGCCTGCGCATCATCACCGACCCAACATGAATTCCATCGCACGGAGGCGCTGATCGGTGTGCGTCGCAGCCCAAACATGCGAAAGCCCCAGCAAAAAGGCTGCGGTATGCGGGTCGATTCGCTCGGCCAAAAGCGCATCGAAGGTCATGGACATGAGGGCGCGCAGCCATGCGGCCTCACCGGTCGACACCAGTTCGGCACCTGGAACGCTCGACGCGCACGACCCGCACATGAGGCCGCCCGCCTGGGGCGAAAAATACGACAGCATGGGGTCTCCGCACAGCACGCAGGCCGAAAAATCGGGTCGATAGCCAACGTGCGACAGCAGCTTAAAGACATATGCCGCCACAAGTAGATCCATATGCGCCGTGTCGAGCCCGCTGCCCACCAGGGCAAGCGCTCGCTGCGTGATGGCAAAGGTAAACGGGTCCTCGGCGTCCTCGAACGAGCACACGCGCGCGACCTCGGCGATCGCGCTTGCGGCGCAGGTCGTCTCGTAATCGGGCGCAACGCCGAGCGGCGCCTCCATAAGCTCGGCCTGAGAAACCACGTCGAGTGACCGTCCATGTGCGAGCAGCATATCTACCGTACAGAACAGCTCGCAGCGCGCAGCCAGGCGTCCGCCGGGTTTGCGGGCGCCCTTTGCCACGGCACGAACCTGCCGCCCCCGCTCGTCAAGCATCGTCAAGATCAGGTCGGTCTCTTTGAGCTTAGTCTTATCGAGCACGAGCACTTTCGTGCGATATGTCCGGGAGCCTGCCATGCGCGCCGCGCGTCCTTAGTCCTCGGCGTTATAGCCAAAGCGGCGAATCTGGGCCTCGTCGTCACGCCAGCCGGCCTTGACCTTCACGTCCAGCTCCAAAAAGACCTGCGTGCCAAAAATGCGCTCAAGATCGCGACGGGCGTCGATACCGATATGCTTGATCATCTCGCCGCCCTTGCCGATGATGATGCCCTTTTGGCCCTCGCGCTCGACGTAAATGGTGGCGTGCACGCGCAGCACCTTCTTGGTCTGCTCGAGCGCATCGCAGATCACGCCAACGGAGTGCGGGATCTCATCACGGGTGCGGCGCAAGACCTTCTCGCGCACAAACTCGGCAACGAGCGTCTCATCGGAAGCGTCGGTACCCATGTCCTCGGGGAACCAACGCGGACCCTCGGGCAAAAAGTGCGCAACGGTCTCGATAAAGGCATCGACGTTGAAGTTCTTAACCGACGACGTCACAATCTCGTCGTCATATTCCATAAGCTCGTGGGCAGCCTTAAGCTGCTCCATGACCTGTGCGGGGTCGGCCTCATCGGCCTTGGTGAGCACCAGGACCTTCTTGCAACAAGCGCATCTGACGCGCTCGGCAACCCAGGCGTCTCCCCTGCCGATCGGCTTGGTGGCATCAATCAAAAACGCGACGACGTCGACATCGTTCAACTCGAACAGTGCGCTCTTGTTGAGCTCGGACCCCAGGCCGTCCTTGGGCTTATGAATACCCGGGGTATCGACAAAGACCAGCTGGTAGCCGGGACGGTTGACGACGGCGCGCATGCGGCGGCGGGTCGTCTGTGCCACCGGCGAGGTGATGGCGACCTTTTTGCCATAGCAGGCATTAAGCAGCGTGGACTTGCCGGCGTTGGGACGACCGACCAGGGCCACGAAGCCGCTGCGGAAACCGGGTTCCACGTCACCAAAGCCCATAGGACCGTCGTCCTCGTCGCACAGGGAGTCGAGTTCCTCGTCGCTCATGCCCTCAAACGGGTCGAACTCCTCGACATCCTCGAGCCCCTCGGTATCCACCGCGTCCAAAGTCTCGTCGTCCAGGATCTCATCGGTAGGCTGCATATTGTCGGACATGGGAATCCCTTTCTAAATAAAGCCGAGCGCGTGGGCAAATACCAGCACGCCCACAATCGCGGCGGTGATGGAAAGAATGTATACAGAGGCGGCGGCGATGTCCTTCGCACGCTTGGCCAGCGGATGGAGCTCCTGGGTCGCCAGGTCGACGATAGCCTCCATAGCGGTGTTGCACAGCTCGCCGTGAATCACCAGGCCGCAACAGATGATAATCGTGGCCCACTCGGCAATGTCGAGGCCCACGATACAGCCAGCAATGACGGTGCACACGCCCGCCACGAGCATGACCTTAATGTTGCGCTCGGTCTTGACGGCGGTGACGAAGCCCTCCATGGCGTAGGAAAACGACTTTAAGAAGGACGGATGGTCCTTGTTCGATCCGGGAATCATAGACGGCTCCTAGTCGTGGGCGTGGTTGGTGATGGGGCCGACGTGGACTAGCTTGGGGTCCTCGCCGCGCTCGAGCGCCAGATCGCGCAGGATGGCGTCCTCGCGGGCCTCCATGACCTCGGCCTCGTCGTCCTCGATATGGTCATAGCCCAGCAGGTGCAGCATGCCGTGTACGAGCATCAGACGACACTCGTCAGCGGGGCTATTGCCAAAACCGGGGGCCTGACGGGCAATAACCTGCGGGGCCAAGATGATATCGCCGAGCTCGAGCGTCTCGTCGGCGGGAATATCCTCGTCAAAGGCCGAGTCGCATTCAAACGAGAGCACATCGGTGGTGCGGTCGATACCGCGCCACTCGTGGTTGAGCTCGTACATCTCGTCCTCGTCGACATACGAAAGGGAAATCTCGACTTCACGCTCAACGCCCTCGGCGGCAAGCACAACCTCGCAGATGTGCTCCACCTCCTGCGCGTCGAGCAGCGTATCGAGCTCGGCATCGTTGCTGATCAATACACTCAACGGGACTCCTTTCGGTCACGTACGCGCTGCTCGCGCACATCATCATAAATATCGTATGCCTCGACGATACGTCCCACCAAGGCATGGCGCACCACGTCGGCACGCTCGAGGTGCGAAAATGCGACATCATCGACACGGCCCAAAATCTTCTCAACATCCGCCAAGCCACCACGACGACCCACCAGGTCACGCTGGCTCAGGTCGCCGGTAATCACGAACTTGGAGTTGAAGCCCAGGCGCGTCAGGAACATCTTCATCTGCTCGGGCGTGGTATTTTGCGCCTCGTCGAGCACCACGAAAGCATCGCTCAGCGTGCGGCCGCGCATGTAGGCAAGCGGGGCGATCTCAATCACGCCGCGCTCCATAAGCTCATCGGTGCGCTCGCGATCCATCATGTCAAAAAGGGCATCGTAGAGCGGACGCATGTAGGGATCGATCTTTTCCTCAAGGGTACCGGGCAAAAAGCCCAGGTTCTCCCCCGCCTCGACAACCGGACGCGTCAAGATCAGACGGCCCACCTCGTGACGCTTGAGCGCGGCAACGGCGAGCGCCATGGCCAGATAGGTCTTACCGGTGCCGGCAGGACCCAGGCCAAACGTGATGGTATGCGTGCGGATGGCATCCACATAGCGCTTTTGCCCGAGCGTCTTGGGGCGAATGACGCGGCCGCGATACGAAAGCAGCACGTCATCGCGAAGCGACGTAGCCTCGTGCTCACCGTCGCGCAAGACAGCCAGGCAGCGAGAGACATCGTCAGCAGACAGCGTGCGCCCGGCGGCCGCCTCGCGAAAAGCGTGCTCGAAAAAGCGCGCCACGAGTTCGACCTCGTCCGGGTCGCCGCTCACGGAGATGCTATCGCCACGGGCGACCACATGGGCGCGAACCAAGCTCTCGAGCGCACGAAGGACGCCGTCGCCGGCGCCCAAAACGCGCGAGGGATCAATCCCCTCGGGAACGGTAAGTCTAATCTTCGAGGCTTCCATGAACCTCCCTGCGTGCATGGACCAAGCCGGAATCATCGACTCCGATGATAGCAACATCGAGCAGGCACGGGGCTGTAAGTCCACAGGTATCGTCAAGACGGGCATGATGGAACGAGCCGAGCGTCAGGTTGTCGCCATACTCGAGCACGGCACGCTCGACCGTGCCCACGCGACGGCGAGCGTCGGCAATAGCGAGCTCCTGTGCGGCGGCCCGCATACGGCGGCTGCGCTCGGCCATAACCTCGGGCGGAACCTGGTCGGGCATGTCGGCAGCAAGGGTACCGGGACGCTTGCTGTAGCGGAACACGTGCATACGCGAGAAACCCACACGGCGGCACAGCGCCAGCGACTCCTCGAACTCCTCGTCCGTCTCACCAGGAAAACCGACGATGACATCGCAAGAAAGTGACGCCTGCGGCAGATTGGCGCGAATCATACGCACCGTGTCCTCAAAGGCCTCCGCACTATAGGGACGGCCCATGCGATGCAGGGTCGCCGTGCAGCCGGACTGCACGGGCAGGTGCAAAAACGGGGCGATACGCTGCGGATAGCGCGCCATAACCTTAAGCAGGCGCTCAGAGATATCCATGGGCTCAACCGAGGAAATGCGCACATGCGGGATAGACGTGCACTCCATGATGGCCTCGAGCAGCTCATCGATTTCGACATGCTCGTCGGTCGCGCTCTTGCCATCGTAGGCGCCCAGGTTCACACCGGTCAGCACCACCTCGGGCACGCCGGCCTCCTGGGCCTCGCGAACTTGCTCGAGCACGGACTCAACGGGCACGGAGCGCTCGGGGCCGCGTGCCTTCCACACAATGCAATAGGTGCAGCGATGGTTGCAGCCGTCCTGAATCTTCACGCCCAGGCGAGAGCGACCGAGCGCATCGACCACCTCGCCATCGCTGCAGGCGGGAAAGCTATCGGACTCAACGCCCAACACCTCGCAGACACGTTCGGCGACATCGATCTTGGACGGCTCGGCGATCACGCGATCCGAAAGCTCCAGCAGCTCCTCGGGATGTAAATTGACCACGCAACCGGTCACAAGCACATAGGGCTCGTTAGGATGGGCCAGCGCATGACGGACGGCCTTACGGGTCTTGGCCTCGGCCTCGCCCGTAACGGCACAGGTGTTAATGACGATCAGATCGGCATCCTGGGGATCCACAATAGCAAAGCCCAGACGCATAAGATCGGCAGTGATACGGTCAGACTCAACCCGGTTGACGCGGCAGCCGAGGTTGACGACGGAAATATGGGGTGCGAGCACGCGGGCTCCTTAATCGAGGATATCGTCGAGGGTACTCTTGATACGGTCGGTCACCGACTTCTTACCAGAAGCGACGTCATCGCCCATCTCATCGGCAAAAGCACGGAGCAGTTCGCGTTGCTTATTGGAAAGATTGGTGGGAACGACCACGCGCAGTTGCACGATCAGGCGGCCACGCGAACCGCCACCGCCAATGCGCGGCATGCCGTAATTATTGACGCTCACGGTGTCGCCGTACTGGGCGCCGGCGGGAACCGTCACCTTAACGACCTCGTCGGGCATAATGCCCTCGACCTCGATCTCGCAGCCGAGCGCAGCCTGCGCAATCGAGATATCGCTCACCAGGTACAGGTCGTCACCGTTGCGCTTAAAGCGCTCATGGTCGGCAACGCGCACGTTGACAATCAGGTCGCCCGAAGGCTCGCCGCGAAGGCCGGCCTCGCCAAAGCCGCTCACACGCAGCTGGCGACCGGTCGAAACGCCGGCGGGAATATCGATGTCGATCTTTTCGTGCGAAGGCGTGCGGCCCTGGCCGTCACAGGTCTCGCAGGGATGATCGATGACCGTGCCCTCGCCGTGGCAGTCGGGGCAAGGCGAAGAGGACTGGACCTGGCCCAGGAACGAACGCTGAACCGTCGTGACGTAGCCCGTACCGTGGCAGCGGCCGCACTGCTTTTCCTGTGCGCCCTCTGCCCTACCGGTGCCATTGCAGTCCTCGCAAGGAGCAAGGCGGTCATAGCTGATCGTCTTTTTGCAGCCGAGCGCCGCCTCCTCGAGCGTCACCGAAAGCGAGATGGCCATGTCACGTCCGCGACGACGCTCACGACGGCTGCGGGCGCCACCGCCGGCACCGCCGCCAAAGAACGACGAGAACAAGTCGTCCATGCCCATGCCACCAAAGATATCGTTGATATCGACGTAACCCGAACCACCAGGGCCGTCGGCGGTGCCGTAACGGTCGTAGTTAGCACGCTTCTGCTCATCGGAAAGAACGGAATAGGCCTCGTTGAGCTCCTTGAACTTGGCCTCGGCCTCGGGGTCGTCCGAAACGTCCGGGTGTACGGTACGGGCCTTCTTTAGAAACGCGCGCTTAATCGTCCGCGCGTCGGCATCCTTGTCGACGCCAAGTACCTCGTAGTAATCCCTATTTTCCGACACGACCGAATCCTTCCGACTTTCAATATTGTCACAGTGCGTCCTATACCCAAGCTGGGTCGACCGCAAACAGAGGGTTTGATGTTATTGCATTTGGTACGGCGAAAGCATGGCCCGTTGCGAGCAGCTCGCGAACCAAACCGACACGAGCGCGAACATAAAGCCGTTGGCAAAACCATTGGCAAACTGCATCGCACCGCGCTTCCACCACAGCAGACTGCGATGAAGCACACCGTCCGAAAGCACCATGAACAGGCCCATGGTAAACGGAATAAAGCACATCACGGCAAAGGCCGAGAACACGCCCGAGATGGCCGAGAGCACCAAAAACGGCGCCACGATGCCCATCAGGTAAAAACCGGTACGAGCTTTGCCTTCCAAGCGCTCGGCCTCAACATGGGCGCGGCCGACCAGGTCGCCGCCCGCGGCACCGTTGGTGCCAGCATGACCCATGCCGCTAATGCAGACCTCGTCGCCATCGTGCGTGCCGGCAGGAAACTCAATCGTCTGCTCGGAGGTTACGCGAGTACGACCGCTGCCACCACAATCAGGGCAGGGGTCGGCCACGACCTTACCGGAACCGCCGCACTCGGGGCAGACCGACTGGAACGTGCCCGCACCAAACAGGAAGGACAGGTCGACGTCGATGTGGCCGCGGCCGCCACAGCTTGGGCAGGTATGGGCATGCTCGGAGGAGACAGAACCCGAGCCGCCGCAATGTCCGCACGTATCGAAACGCGTGTAGCGGACGGTCTTGCGGGCACCGCCCTTGGCCTCCTTGGCGTCGAGTTTGATATCGACGACCACATTGGCGCCGTTCTCGGGATTGTAGGCAGCCTGCCCGCGACGCTGCTGGCCCCAGGCGCCACCAAAGGGAAAGCCGCCCTCAAAAGGATTGCCGTACCCGGCGCCGCCGGCGTAGCCGCCACCATAAGGCGAAGCCGTAGGAGCACCGGCAAAGGGATTGCCAGAACGCATGGCGTCGTAGCGCGCACGCTTCTGCTCGTCCGAAAGCACGGCGTAGGCCTCGGAAACCTCTTTAAACTTTTCCTCGGCATCCGGCTCTTTGTTGACGTCCGGATGGAGCTTGCGAGCCTTTTGCTGGAAGGCCTTTTGAATATCACGCGAGGTGGCGTCCTTGGAGACGCCTAGAATCTCGTAGTAATCTTTTTCGTTCATCGTCGCCATGCGCGGCAACCTCCTGCTCACAGCAGCGTATATATTCCGGTAATTCTACCCGAGCGGCCTAAGCTAGATCCCAAAACAGCTCGAACAGAACATTTCCATCGAGCCAGCCCAAGTGAGTAGGTGCCAGACGAGCTCGAACATGGCCCGCGACGACATCTGCCGAAGTGAAGGGTCCCTCATGGACTCCGAGCGTCTCGGGCACCCAAGTGGCAAGACCCAATTCGAGCGCGCGATCGCAGGCAGCTGCCAGCTCATCGGCCGGGATGACACGAGCCGCGCGAACCAAAAGGTCGGACGCGACACCGCGCGTCATGCGACAAGCAAGCATCAGGTCTTCGGCCGCAGCCTCGCGCTGCGACAGATATTCGGCCTCGAACGCCGTCGCGACATCGTCACGTTGCACCAGACGCACGCGGTACGAATCGCCTCGAGAAGACACGCCGGGGAACAAACCTACAAGACGGTCGAAATCCTCGGCGTCGAGCATGCCCGCGGCGGAACGACCCAGGCCCAGGTAGCCCCGTCCGGTCCAGTAGGCAATGTTATGGGCGCACTCATGGCCGTCGAGCGCATAGCTTGCCACCTCATAGGGGTGATAGCCGGCCGCACCCAGACGCTCACGCGCCACATCCATGCACGAAGCTTGAAAATCCTCGTCGGGCTCGAGCGACTCATCGCGGCACGCCATGCGATAAAGGGGCGTCCCCTCCTCAAGCGTGAGCGGGTAGACCGACACATGATGCGGAGCCGCCGCCAGCACGCCATCGAGCGTGCGCTTCCAACTCACTGCGGTCTGCCCGGGAAGTCCGCACATAAGGTCGCACGACACGTCAAGCCCAGCGTTCTTGACCGTCACGATGGCAGCGAGCGCCCGATCGGCATCGTGAATACGGCCGATGGCAGTAAGTTCGGTGTTATCGAGCGTTTGCACGCCCAGAGAGACGCGTGTGACACCAACCTTGACAAGTGCAGTGGCAAGCTCGGCGGTCAGCGACTCGGGATTGGCCTCGCAGGTAAACTCAACGGGGGCGCACCACGCACGAATATGCCGCGCCAGCTCCACCAGGCGCTCCCCCGCCAGCGACGGCGTACCGCCGCCAACATAGACGGTGCGGATCTGGTCAAGGGCCCCAGCTTTGCCAAAAGCATCGAGGCGCGCGTACAACTGCTCAAAATAGGCATCGAGCGCAGCGCTCAGGTCGCACGGAGCAAAACTGCGCGAGTCAAAGTCGCAGTACCGGCACTTTTGAGCGCAAAACGGCACGTGCACGTACAGCGCGGTAACGGCCACCCTTAAGCCTCCAGCGGATGAGGGGGCACCGATTCGCCGGCGGCAAGTGCGGCCTCGCAGGCCACCACATCGCGCTCGATCTCATCGACCAGCACCATAAACTCCTCGTATGTGGAACAGCGCACCACATGGGCACGCCAAGCGGCGGCATGGGGCATGCCTTTTAAGTACCAGCTTGCGTACGTGCGGGCACGCGACATGAGCGGCAGAAGCTCGTGCGTCAGCGTTAGGTGTTCACGCAGGGTGTCCAGGCGCTCGACGGAGCTGCGCGCCGGCACCGGTATGCCATCGAGCGCAAGGGCGCGAGCATCACCGAACACCCAGGGATTACCGTAGATGCCGCGCGCGATAAACACCGCGCTGGCACCAGAACTGCGCAGATGCTCCGCGGCATCCTCGGCGCAGAACACATCGCCCGAACCAATCACGGGAATCTCGACAGCATCTGCGACCTCATCGACGACGGACCAATCGGCCTGCCCCGTATAGAGCTGCGTGGCACAACGACCGTGCACGGCAACTGCGGAGGCGCCCGCCCCTTCGAGCATCTGGGCAAACGTTGCGGCATTACGGTCCTCGGCGTAAAAGCCCTTGCGGATCTTTACGGTCACGGGCACGTGAGCTGCGCCCACCGTGGCCTCGACGATCTTCTCGGCCAAATCGGGCGTGCGCATAAGGGCCGAGCCCTCGCCCTTGGTGACAACCTTGCGGGCAGGACAGGCCATGTTGATGTCGATGAGCGACAGGCGATCGCCAACGCGCTCCTCGACGGCGGCGACGGCGCTCGCAAACTGATCGGGCTTGGAGCCAAAGAGCTGCACGCAAATCTGCTGCTCCTCGTCGGCCGGTAGCACCAGGCGCCAGGTCTTGTTGCTGGCATAGGCAAGGCCCGCCACGCTCACCATCTCGCTGTAGGCAAGGTTGGCACCGCGGCGGCGGCACATGATGCGGTAGGCAGGGTCGGTCACGCCCGCCATGGGAGCCATAAGGAACGGCTGCTCGGCATAAGCGCCCAGCAGCCGCTTGCTGTATTCAGAAAGCGCCATAGACCTACTCGTCCACCTTGAGGATCGCCATAAAGGCCTCCTGCGGGACCTCGACCGATCCGATGGCCTTCATGCGCTTCTTGCCCTCTTTCTGCTTCTCGAGCAGCTTGCGCTTACGCGAGATATCGCCGCCGTAGCACTTGGCAAGCACGTCCTTGCGACGCGCCTTGACGGTGGAGCGGGCAATGATCTTGTTGCCAATAGCACCCTGGATGGGCACCTCGAACAGCTGACGCGGGATGATCTCCTTAAGTTTGTCGCACAGACCACGGGCCAGGCCATAAGCCTTGTCCTTATGGACGATAAACGACAGCGCGTCCACCTCGTCGCCCGAAAGCAAGATATCGAGCTTCACAAGCTCGGAGGGACGGTACTCGTTGAACTCGTAGTCGAGCGAGGCATAGCCCTTGGTACGGCTCTTAAGCTGGTCAAAGAAGTCCAAGATGAGCTCGGCGAGCGGCATATCGAAGCGCATCTCGACCGATTTGCTCGTCAGGTGGATCATGTCGGTCGTAACGCCGCGGTGCTCGATAGCGAGCTGCATGACGGCACCCGTGTACTCAGGCGGGCAGATGATCTTTGCCTTGAGGTAGGGTTCCTCGATACGCTCGATGCGCGTGGCCTCGGGCAGATCCTGCGGGCTGCGGACATCAATCATCTCGCCGTCAGTCTTGTAGACGTGATAGTCCACCGAAGGGCTCGTGGCAATGAGGTCAAGATTGAACTCACGCTCCAGGCGCTCCTTAACGACCTCCATATGCAGCAGGCCCAAGAAGCCCACGCGGAAACCAAAGCCGAGCGCCACCGAGGTCTCGGGCTCCCACACCAACGACGGGTCGTTGACGTGCAGCTTATCGAGCGCGTCACGCAGGTTCTCGTAGTCCTTGTTATCGATCGGGAACAGGCCCGTATAGACCATGGGCTTGGCCTCGCGGTAGCCGGGAAGCGGCTCGGGGCAGGGATTCGACGCCCACGTGAGGGTATCGCCCACGCGAACGGCCTCGGGGTCCTTCAGGCCCGTGACCACGTAACCGACCTCGCCGACCGTCAGCGCGTCAACCGGAGTCTCGGCGGGACGCTTGACGCCCACGCCATCGACCAAAAAGTCGCCCTTTGCCTGCATCATGCGCAGGGTATCGCCCTTTTTGATGGAGCCGTCAAAGATGCGCACCGTGGCGACGACGCCACGATACTCGTCGAAGTATGAATCCAGAATGAGTGCCTTAAGCGGTGCATTCGCATCGCCCTTGGGCGGAGAGATCAGAAAGACAATGGACTCCAGCAGATCGTGGATGCCCTCGCCGGTCTTGCCCGAGACACACACGGCATCATCGGCAGGGATCGCCAGGTCATCCTCGATCTCGGTCTTAACCTCGTCGGGATGAGCCGAGGGCAGGTCGATCTTGTTGATGGCCGGCACAATGTCCAGATTGGCGTTCATGGCGAGCGTCGCGTTAGAGACGGTCTGCGCCTCAACGCCCTGCGTGGCGTCGACAACGAGCACCGCGCCCTCACAGGCTGCCAGCGAGCGCGAGACCTCATAGGTAAAGTCCACGTGGCCCGGCGTATCGATCAGATTGAACTGATACGTCTCGCCATCGTCGGCGTCATAGGACACGCGAACGGCATTGGACTTGATTGTGATGCCGCGCTCGCGCTCGATATCCATGGTGTCGAGCAGCTGCGACTCCATGTCGCGTTCGTCGACTGTATGGGTGAGTTCGAGGATACGGTCACTGATCGTGGACTTGCCATGGTCGATATGCGCAACGATTGAGAAGTTGCGGATGTGGGAAATGTCAATTGAAGTATTCATGCGGACTATCTTACCCGAGCGGTACAAAAAATGGAGCCTGTTCCATAAAACAGGCTCCATTTATGCGCGTAATCTGTGTGGTGTGAAATTTACAACTTAAGCGTTGATGCTGTTCACGAGCTTGGCAAGACCGGACTTGCGGTTGGAAGCCTGGTTCTTGTGGATGACATGCTTAGCGGCAGCCATGTCGAGACGCTTGGTGACGGTCTTGAGGGCAGCCTGGGCCTTCTCGGCGTCGCCCTCGGCGACGGCGGACTGGACGTGCTTGGTCAGCGTCTTGAGCTCGGACTTGACAGCCTTGTTACGCATGCGAGCTGCCTCATTGGTGCGGATACGCTTCTTCTGAGACTTGATGTTTGCCACTTCTGGAGTTCCTTTCGAGTTCCTTGCAAAAAATGTATGACACCTCTGAGACACGGTGAGGTCATGCAAGCGCCTACTATAGCACGCTCCCCCTCAAAGGGATAGAACGAATTTGTCAAATAGGCAGGTATCATCACGATTTTCTCAAGATGTTCGTAATCCAGAGCAAAAGCGCGGTCTCCGAATCGGCCGAACCCTTTAGCGCGAGCTCAACATCGACGGTACCCTCGAGCGCGGCAACGAGCTCGGCCATCGAAAAGCGACGCGCCCAGGTAAGGTGATTCTTAACCTGCCAGGCCTGAAGCTTGAGCGTCGCGGCGAGCTCACGCCCCTGCCCACGCCCATCGAGCGCCTTGGCGACGATCAGCTCACGGATTCGACCGCATAGCAGCGTGTAGGTCCACACGTAGCTCTTGGAGGGCAGTAGATTGAAGAGCTCGAGCGAGCGGCGCATGTCACGGGCCGAGACCGCATTGAGAAAGTCCCAGGGTTGGACCTCTGCCGTACGTACAATCCAGCGCTCAACGTCGGCAAGCTCAATCTGGGGCGCCTCGACCATCTGGGCAAGCTTAGCCAAGTCGTTATCGAGCATGCGGGTGTTCTCGCCCGAGCGCGAAACGAGCTCTTCGGCGGCCGCCGTCGAGATCGACTTGCCGTGCTGCGTCGCCATCTGCTGCACGCGGCGCGGTAGCTCCCAGCGCTTGGTACCGGAGCAATCGATCACCGCCTTCTTGTCGATCTTGGCGATCGCCTTATACAGGCGCGTGTTCTTGGCAAGCGAGTCGGCGATGATGAGACAAACCGTCGTGGGGCTGGGACTCGCCAGATAGTCGACAAGCGGCTCGGAGATCGCTTTGGCGAGTTTTGAGCAGCCATCAAGGATTACCAGGCGAAACTCGCTGCCCATCGGAAAGGTGTTAAGCGATCCGATAATGGACTCGATATCGGGGTCCTTGGTCATGTCGCGCTCGTCGATGTTGAACTCGACCATGCCCGTCTTTTCCAGACGCGCTTTCATACGCGAGACGGCGTGATCGCGCTTGACTCCGTCGGTACCGACGATCAGATATGCCGGCAGCAGACCGATTTCGGACATTGCGCTCCCCTCCCGCAGGCCTTCGTATTCGTTCCGTGCCATTCTAGCCCAGGGGCCCACCACACGCCAACGACGTCGTCACGGTCGCTGGCATCGCATCGCAAAGCCATTCGCAGTTGGCGTGACGGTAATGTCGCCGTGTTCGATGGTGCACGCGAACACGCCGCCCGCTTCCTTAACGGCATCGATGCAGGCATCGGACGGATGGCCGTATCGATTCCCCTCGCCCGCGCTCGCGAGGGAAAGCTCGGGCTTCAGGACGTCCAGCAACTCACCATCGGCTGAAACCTTAGAGCCGTGATGCCCAAGTTTAAGTACATCGATATCTCCCACCTCCTGCACGAATTCCCGTTCTTGATCGAGCTCGGCATCACCGGTGAGGAGCACACGCAGGCCCTTGCCTTCCTGAACATAAGAGAGCAGCAGGACAAGCGAGTCCTCATTTCCCTCGCCATCCACGGACTCGAATGGCCACATCACGCGGGCGCAAAATGAGCCGATGTCGACCGTATCCCCACGGCGCACCTGCCGATACTCCACGCCAGGTCGGTTCAATACCTCGGCAGGAGCATCCTCCAGCGCATCCGCCGCCACGGCAATCGTTCTGACCGAAAACTGTTCGAGCAAGGCAGGCAGACCACCCCAGTGGTCCTCATCCCAATGCGTAACAAAGACGGCATCGATATGGTGCACGTTATTGCGAACCAACGCCGCCACCACGCGCTCATCGAGCCCGCAGTCGACGAGTGCCACTGCGCTGCCCTGGCGAATAAGAATCGCATCGGCCTGGCCCACATCGAGCACCGTCACCGAAGGCGGCGCGAATCGATCCCAGTAGACGTACGGAATCGCAGCCAAGAGCACCAGGCATGCAAGCCCCACCGCCATAGGACGTGCGCGGGGACGCGGCCACCAGACCAGTAGAACCACCAGCACACACGGCACTAGGTAAATCCACATGCTATCGGGCGGCACGCTCACGGATGCACCCGGCACGGCGGCAAACAGCTGCTCGAAGAACAGCGCGCAACGGGCGGCAATCATGGGCACAACGAGCGCCCAAGTCCGCAACGGCGCCACGAGCGAAAAGGGAACCAGCACGATCGACACAGCAAGCAGCACGCTCACAACCGGACCGATGACCGCATTTGCCAGCGGAGCAATGAGCGAGAACGTACCGAAGGCGGGAATGGTAATGGGAAGAGTCGCCAGTTGCGAGCACAGCGTGACGGAAAGCATGCTGGCAACGCCCGATGACACACCCAGCTCACCCAAAGCGTAGGTCGCATAGGGGCAAAAGCACAGAATGGCTAAGACGCTGGCACATGAAAGCTGAAAGCCCATCTCGAACAGCACCGTCGGTCGCAGTAGCACAAAGATGGACATGGTTACGAAGAGCGCCGATGCGCCGTGCCGGCGACGCCCCGCGCCGTTTACAACAAGCGTAGCGAACACCATGCAGCACGCGCGCACGGCCGAGGGAGACGCGCCCGTAAAGGCAGCGTAGCCCACAAGCGCCATCGCCAATATCGCCCGCTGAACACCACGTGAGCAGCGAGTTTTTTGCAATACACCCTCGATTACAAATCCCACGATAGCCAAATGGCTGCCGGAGACGGCTATAAGATGCGCCGTTCCCGTCACCGAAAACCAGTCGCCCGCCGGCTGGGCGCGTAGCTCGGCCGAACGACCGCAGACGACACCGGCTATGAGCGCACGCGCCGGGTCGGTCGCAGGCGCGATGGACGCTAGCAGCCCATTTCGCAGCCGAAGCAGCGGCCCCGGAGAGCCCTCATCGACCGGCACAATCCGAACGGCTTGAACCTTGCGCACCTCGCCTCGGAGCACGCGCGATCGTCCATATGCATCGTTCTCAAAACGTGAAACGCGACCGATAACACGCACGTGCGCCCCGGCCTTGAGCTCGCGGTCACACGACAGGCGAACCGTTGCCAAGTTCTTACCGTCCGCGCGCGCCTCGCAGGTATAGGAATACACGTCGTCGTTTATGGATGAATCACCCTGCACGACAAACTCGAGGCTGCTTGCCGCTCGACCGTCGAGCGCCTTCGAGGCGCCTAGCGTGCCCACAGCCCACCACGCCGAGACGACCGCTCCCGCCACGAGACCGACGGACGCGGCATACAGCCACCACTTCCAAGGGGCAAGCCACGCACAAGATTGAGCCAGCACAACGAATACCGCCGCCGCAACGGGAATGGCCCATAGCAGCCCGACCGCCGACGCCTGCTCCCTCAGCAGCGCATCAGCGGCCACGTTGAGCACCAAGGCGCAGCTCATGCACATGCCGGCACACAGGGCCATCGTCCATGGCATCAGGGGCCGCGGAGGCATCACATGTTCGCGCTCGGTCGCACTCATACGCAGATGCAATCTTTGATTTTGGCAAGCTTCTTCTCGCCGATTCCCGACACACGCATCAGATCGTCAACCGAGGCAAAAGCACCGTTCTTTGTACGCTCATCGATAATCGACTGTGCCATGGAGGGACCGATGCCCGAGAGCGTCTGCAGTTCTGCCGCGCTTGCCGTATTGATATTTACTAGGCCTGTTGCGCCACTCACGCCCGATGATGCGAAAGCCCCACCATCAACACCGGCTTCCGCAATGGACGTCTGCTGCTCCCCTACCGTTGGAACGTGAATCTTCTGTCCATCGACGACCTTAGATGCCCGATTGAGCCCCGTAACGTCTGCCTCGGGCGCCAGCCCGCCGGCGGCATCAATCGCCTGAGCCACCCGCGCGCCGTCTTTGAGCCTGTATACACCGGGCGACACAACGGCGCCATCGACATCGACATAGACCTCTGCCGCGGCAGAAGCCTTAGTCGAAGAGCCTTCGGATGTCTTTCCGCTCGAAGCATCGCCGGATCCCGGCTCCACTAACGAGCCCGTACCATCAGTGCGCTCAAACGACACACCGCCGGCACCGCCGCCAAGGTTCGCCATCGCCAAGCCGCTCGCCATCGCAATGACGCCCAGCATCGCCACCACCACAGCCTTATGACCGAGCAGCTTGCCTGCCCAGCGGTCCATCTTTTTGACCCGTTCGTGTTGTTCGCGCTGCGCCATAGCAAAACCTCCCAACAACATCGTGTCAGGAAAAGAGCCCTACAACAGCCATGCTTCAAAACCGGTTTTCGCGGTCAAACCAAAAGCTGACCAAAACCTTGCACAAATCTGTCCATTTATTCAGGCACACGTCAGCAAATGAACACTTAGCCGCAAAATGCCCAGATAGCAAAAGACCGACGATGCAAGCGCATCGTCGGTCTATGCACAAATTTACTCGTGATCTTGGTAAATCTCACGCGGAGAAAGCTCCGAATGTTTGCGTTTTAAGGTCTTAGGGGCCTTATACGTGTTGCTCTCAAAATCGATGTACTCGGTCTGCTTGAGCAGGCGCTCAATCATCTCCTCGTGATCGAACAACTCCCAGGCCTCATGCACGGCATCGAGTTTAGCGTGCGTCTCGGGACGGCGCGGCATAAACAGCGTGCAGCAGTCGGGAGCGGCCTCAGTCGAGATATCAAACGTACCGATCTCCTCGGCGCGCGCGATGATCTCCTGCTTGTCAGAACCGATGAGAGGGCGGAACACGGGGATCTTCACGGCCTCGTTAACGGCCATGATATTCTCAAGCGTTTGGGAGGCAACCTGTCCAAGCGATTCGCCCGTCACGATGGCCTTGGCGCCCTCGATGTGTGCAATGCGCTCGGCAACCGAATACATAATGCGGCGATACATGATCACGCGCAGGTTGCTGGGACAGGTGACCGAAATCTCACGCTGGCAGTCGCCAAACGGCACCACGTACAGGCGGCCGATCTGGACACCCGGCTCAAGCGCACGGATGATGTCCTGCACCAAATACTCGCTCGTGTCGGGCGTCTGCGGACGACCGGAGAAATGTACCGGCACGCACACCGCGCCGCGACGCGCGAGCATCCAGGTCGCTACCGGAGAATCGATGCCCGACGACAGCAGCGTCACGACCTTGCCGGCAGATCCCACCGGCAGACCGCCCACGCCGCGCTCGGAGCGCGCGTACACATAAACGCTACCCTGGACCACCAGTACGTGCACCATCGCATCGGGGTCGTGCATTTGAACCTTTTTATCGGGGAAGGCCTCACACAACACCTCGCCCACCTGACGGTTGATGTCAATCGAGGTGAGCTCATAGTCGGTATTGGAGCGCTTGGCGTGCACCTTAAACGAATCGAAGGAACCAAACTCGCGCAGCGCCTTCACGGCGGCGGCACAGTACTCCTGAGGGTCGCGATTGGTGTGATACGCCAAAGACACGCGAGCAACGCCGGGAACGGTGCGAATGACACGCGCCGCCTCGTCGGCCTGATGCTCGTTAAAGGTCACGAGGATATAACCGGAAATTCGAGACACGGCATTCACGGAAAAGGCGGCCAAGGCCGCCTTGATGTTATCCATGAGGATATGCTCAAAATGTGCGCGGTTCTTACCCTTCAGTCCAACCTCGTGATAGTGGACCAGGCAGACGCGAGCCGCCATTTAGGCTTCAGCAACCTTGTGGCCGAGCGCCTTCTCGTAACGGGCCTCGTCGTAAGAGATGTCGCCGTCGACAATCTCGTCCATAGCCATCGAGATGGTGTCGGCACCGGAAAGCCCGATGGTGATGTCATCGACATCCTGGACGGCAAGCACGCGGTTGTGCTGGCCACGCAGCATGCTATTGATGTCGCAGGCGCGCTTGGAGGCAAGCGAAGCGAGCAGGAAGCGGTTGTGATCGGTCTTCTCCAGAAGATCGTCAATGCAAGGCTTTACAACGGACACGGACCTCAGATCCTTTCATGCATATCGAGAACGCGAACGAGCTCATCGGTCGCGCGGTCGAGATCGTCATTTACCACGACGTCGTCGTAGCGGTCGGCAAGGGCAAGCTCATCGGCGGCGTTTGCCATACGCAGCTCAATCGTCTCGGGCGTCTCGGTACCGCGACCGACTAGACGCTCGCGGAGCACCTCAAGCGAAGGCGGCTTGATAAAGATCAGCACGGCCTCGGGGAAACGCTCCTTCACCTGCAGGGCGCCCTGGACATCGATCTCCAAAATCAGAGATGCGCCAGAGGCGAGCTTGGATGTGACCTCGCTCACCAACGTGCCGTAGCAGTTACCGTGGACCTCGGCCCACTCAACAAACTCACCGTTTGCCACGCGGCGGTCGAACTCCTCGCGCGTCAGAAAAAAGTAGTTGACGCCGTCGACCTCACCTTTGCGTGGTGCTCGCGTGGTAGCCGAAACCGTCAGGCCCAGGTTCGAGCGGCGCTCGCGCACACGAGTGACGAGCGTACCCTTCCCTGCGCCTGACGGTCCAGAAATCACAAAGAGCTTGGAATCCTGAGCGCTCACTTATTTGGTCAGCTGCTCGAGGAGCTGCTCGCGCTGACGGACGCCGAGGCCCTGGACGCGACGGGTAGCGGAGATACCGAGCTCCTCCATGATCTTGGCGGCCTTGGCCTTGCCATAACCAGGAAGAGACTCGATGAGGGTGGAAACCTTCATGCGGGAAGCGATGGGGTCATCGGAGTTGAGCACGGACTCGAGGGACTTCTCGCCCTTCTTGATCTGCTCGCGAAGCTCAGCGCGGGCGTGACGTGCGGCAGCAGCCTTCTCAAGAGCCTGCTTGCGCTGCTCATCGGTAAGCTGAGGGAGTGCCATTCGAACCTCCAAATAGTTGGGTTATATCTGATTCAATAATTGGCATTTTAGCACGTAGAACGTACAAAATGCCCAATCGCGGCTCCATAGGTTAGACGATACCCGCAAAAAGTGCAATATACTGCGCCCAAAGTTAAGCCCCTGACCTGCGATTCCACACAAAGGATGGGAAAGTTTACGCAGGCACAGGGGCTATTTTGTGCTAATGAGACCCAAAAGTGGTGACTTAGGGGAATCTTTTACGCGACGTTTTCGACCAGCTCGGCGACAATGGCGTCAAAGGCGGCAACCGGATCGTCGGCGCCGGTGATGGGACGGCCCACCACAATGTGGCTTGCGCCGCGCTCGATAGCCTGGGAAGGCGTCGCCACGCGGGACTGGTCGCCTAAGGCGGCACCCACCGGACGCACACCCGGAGTCACGATCAGGGCATCAGAACCCAGCAGCTCACGCATGTCGTGAGCCTCCATCGGCGAGCACACGATACCGTCGATGCCGTTGGCCTGAGCGAGCTTTGCCAGGCGGGCGGCCTCCTCGGCCACCGGCGACTCGACGCCAATCTCGCTCAAGGCATCCTGATTCATGCTCGTGAGCACGGTGATAGCGACGAGCTTGGCGCGGTCCTCGCGCGCCTCCTCGGCACCCTCGCGGCAGGCAGCGAGCATGGCGCCCGAACCCAAGCCGTGAACCGAGAGCAGGTCGGCACCGGCAAGCGAGGCCGAACGGGCGGCACCGCGAACCTGATGCGGAATATCATGGAACTTAAGGTCAAGGAAGACCTTAAAGCCCAGGTCCTTGAACGTCTTGACGATCTCGGGGCCCTCGGCGTAATAGAGCGTCATGCCAACCTTGAGCCAGGCGGCATGGCCCGAAAGCTCGTGGGCGAGCTCGAGCGCACGCTCACGATCGCAGTCGAGGGCGACGATTACGCGGTCGCGGGCATCGGTCTCTAGCATTCGAAAGCACCTACCAGCTCGTTGATGTCCTTTACGCCCTGGGACTCGGCCCAGACCTCGAGCTCATGCGCGATCTTGAGCGAAGCGCACGGATCGACGAAGTTGGCCATGCCGACCGACACGCAGGTGGCGCCGGCCAGGATAAACTCAGCCGCATCCTCGCCGGTCATGACACCGCCGACACCGTTGATGGGGATATCGACGGCCTGGGCAACCTCCCAGACCATGCGCACGGCGATGTGGTGGCACAGCGGGCCCGAAAGGCCGCCCTTGGGCTTTGCCACACGGGACTTGCGGGTATGGACGTCGATGGCCATGCCCTGAATGGAGTTGATGACCGAAAGGCCGTCGGCGCCGGCAGCCTCGAGGGCCTTGGCGATCTCGGCGACGTTGACCGGCGCCATCTTCACGAACAGCGGCTTATCGGTCACCTTGCGGCAGGCAGCCATAACGGAAGAGGCGCCCTCGGGCGTGGAGCCCATGGCGGCACCGCCGGCGGCAATATTGGGGCAGCTCACGTTAATCTCGTAGCCGGCAGCCCAGGGGCACAGCTCGACATACATCTCGAGCGCGCGGACAAACTCGTCAACGGAGTGGCCGGCAACCTGACAGATGACCTGGCAGCCGTCCTTGGACAGCTGTTCGAGCCACGGACCGGACTCGCGGGCAAAGGCAGCCACGCCGGGGTTCTGAAGGCCCACGGAGTTGATCATACCGCCGGGAATCTCGGCCATGCGGGGCGCGGGATTGCCGGGCCAGGGCTCGGCCGCGCAACCCTTGGTGGTGATGGCGCCCAGTTGGGAAACATCAAAGAAGTTCTGGAACTGCCAACCGTAGCCAAAGGTACCGGCTGCGGTGTTGATGGGGTTCTGCATCTTGACGCCGCCGAAATCGACGGCCATGTTCACGGTACCCACTAGAAGACCACCACCTTGGAAGCATCGAACACGGGGCCGCACATGCAAGCGCCCTTCATACCGTCGACCGTCTCGACATTGCAGGTGTTGCAGGCGCCAAAGCCGCAGCTCATCATGCGCTCGAGCGACACCTCGCAGTACGCACCGGCCTCGGCGGCAGCGGCGGCGACTTTCTTCATCATGACGGCGGGACCGCAGCTGGCCACGTAGTCGTAGCCGCCCTCGCCGAGCAGATCGGCTGCCGGATCGGTGCAAAAACCGTGCGTACCCAGCGTACCGTCGTCGGTGCACACGTTAACCGTGGCGCCCAGCGCGCGGAACTCATCGATGCCCACGGCCTTGGAAGCGGTGCCAAAACCCAGGCACACGTCGACGGCCACACCCTGCTCGGCAAGCTTGCCGGCAAGGCACAGCACGGGCGGAACACCGATGCCACCGGCGACGAGCAGGGCCTTCCTGGTGCCCTCGAGTACCATCCAGCCACGGCCACCGGGGCCCAGCAGGTTAGAGGTGGAGCCAGGGCCCATCTGGGACAAACGACGGGTATCGTCGCCCACGACGGCGTACCACAGCTCGACGGTGCCGGCCTCGGCGTCGGCGCGATAGAAGCTCAGGGGCACGCGAAGCAGCGAGGAAGCATCGCCGGGCACGGCAATGTTCACAAACTGGCCGGGCTTGAGCGCACTTGCAAGCTTGGGGGCCGAGATGACGAGCGAGAAGATGCCGTCGGCGATCTCCTGGTTCGAGACGACCTCGAAGTCGTGCATGCGTGCAGTGGAAGGTGTGGGCATAGACGCTCCAATCCCCCATGCGGTTGCATGGTCAAAACGAACAGAAAGCGCGGCACCGCAAGGGCACCGCGCACAAAAGCGATAAGGCTATGCTAGCAGATGCAGCCGTCGGCGAGCGTCTGCTTACCGCCGACAAACACATCGGTGGCACGGCCGGTAAGCGTGCGGCCGGCGAAACCGGAGTTTTCGGCGCGCGACTCGTAACCGTCCTCGCCAACCGTCCAGGTGGCGGAAGCGTCGAACACGGTCAGGTCGGCAACGGAGCCCGCCTTGACCTGAACCTGGTCGAGACCCAGGATCTCACGCGGTTTGATGGCCATGAGCTCGACCATGCGGCCCATGCTCATCTTGCCCGTGTTGACCAGCTCGGTGAGTACGAGCGACAGCGAGGTCTCGAGGCCGATCATACCAAAGGGCGCAAGCTCGAACTCGCGGGCCTTCTCCCACGGGGTGTGGGGAGCGTGATCGGTGACGATAGCGTCGACGGTGCCGTCGATGACGCCCTGACGGATGGCCTCGGCATCCTCCTCGGTACGCAGCGGCGGGTTGACCTTGAGCGAGGTGTTGTAGGTCTCGTCCAGGTCGTTCTCGGTCAGGAACATGTGGTGCGGGGTGGCCTCGCAGGTAACCTGAACGCCGGCGGCCTTACCGGCACGCACGAGCTCGAGACCGTGAGAGGTGGAGATGTGCTGGATGTGCAGCTTGGCACCGGTCAGCTTGGCGATCTCAATGTCACGGGCGATCTGGAGCTCCTCGCCGGCAGCCGGCCAGCCCTCGAGAGCCAGACGGGTCGAAACCTTGCCCTCGTTGATCTGGCCGTGGCCGACCAGGTCCTCGTCCTGGCAGTGGCTCATAAAGACCTTGCCGAACATCTTGCCGTAGTCCATGCAGCGACGGAGCATGCCCGCGCCCTGCACGCCACGACCGTCGTCGGTGAAGGCGACGGCGCCGTGGGCGACCATATCGCCCATCTCGGACATGGCCTCGCCCTTAAGACCGCGGGTCATGGCGCCCGACGGATAGACGCGGCAGTGACCGACCTCGGCAGCACGGGACTTGACGAACTCCACAACGGTGCCGTTATCGGTGACGGGATCGGTATTGGGCATGGAGCACACGCCGGTAAAGCCGCCCTTGGCAGCTGCGCGGGTGCCGCTCTCGATGTCCTCTTTGACCTCGTAGCCGGGCTCGCGAAGGTGAACGTGCATATCCACCAGGCCGGGGACGAGGTACTTGCCGGAAAGGTCGCGGACCTCGGCTCCCTCGGCAGCGAGATTCTCACCGACCTCGGCGATCTTGTCGCCGTCAATCAGGACGTCAACGACACCGTCAAGCTCGACGGACGGGTCGACGACGTGGGCATTCTTAAGAAGCAAGGCCATTATCGGCACCTCCAAGCAGCAGATACAGGATAGCCATACGCACGCAGATACCGGCGTAGACCTGCTCCAGGATGACGGAGCGTTGCGGGTGGTCGGCCATATAGGAGTCGAACTCGACACCGCGGTTGATGGGGCCCGGGTGGCAGATGATCGCGTCGGGCTTCATGAGCTTCTCGCGGTCCTTGGTCAGGCCGAAGAGCTTGTGGTACTCGCGAATGGTCGGGAACGGGGCACCCTCGAGGCGCTCCTGCTGCACGCGCAGCATGTAGACGACGTCCAGCTCGGGCAGGACGGAATCGAGATCGCTCGTCACGTGGTCGCAGCCCAGGACCTCGGGCGCCGGCGGCAACAGCGTGCCGGGGGCGACGGCGTAGGTCTCGCAGCCCATGATCTTAAGGGCGGGAATCAGCGAGCCGCAGACACGGGAGTGTGAGATATCGCCGACGACGGCGACCTTCAGACCGTGGAAGTCACCCTTGTGCTGCCAAATGGTGTACAGGTCCAGCAGGGCCTGCGTGGGGTGGTTGTGCTTGCCGTCGCCGGCGCAGATGACGCTCGCGGGCGAGTTCTGCGTGACGATGTAGGGAGCACCGGCGTGCTTATCGCGCACGACGATGCAGTCGATCTTGTAGGCGTTGAGGGTCTCGACGGTGTCGACGAGGCTCTCACCCTTGACCGTGGAGGTCGAGGAGCCGCCAAAGTTAAGGCTATCGGCCGAAAGACGCTTCTCGGCGAGCTCGAAGGAGCTACGGGTGCGCGTCGAGGGCTCGTTGAACATGTTGACGATGGTCTTGCCCTTGAGCGTGGGGACCTTTTTGATCGCACGCTCGTTGACCTCGGAGAACGCCTTGGCGGTCTCGAGGATGAGCTTGATGTCCTCTTCGGAGTACTCGGTAATGTCGATCAGGTGCTTATGGTTGAACGCCACGGTACTACTCACCTCCCAGCGGCGCGGAGCCCACGTGGGAACCCGGCGCGACGTCGTTAATCTCGACGGCGGTGTGGCCGTCGACTTCCTTCATATATAGGTGCACGTTCTCCTCATGCGACGAGGGAACGTTCTTGCCGACAAAGTCCGGCGAGATGGGGAGCTCGCGGTGACCGCGGTCAACGAGAACTGCCAGCTCAATACGGCTCGGACGGCCCAGGTCCATGACGGCGTCCAGAGCGGCGCGGATGGTACGACCCGTGTACAGGATGTCGTCCACCAGCACGACGCGCTTGCCGTCGACGCTAAAGGGAATGTTGGTGGCGTGGATCGCGGGAGCGAAATTGGTCGCATAGTCATCGCGGTAGAAGCTGATGTCCAGGCTGCCGAGCGGAACTTCGACGCCCTCGATCTCCTTGATCTCCTCGGCGAGCTTCTTTGCCAGAAGGTCGCCGCGCGTGACGATGCCGACCAGAGCGAGGTCTTCACAGCCCTCGTTGCGCTCGAGAATCTCGTGCGCGATGCGGGTCATCGCTCGATTGACGGCGGTCTCGTCCATGATGACCGCCTTGGGGGAAGTCGTGCCCATCGATCTCCTTCCTCACATGTCTTGACTGCTGACACAGTCAAAAAAATAGATGCCCGACCGCTTAAAGCGGACCAGACACCCACAGGAAAGGCTGCTCGCATGGCAGCTATGTAATTCCATGTGGGTATCTCGTACCCCTTTAATGGTCAAGGGATAGTGTAGCCAACCTCGAGCTTAATTGCGAGCATAAATACAGAGCAATCCGTAAACGGAGCCCAATGCTCCATAAACCTATATATATTTGTGGGACGAGCTTGAAAACGCACGCACGAGCTGGCATAATCCCCTCTGCTGCACGCAAATCGGATCTACGTCCAGGGCCGTGGCGTGGGCACTATCGCCAAAAGAGGAATATCTCTGTGTAGATTGCGCACAGGGAGCGACTTCTGTGCTATAGTTCAGGCTTGTTTGTTAACGCGACATGTTCGTTTGTCGCCCAAGGAGGGTCAGTTATGTCCAAAGTTTGCGAAGTTTGCGGTAAGCACCCCGTTGCCGGTCGCTCCATCAGCCACTCTCACCGCGTCACCAACCGTAAGTTCCGCCCCAACATCCAGCGCGTTTACGTCGTCGTCGATGGTCACCGTCGCAAGATGAACGTTTGCTCCACCTGCCTCAAGTCTGGCAAGGTTGCGCGCTCCTAAATAAGGTCTTACCAACAAGTACCTCGGACTCTCCGGGTCAAAGACCTCGCGTTCACATAGAACTTACCAAAGGCGCCCTCCCCTACGGAGGGCGCCTTTTTGCACTCATTGGGGACAGACTTATATGAGGGTTTGCAGATGTCAAAGGGATCATAGCGCAGCTGGTATGCCTTGTAACTAACGGTACGCCTCGAGCGAGTCGGACGCACCTTACACGGGATTGAAATGGATGTAATCGAGTAGCTGCACCGCCTGTGTGTCCGACTCAACCGCGACCCGCGAATAACGATTATCAAACAGATGTCCCGTTTTCCCATTGAAATACTCATGAGAGTCTGTCCCCAATGAGCGGGGCGATGCAGCAGGCAAATAGTTTTAGTTAAAACGTTTCAGTTTATTGAAGCGTTTTAGTGTGCCTTTTAGAGGAATCTTACCGTTCGCCGAATAATTTCTTGCTATCATGCAAGGCGTAGGGTAAATCTCCGATCGCAAGGAGACACAAATGGTGAAAAAGTCACCGGAAAACACTACTCCCGCAATTGTGGACAACGTAGAGGCGCTTGAGGCTAAGCTCGCTCAGATGCGAGAGGCCCAGGCGCTTTTTGCTACGTACACGCAGGAGCAGGTCGACAAGATCTTCTATGAGGCCGCCATGGCCGCCAACAAGGCTCGTATCCCGTTGGCGAAGATGGCCATCGAGGAGACCGGCCGCGGCGTTCTTGAGGACAAGGTCATCAAGAACCACTACGCCGCAGAGTACATCTACAACGCTTACAAGAACACCAAGACCTGTGGTGTCCTGGAGCGCGACGAGGCTTACGGCATCACCAAGATCGCCGAGCCCATCGGCATCGTGGGCGCCGTCATCCCGACGACCAACCCCACCTCCACCGCGATCTTCAAGACGCTGATCTGCCTGAAGACCCGCAACGCCATCATCATCTCCCCGCACCCGGCTGCCGCCAAGTGCACCATCGCCGCCGCCAAGCTCGTGCTTGACGCCGCCGTCAAGGCCGGCGCCCCCGAGGGCATCATCGGCTGGGTCGATGTCCCCTCCATCGAGCTGACTAACATGGTCATGCGCGACGTCGACATCATCCTCGCCACCGGTGGCCCGGGCATGGTCAAGGCCGCGTACTCCTCGGGCAAGCCCGCCCTGGGCGTTGGCGCCGGTAACACCCCGGTCGTCATCGACGACACCGCCGACGTGCTGCTCGCCGTCAACTCCATCATCCACTCCAAGACCTTCGACAACGGCATGATCTGCGCTTCCGAGCAGTCCGTGACCGTAATCGACAGCATCTATGACCAGGTTAAGGCCGAGTTCCAGAAGCGCGGCTGCTACTTCGTCAAGCAGGGTGCCGAGATGGAGGCCCTGCGTGCCGCCATGTTCAAGAACGGCGCTCTCGATCACCGCATCCCCGGCATGGCCGCTGCCAAGATCGCCGAGCTCGCCGGCATCGAGGTTCCCGCCAAGACCAAGATCCTGATCGCCGAGGTCACCTCCACCGACCCCGCCAAGGAGGAGTTCTCCCACGAGAAGCTCTCCCCGGTCCTGGCCATGTACCACGCCAAGGACTTCCAGGAGGCCGTCGACAAGGCCGAGCACCTCGTGCTCGCCGGTGGCCCGGGCCACACCGCCTCTCTGTACGTGCACCCCGCCCAGGCCGAGAAGATCAGCCTGTTCGAGCACGTCATGAAGGCCTGCCGTATCGTCATCAACACCCCGTCCTCGCACGGCGGCATCGGTGACCTGTACAACTTTGGCATGAAGCCGTCTCTGACCCTGGGCTGCGGCTCCTGGGGCGGCAACTCCGTCTCCGAGAACGTTGGGGTGAAGCACTTGATCAACGTTAAGACTGTGGCCGAGCGCCGTGAGAACATGCTGTGGTTCCGCGCTCCCGAGAAGGTCTACTTCAAGAAGGGTTCCACGCCCGTCGCCCTCGACGAGCTGGGCAACGTCATGGGCAAGAAGCGCGCCTTCATCGTCACCGACCAGTTCCTCTTCAAGAATGGCAACACCCGCGCCATCGAGGCCAAGCTCGACGAGATGGGCATCGCCCACGACTGCTTCTACGACGTCGAGCCCGATCCGTCGCTGCAGTGCGCACGTCGCGGCGCCAAGCAGATGGCTCTCTTTGAGCCGGACGTCATCATCGCCGTCGGCGGTGGCTCCGCTATGGACGCCGGCAAGATCATGTGGATGATGTACGAGCACCCCGAGTGCAAGTTTGAGGACATGGCCATGGACTTCATGGACATCCGCAAGCGTATCTTCACCTTCCCCGAGATGGGCAAGAAGGCCTACTTCGTCGCCGTCCCGACCTCCTCGGGTACCGGCTCCGAGTGCACGCCGTTCGCCATCATCACCGACAAGGAGACCGGCATCAAGTGGCCGCTCGCCGACTACGCGCTGCTCCCCAACATGGCTATCGTCGACGCCGACAACTGCATGACCGCCCCGCGCGGCCTGACCGCTGCCTCCGGCATCGACGTCATGACCCACGCCATCGAGTCCTACGTCTCCATCATGGCTTCCGACTACACCAAGGGCCTCTCCGAGCGCGCTGCCAAGCTCGTCTTTGAGAACCTGCCCTCCAGCTTCACGAACGGCGCCAAGGACCCGCACGCCCGCGAGGAGATGCACAACGCCTCCTGCATGGCCGGTATGGCCTTCGCCAACGCCTTCCTGGGCCTCAACCACTCCATGGCCCACAAGCTCGGCGCTTTCCATCACCTGCCCCACGGCCTCGCCAACGCCGTCATCCTGACCCGCGTCATGCGCTACAACGCCGCCGAGGCTCCCGTCAAGATGGGTACCTTCTCCCAGTATCCTTACCCCAACGCGCTGCACAACTACGCCGAGATGGCCAAGTACTGCGGCATCGAGGGCAAGGACGACAAGGAGGTCTTCGAGAACTTCATCACGAAGCTCGAGGAGCTCAAGGACTTCATCGGCGTCAAGAAGACCATCGCCGACTACGGTGTTGACGAGCAGTACTTCCTCGACACCCTCGACGAGATGACCGAGCAGGCATTCAACGACCAGTGCACCGGCGCCAACCCGCGCTACCCGCTCATGAGCGAGATCAAGGAGCTCTACCTGGACGCCTACTACGGCCGCGAGCCTCAGGACTACGCCGTCTGCTAGTTTTAGCACGGTTTTTAACGGCGGGGGTGCACGGGTGTTTCACACACCCCCGCCGTCGCTTCTATCGCATCGTTGAAAGGATGCAACCATGCTGCTACCCGATTCCAAGACCGAGCTCGTCCGCCGTGGCAACAAGGTCGTTTACGACCTGGGCGACAAGATTGTCAAGGTCTTTAACGAGACCAAGCCTGTCTCCGACGTGTTCAACGAGGCTTTGAATCTTGCCCGCATCAATGAGTGCGGCATCCGCAGCCCCAAGGCTCTCGAGGTTTCTCAGCTCGAGAACGCCAACGGCTGGGCACTCGTGACCGAGAAGGTTCCGGGCACCACCCTTGCCGAGAAGATGACTGCCGAGCCCCAGCGCTTTGGTGAGTACCTCGAGATGTTCGTCGATCTCCAGATCGAGATCCACGGCTACACCTCCCCGCTGCTCAACCGTCAGCGCGACAAGTTCGCCCGCATGATCGACAGCCTTGATCAGCTCAATGCCACCACGCGCTACAACCTTCAGGAGCGTCTGGACGGCATGACCAAGGAGTTCAAGGTCTGCCACGGCGACTTCAACCCCTCCAACGTCATCGTCGGCGACGACGGCCAGCTCTATGTGTGCGACTGGGCACACGCCACCCAGGGCTCCCCTGCTGCCGACGTTGCCACCACCTACCTGCTCTTCGCCCTCAACAGCAAGGACCAGGCCGAGGCCTACCTGGAGCTCTACTGCGACCGCGCCGACATGCCCATGCAGGTCGTGCGTCAGTGGACGAGCATCGTCGCCGCTTCCGAGCTCGCTCGTAAGCGCAACGTGAACGATGAGTTCCTTAAGAACTGGATCGACGTCGTCGATTATCAGTAATATCTGAGCGATTTATTTCGCATCGGAGGCACAAGAAACCCCGCAGCTCATATGGGCTGTGGGGTTTTCCTTTTAGATATCGAAGATGCTACAAGATAAAAGGACGGCCCCACATCTCCCCGATCTGGAGAAATGCGGGGCCGTCCCGTATATCGAACTACAAGCAAAATCGTAGATTAACGACGGGCAGCCTTCACCAGCTCGGCAACCTTGGCGACGACCTCGTCAATCGCCACGTCCTCACGCTCGCCCGTAGCACGGTCCTTGAGCTCAACGGTACCGTTCTTAAGGCCGCGCTTGCCGAGCACCACCTGATACGGGAAGCCCATAAGATCGTTGTCGGCAAACTTAAATCCGGGACGCTCGTCACGGTCGTCGACGACAACCTCGATACCATCGGCGCACAGGCCCTCGACGATTTGCTCGCAAACGGTAGCGCACTCCTCCTTCTTGGGATCGAGCGGAATCACCGCGACCTCGTACGGAGCAACGGAGACCGGCCAGACGATACCGTGCTCATCGTTGTGCTGCTCCACGACGGCAGCGAGCGAGCGGGACACGCCCACGCCGTAGCAACCCATGATAAGCGGCTTCTCCTTACCCTCCTCATCCATAAAGGTGGCACCCATGGCCTCGGAATACTTGGTGCCCAGCTGGAAGACCTGGGAGACCTCGATGCCACGGGCAGCAGAGAGCGGCTTGCCGCAGTGCGGGCAGGGATCGCCGGCAACAACGGTGACCAGGTCGGCCCACTCGTCGACGGTAAAGTCGCGCTCGGGGCAGGCACCGGTAAAGTGATAGTCGACCTCGTTGGCGCCACAGGCCCACTGCTTGGACTCGCGCAGGCTCTCGTCGCAGACCAGACGAATGCCCTCGGGCAAGTTAACCGGTCCGATAAAGCCCTTATGCAGACCATAAGTCTGGAGCTCCTCATCAGTCATCATGCGATAGCCCTTGCCAAAGACATGCTCGGCCTTGCAGTCGTTGAGCTCATGATCGCCCGGAACAATGGCCACGACTGGCTTGCCCTCGGCATCGATGAGAGCCAAGGACTTGCGCGTGCCGTTCTCGGGGAAGCCGAAGAACTTTGCAACGGCCTCGATGGTGCCCATGCCCGGAGTCTCGACCTTAGTGAGCGTACCGTCGCCAGGACCCTCGGTCACAACGACCTTGGTGCTTGCGGCCTCATCGTCGGCAGCGAAGCCGCAATCGTCGCAGTAGACGAGCGAAGCCTCGCCGGCGTCGGCCAAAGCCATGTACTCGACGGAGGTATCGCCACCGATCTCGCCGGAGTCAGCGACAACGGGCAGGGCCTTGATGTAGCAGCGCTCGCAAATGTTGGCATAGGCCTGCTTCATCTTGTCGTACTCCTCCTGCAGGCTCTCCTGCGTTGCGGAGAAGCTGTAGGCGTCCTTCATGATGAACTCGCGGCCACGCATCAGGCCAAAGCGGGGACGGAACTCGTCGCGGAACTTGTCCTGAATGTGGTACAGGTTGACAGGCAGCTGCTTGTAGGAACGCAGCTCGTTGCGCACCAGGGCAGTCACGGTCTCCTCGTGCGTGGGTCCGAGAACAAACTCGCGGCCGTGGCGGTCATCAAAGCGCACGAGCTCCTTGCCATAGGCATCGATACGGCCGGACTCACGCCACAGCTCGGCATCAACCATAATGGGCATCATGAGCTCCTGGGCACCGGCGGCATCCATCTCGTCGCGCACGATATTCTCGATCTTGCGGATTGAGCGCCATGCGAGCGGCAGATAGGAATACAGGCCGGCGGCCTCCTTGCGGATCATGCCGGCGCGAAGCAGCAGGCGATGGCTCGCAAGCTCGGCGTCGGCCGGATCCTCTTTGAGCGTCGGAGCATACAGCTTAGACATATACATTGCTCGGGTCATTTATTTCTCCTCAATAAGCTTGTCGACCTCGGCCATAAGCGCATCGACAATTTGGTCCTCAGCTACTTTACCAATGATCTGGCCGTGCGAAAAGAGCAAGCCCTGACCTCGTCCACAGGCCACGCCTAGGTCGGCGTCGGAAGCCTCGCCGGGGCCATTAACGGCACATCCCATCACGGCGATCGAAAGCGGCGCGGAGTAGTTCTTAAGCCGCTCGGTGACCTCCTCGGCAATGGGAATAAGGTTAACCTGGCAGCGAGCGCACGTAGGGCACGAGACAATCTCGGGACCACGGCGGCGCAGGCCCAGCGACTGCAGAATACCCCAAGCGACCGGCGGCTCCTCGACCGGATCGGCCGTGAGCGACACACGCATGGTGTCACCGATGCCTTCGGAAAGCAAGATACCCAAGCCTACAGAGCTCTTGATGGTGCCCTGGAGCTTGGTACCCGCCTCCGTCACACCCAGATGAAGCGGAACGTGTGGAATCTCACGCGACAGGGCTCGATAGGTATCGAGCGTCGTTTGCACGCTGTGGGCCTTGGCCGAAAGCACAATGTTCGTAAAGCCGCGGTCCTCAAAGTGCTTGACAAAGCGCTCGCTCGACATCACGAGCTTTTCGGGCTGCGTGAGGTCGTCGCGCTCGGCGATATCCTGCTCAAGCGAACCAGCGTTGACACCGATGCGAATCGCACAGCCCGCAGAACCCGCAGCATCGATCACCGCATCGACCTTGGCCCAATCGCCAATGTTGCCGGGATTGATGCGGAGCTTGGCGGCACCGGCCTCCACAGCGCCAATGGCCAGCTTGTGGTTAAAGTGGATATCGGCAACGATTGGCACCGGAGACTCGGCACAGATGGTGCGGAAACCCTCAAGCGCGGCCTCAGTGGGCACGCTCACACGCACGATATCGCAGCCAGCCTGCGCCAACGCGCACACTTGCGCAAGTGTTGCCTTGGCATCAGCGGTATCGGTGCAGGTCATGGATTGGACCACCACCGGCGCACCGCCACCGATCTGCACACCGCCCACATGCACGGGGCGCGTCAAATCGCGAGGCAAAGGATGGGATAAAGACAATCCAAACACTCCCCTACAGAATAAATCGAAGGATGTCGGAACGAAGCATATAGACAAACAGCAGCACAAAGAGCGCGATGCCCACATAGCTCACAATCGTCTGGACCTTGAGCGGAAGCTCGCGGCCCACAATCTTTTGAATGATCTCGATGACCAGCTTGCCGCCATCGAGTGGTGGGATGGGCAGCAGATTCATAAAGCCAAGCGAGAACGAAATGAGGGCGGCAAACGAAAGGAATGTGGCAGGACCGGCAGCAGCAGCCTGTGAGGACATAACGCTAATACCCACGATCGAAGAAGACTGATCGAGAATCTCCATCGTATGCTGCGGCTGGAGCAGGCGCATCACGCCCTCCGCGGTCTGCACAACATAGGAGAATGACAGACGCGCCGAGGTGATGGGGTCCAAACGGACTACCTGCGTAGAGGCATACACACCTAGGCGCTCGTCCTCTTTGAGCGCAACCGTGGTCGAATGCTGCTTGCCGTCACGCTCGTACTCGATGGCGATATCATCCTTACCGGCAGCCTTGCCGATGGCATCGTAAACGTCCATCCAGGTAGAGCACGATACACCGTCAACCGAAAGGATCGCATCACCAGCCTCGATACCCGCCTTGGCGGCAATAGACCCCTCGTCAACCTGACCGATCACGTTGGTATCGATCGGCACGGTGACGCCCGCAATGGAATAGATGCTCATAAGCAGCAAAAAACCCGTCAGGATATTGACGAGAATGCCCGCGAGCAGCATAAAGGCGCGCTTGAGAAAGCCCTGGCCAAGATAGGTGTGCGAACGCTCTTGTGCAAGGAACTCGGCCTCGCCGCACGGCAGCTCCCACACATCGCCCTCGGTAGTTGCATGCTCTCGATCGAAACGGCGGCCGTCAAAGGTGGTGTAACCCGCCGCATCTCGTGGCAGCGTCTGATACTTGGTGGGATAGTAGCTCGGCGAGGGCTTCTCCCCTTCCTCATACCAAGGCGCGATAGAGCCCCAACCCAAGAGCAAGGCGCATGCCTCGAGCACAACCTCCTCGGATAGCTCGAGCTCGGCGGCAAGGTCGGCCACGGTCACGCGACCATGACGATAGATAGCCGCGAGCACGCGATCGGCGCACGAGACGTCGGTCGGATCCATACCGCAGATGGCAGCGTAGCCACCCAGCAGCAGCGGGGTCACGCCAAACTTGGTTCCAATGCGACGTGACGTGTAATGGATGTCAAAGCGACACGGCAGGCCCAAAAAGAACTCGGTCACACGGACGCCGCAGGCACGCGCCGCCAAAAAGTGGCCGCCCTCGTGCAAAAACACAAGGACGGAAAGCATCAGCAGGCCCCAAAAGACCGATGAGAGAACGCTCAGAACAGTATCCATAAAACGAAAAAGCAATCCTTATGGGTTAGGAACGGGTTGCGGCGAGCACCTGCGCAGCCTTTTCACGCGCCCATGCATCGATGTCGCGAAGCTGCTCAAACGAATCGACCGCCTGCATATCGTGGGCATCCATGCAGGATTCCACAATGCGATCGATATCGGTAAAGCTGCAGCCATCGTGCAGGAAGGCATCGACGGCGACCTCGTTGGCGGCATTGAGCACGCACGGCATGGTGCCACCCGTCTTGCCGGCACGTTCGGCCAGTGCCAGACAGCGGAAGGTATCCATGTCGGCAGCATCAAACGTGAGCTGCCCCAGCTCGCGGAAATCGATACGAGGCGCCGGGGTATCCCAACGCTCGGGATACGAGAACGCGAACTGGATGGGAATACGCATGTCGGAAGCACCGAGATGCGCCATCACGGAGCCGTCGGCGAACTCGACCATAGAGTGAATCTTGGACTGACGATGCACGACCACGTTAATGAAATCGAGGTCGCAGTTAAACAGATGCATGGCCTCAATGCGCTCCAGGCCCTTGTTCATGAGGGTGGCGGAGTCGATGGTGATCTTGGCACCCATGGCCCACGTGGGATGTGCGAGGGCATCGGCACGCGTCACGCGGTCGAGCTCGTCGCGGGTGCGGCCAAAGAACGGACCGCCCGAGCAGGTGAGCCAAATACAATGAGCCTCGCGTGGGTTCTCCCCCAGATAGCACTGGTAGATGGCGGAGTGCTCAGAGTCGACTGGAATAAGCTGGCCCGGTTGCGCCAACGGCATAAGCAAGTCGCCGCCGACGACGAGGGACTCCTTGTTGGCAAGGGCAAGGCGCTTATTCGAGGTCAAGGCTGCATGGCTCGCCTCGAGACCGGCGGCGCCCACAATAGCAACGAGCACGCAGTCGACATCGTCGCGACGCGCGAGCTCGCAAACCGCCTGCGCGCCAACGCCGAGCTTCGTTCCATCGGGCAACTCTTGCAGCACGGCGTCATCGCCATGAGCGACATCGGCCACGGCAACCGCCGGAACCGAGAACTCGCGGGCAGCGGCAACGAGTTCGGAGGTACTGGAGTTAACGGACAGCGCCGTCACCTGCAGGCGATCGGCATGCTGGCGGCACACATCGAGCGCCTGGGTGCCGATAGAGCCCGTACAACCCAGGATGGCAACACGGAGACGTCCATCGGGGCCATACGTCGTCTGGAAGGACATTACAGCACGCCTCCGATCATCAAAAGCAGCTGCGCGGTAATGCAGCCAAAGATAAGCGAATCGCTACGATCGAGCATGCCGCCGTGGCCCGGGATAAGGTTGCCGGAATCCTTGACGCCCACACCGCGCTTGATGCGCGACTCGATGAGGTCGCCGATAACGCCCAGAACGGACACGACCACGCCGCACAGCAGCGCATAGGGCAGGCTGAGCTTGTAGAAGTGCGTCGCCCACAGGATGAGCCAAATCAAAACCGAGCCCAGGATGCCGCCGACAAACCCCTCCCAGCTCTTTTTGGGAGAAATCTTGGGAACCATCTTGTGCTGGCCGATACGGCTACCCACGATGTAGGCAAACGAATCGGAGACCCAAAGGGACGCGCAAACGCCCACCGAAAGCAGGGCGCCGGCAAAACCGGGCACGGCATCGCGCAGCAGCACGATAGCCGACAGCATAAAGCCAGTGTAGATGGGACCCATGAGCGTCACGGCCACATCAGAGATGCGGGTACGCGGCGACCAGACATACCAAATGCCCACAGCGAGCATCAGGGCAAAAAGCAGGGCATTCAGCAACATCGAATCGCCCAACGCCGACAACGGAAAGAGTACGGCGGCAGCGATACCCATGCGCTCGTTAGCCATCTTGCCATCGAGCCTCGTCATACGGAAAAACTCATAGCAGCACAGACCGCTCATGACAGAAACAAAGATGGCAGTGGGCACGATACCCAAAACCAGGCACAGGATAAAGACAACGGCATAGACGATACCGGCGGCGGCACGGGTGATAAAACCCGCAAGCCACGAACCGGTGCCATTCTTCGCTGCGGGCGCTCCCGCAGCGACAGCCTTGCGCTCAGATGTCTTGGGAGCAGTTGCCTTGGGACGATCGGACACGATTAAGCCTCCTCGGTCTTGCTCAGACCACCAAACCTACGGTCACGGCCCTGATAGGCCAAAATGGCGTCGACAAGGCCCCAACGATCAAAGTCGGGCCAATAGGTATCGGTGACGTAGAATTCGGAATAAGCCACCTGCCACAGCAGATAGTTCGAAAGGCGCAGCTCACCAGAAGTGCGAATCACAAGCTCAGGATCGGGAAGGCCAGCGGTATAGAGGTGGGAAGCCACCATGTCGTCATCAATTGCGCCAGGATCGATCTTACCGGCGGCAGCGTCGAGTGCGATCTGACGGACAGCGCGGGTAATCTCGGCACGCGCGCCGTAGTTGACGGCAAGCGCCAGCGTCATGCCGGTGTGATTGGCGCACTCGGCAAGACCGCGTTCAAAAACGTCGCGGGTCTTCTTGGGCAGCGCGGAAATGTCACCCAAAAAGACAACACGCACGTTTTCGCGCTTCAGAAGCGGCAGCTCGTCGATAAACGTCTTGGCAAACAGATGCATCAAGACGTTGACCTCATGCTGCGGGCGGTTCCAGTTTTCGGTAGAAAACGCATAGGCAGAAAGCACGTCGACGCCCAGACGCACGCAGGCGGTAATAATCTCGCGAAGGGAGACGATACCCGCCTTGTGGCCCTCAGTGCGCGCAAGACCGCGAGACGTGGCCCAACGACCGTTGCCGTCCATGATGCACGAGATATGGTGCGGAATGTTATTGAGGTCAAGGTCGGAAAAACCGACGCCCGCAGGGGCGTCGGCAAAGTACTCGACCAGTTTATGCTCGTCGTATTGCACCTTAGATCTCCATGACCTCGGCTTCTTTTTCCTTCAGAAGCTCCTCGACCTTGGCGACATACTCATCGGTGTGCTTCTGGACCTTGGCCTGCTCGCGACGGACATCGTCCTCGGTGAGCTCCTCATCGCGCTCGAGCTTGTTGTTGAAGTCGCGACGGATGTTACGGATAGACACCTTGGCCTGCTCGGCGTACTCGCGGCACTCCTTGACGAGCTCGCGACGGCGCTCCTCGGTGGGAGCCGGGAACGGAAGACGAACGACGGTGCCATCGGAGTTGGGGGTAATACCCAGATCGGAAGCGCCGATGGCCTTGACGATAGCGTTGATGAGTGCCTTGTCCCACGGCTCGATGAGCAGCATGTGGGCCTCGGGGGTCTTGACGGCGGCAACCTGCGTGACCGGCGTGGGAACACCGTAATAATCGACGGTGATGTCGGACAGAATGTTGGCATTGGCGCGACCGGTACGAACCTTGGAGAAGTTATGCTTGAGGGACTCGAGCGACTTGTCCATGTGGGCGGTGATGTTCTCTGCCATGCTTAATCCTCCTGATAGACGAGCGTGCCGACGGGCTCACCCGAAAGCGCGCGTTTGACGGTGTCCTCGCCATCGATGTTGAGGACCAAAATCGGCATACGGTTGTCCTGGCACAGTGCCGTAGCCGTGGAATCCATAACCTGCAGACCGCGGACGAGAACCTCGTGATAGGTAATCTTGTCAAAACGGACGGCATCGGCGCACTTGACGGGATCCTTGTCGTAGATGCCGTCAACCTTGGTGGCTTTAATCAGAATCTCGGCGCCGATCTCGCACGCACGAAGAGCCGCGGCGGTGTCGGTCGTAAAGTACGGATTGCCCGAACCGGCGGCAAAAATAACGACGTTGCCCTTGGAAAGGTGGTTGATGGCGCGACGGCGAATATAGGGCTCGCAGATCTCGTTCATCTGGATAGCGCTCATCACGCGGCAGGGAACATCGTTATGCTCGAAGGCATCCTGCAGGGCAAGCGCGTTCATAACGGTTGCCAGCATGCCCATGTAGTCGGCCTGAGCACGCTCCATGCCACCGGCAGCGCCGGCCATGCCGCGGAAAATATTACCGCCGCCGACAACGACGCCGACCTCATGGCCAACGGCGAGCAGCTCCTTGACCTGCTTAGCAAGATGGTCGGTAACCTTGGGGTCGATGCCATATTGGCCGTCGCCCATCAGCGCTTCGCCGGAAAGCTTAAGAAGCACGCGTTTATATCGGATGTCGGACAAAGCGATCCTCCTTTAGATTGAACTTTCAACATTCTATCAAAGGCTCTAAGAAGAGCCATGAAAAAGCAGGCTGTGAGTAAAACCCACAGCCTGCTCATTACCAGCTACAAGAGCTTATTTACTCGCCACGGACCAGACGGTCAAAGGCAACGACGGTAATGGTGTCGCCGAGCTCCTTGGAGACCTGCTCAGCGTACTTCTTGATGGTGAGGGAGCTGTCCTTGATGAACTCCTGCTCGGTGAGCACAGACTGCTTGTAGAACTTCTCCAGACGGCCGACAGCCATCTTCTCCTGGATAGCCTCGGGCTTGCCGGACTCGGCAGCCTGGGCCATGTAGATCTGCTTCTCGTGCTCGACGGTCTCGGCCGGAACCTGATCGCGGGTAGCGCAGATCGGGGCGACGGCAGCAACCTGAAGGGCAACGTCGTGAGCGAAGGTCTTGAAGGACTCAGCCTGAGCGGTCTCGGCCTTCTCGAAGGCGAACTCGACGAGGACGCCGATCTTACCACCCATGTGGATGTAAGAAGCGAGCGCGCCGTTCTCGGCCTTGCGGGCAGCGAAGCGGGAGATCTTCATGTTCTCGCCCATGATGTGAATCATCTCGGTGAGCTCGGAGGAAACGGTCTCCTCGCCCATCGGCTTCTCGAGCAGAGCGTCGACGTCAGCAGGCTCGGTGGTAGCGACAACCTCAGCGACCTTGGAAGCAAAGCCGGTGAACTTGGCGTTGGAGCCAACGAAGTCGGTCTCGCAGGAGAGCTCGAGCAGAGCGCCGGTCTTGCCATCCTCGGAGACGAACGCGGCGACAGCGCCCTCGTTGGTCTCACGGCCAGCCTTCTTGGCAGCCTTGGCAAGGCCGTTCTTACGCAGAACGTCGACAGCGGCGTCCATGTCGCCGTCAGCCTCGACGAGAGCCTTCTTGCACTCCATCATCGGGGAGTCGGTCATCTCGCGGAGCTGCTTGACCATAGCGGCGGTAATCTGGGCCATTGTGGTTCCTTTCAAAGAGATGAAAAAGAATTAACTAAGACTGATTTACTCGGCCTTGGGCTCAGCGGCCATCTCGGCCTCGGAGACCTGCTCCTTGCCGGAGCCAGCGAGGCAGGCGTCAGCCATGAGCTCGCACATAAGGGTGACAGCGGAGATAGCGTCATCGTTGCAGGGGATGCCGTACTCGACCTCGTCGGGATCGGAGTTGGTGTCGATCAGGGCGACGACGGGGATGTTCAGGCGCTGAGCCTCCTTGATGGCGTTCTCCTCGCGCTTGGTGTCGATGACGAAGAGAGCCTGGGGCAGACCCTTCATGTCGCGGGCGCCACCGAGGTTGGTCTGGAGCTTGGTGAGCTCCTTGCCGAGAACAGCCTGCTCCTTCTTGGGCAGAACAGCCATGCGACCGTCCTCGACCATGGCCTCGAGCTCCTCCATGCGGTTGATGCGGGAGCGGATGGTGACGAAGTTGGTCAGCATACCGCCGAGCCAACGCTGGTTGATGTAAGGCATGTTGGCGCGCTCAGCAGCGTTCTTGACGGCCTCCTGAGCCTGCTTCTTGGTGCCGACGAACAGCACGTTGCCGCCCTTAGCGACGTTCTTGACGAATGTATAGGCCTGGTCGGCGTCGAGGATGGTCTGCTTGAGGTCGAGGATGTAGATGCCGTTGCGCTCACCAAAGATGAACGGCTTCATCTTGGGGTTCCAGCGACGGGTCTGGTGACCGAAGTGGCAGCCGGCCTCGAGCAGGGTGCGGATATTAATCTTGGTAGCCATGTTAAACCTCCTGTGGTTTGCCTCCGCGCGGGGTCATCCTCCAAAACCAACCCGGACATGTGCTACCAAAGCCCGGGCACCACGGTATGAAGTAGCCGCGCGTGCGTGATAAAAACATGTTGCCGTGAAGCAACCCGATGAATGATAGCAGGAATGCTTCTTTCTGCCAACCCGCAATCAAAACCACACACCTGAGTGCGGCGCGGGACGTGCCAGCCACTATTCGCCGCGGGGATGGGCTTGAGCCACAGCCCGCTTAAGCCGATCGGGTGTGAGATGCGTGTAGATCTGCGTCGTGGACAGGCTCGCATGGCCCAGCAGCTCTTGAACCGAGCGCAGGTCCGCACCGCCCTCGAGCAAGTCGGTCGCAAAGGTATGGCGCATCGCATGCGGGGCGATGTCAGCCGGAATGCCGGCGAGCGTCGCCAGCGTATGGAACCGCCGCCGGAGCATCGCGGCGCTCATGCGATTGCCGCGCGCCGATATAAGCAGCGGATGCGGCCCGGTAGCGAGGTCGCGGCGCTTTGCCCGAGCGAGCAACTCCGGCCTCCCCTCTTCAATATAGAGACGCGTCACATCGAGCGCACGACGATACAGAGGAACGATGCGCTCCTTGCTTCCCTTGCCCCACAGGCGCAGCGTGCGCTCGGACCATGAGATGGATTCCACATTGAGCGCCGCAAGCTCTGAGATGCGGGCACCCGAGGCATAGAGCAACTCGAGCATCGCCGCATCGCGCAGTCCCGCGGGTGTTGAGGTATCAGGCGTCTTGAGCAGCGCCTCGACCTGCTGGGTCGTAAGGACGCCCGGCAGGTCACGCGGCAGCTTGGGCGACGCGATCGCCGAGACCGCATCGCCCTCGACAATCCCCTCGGCAGCCATCCAGCGATAGAGAGATCGAATAGCCGACAGGTGCGCCGCAAGCGTTCGGGGAGCCACCTGCTCACGCGAAAGCTCGGCAAGATAGCGACGAATGGTGCGCACGTCGGCAGCGAAAGCATCAATATCCTCGCGCTCGCACCAGGCAGCAAAGCGCTCTAGCCTCGAGCCATAGGCCGTCACCGTGTTGGGAGAAAGCCCCTCAACGCGTGCGATATAGGCGATAAAAGAGTCGACGGTGTCGTACAGGTCAAAGGCTATGACCGGTCGCCTCCAAACAAGTCGGAACGCGTGGCCAAGTAGGCATCGAGGGCCTCGAGCGCACGGTCCGCATAGGCCTGATAGCGGTCGCGCTTGCTGCGGCGCTTACCATCCTCGAGTGGCGGAACCAGGCCAAAGTTGACATGCATGGGCTGATAGCCCACGGTGGCAGGATCGGTCGCATAGCCCACGAGCGCACCCAGGGCACCCACACGCGGCAACTCGACGCCCGCGGCACCGATAGCCTCGGCATAGGTGTTGAGCGCCGCGAGCAGACCTGTCGCCACGGCTTCCATGTACCCCTCGGTGCCGGTGATCTGACCGGCCAGGCGCACGCCGGTACCGGGCACGGCAAAGGTGCCATCGAGCACGTGCGGAGCGTCGACAAAGGTATTGCGATGCATGACACCGTAGCGGAAGAACTCAGCGTTCTCCAGGCCCGGCACCATATGGAAGACGCGCTTCTGCTCGCCAAAGGTCAAGTTGGTCTGGAAGCCCACCAGGTTATAGGCGGTCTTCTCCTTGTTCTCGGCACGCAGCTGTATCGCCGCCCAGGGGCGACGTCCGGTACGCGGGTCGGTGAGGCCAACGGGCTTCATGGCGCCAAAGCGAATGGCGTCCTTGCCGGTGCGCGCAACTTCCTCGGCAGGCTGGCAGGCCTGGAACAAATCGCCGCCCTCAAAGTCTTTGAGCACCACGCGGTCGGCCGTGGTAAGCGCCTCGATAAAGGCCTCGTACTCCTCCTTATTGAGCGGAGCGTTGAGATAGTCGCCGCTCCCGTGCTCCTCATAGCGCGACTGCGAGAACAGCACGTCCATATCGAGCGTGGAGGCATCGACGATCGGCGCCGCCGCATCAAAGAATGCCAGGGCATCGCCACCGACGAGCTTCATAACCTCTTCGCTCAGCGCCGGTGAACACAGCGGGCCCGCGGCAATGACCACGTGACCCTCGGGAATCTGCGTGACCTCGCCGTGCACGACCTCGATATTGGGACGGGCGGCAACCTCGGCCTCGACAAGCTCGGAAAACTTGACGCGGTCGACCGCCAAGGCGCCACCGGCGGGAACAGCCGCGCGATGGGCGCAATCGAGCAGGACTGAACCCATGCGCTCAAGCTCGGCTTTCAGCAAACCAGCCGCGGAATCCGGACGGGTCGACTTAAACGAATTGGAGCAGACGAGCTCTGCCAGGTGATCGGTATGGTGGGCAGGGGAGCTCACCTGGGGGCGCATCTCGCACAGCTTTACGGCAAACCCGCGATCTGCCAGCTGGATCGCGCACTCCGACCCCGCCAGACCGCCACCGATAACTGTCACCTGATCGAACTGCATCTGCAAACACCTTTCTAATTGACACGTTTTCCATTGTGACCGAAGGGTGTCTGGGCGTGAAGGGCAAACTTGGAGGGCGCATACCTTCCATCCATCATGCGCTCGATAAGACCCTCGAGTTCAAGCGAACCCAAGAGTTTGAGTACGCCGACAGCATCGAGCGAGACGAGCGCCGCGATGTCGTCGACCTTGAGCGGAGAGGCGATGAGCGCATGCATCACGGTCTGCTGCGTTGGATCCAGGTCGGCAATGCCGGGAGCATCGGGGCGCGAGTAGCGCAGGGTTCCGTAGATGCGTGAGATAGCCATCTCGATAGATTCCTCGTCGACAATGCAGCAGGCACCGTTCGCAATGAGGTAATTCGTGCCACGCGACTCGGGCGATAGGATCGACCCCGGCACGGCAAGAAGTTCGCGCCCCAAATCCATAGCAGCCTCGGCTGTGGAAAACGTCCCGGAAGGCATACCCGCCTCGGATACAAAGAGGGCTTGCGACAGGGCCGCGATTACGCGATTGCGGCGCGGAAAGGCGAACTTGCGCGGACCCATGCCCCACGGAGAGATCGACACGACCGCGCCACCCGTATCAAGCGTGCGCGTAATCAGCCCCGCGCTCGAACGCGGGTAGACCACGTCGGCGCCCGTCCCCAGCACCACAACGTGTTTGCCGCCGGCGTTGACCGCAGCCCAACCCGAGGCCTGGTCACAACCGACCGCACCGCCCGAAACTACCGTCACTCCCGCCTCAACCGCCACCTTCGCCGCAAGCTCTGCCACGGCAAGACCATACGGCGAGGCCTTTCGCGCACCGATGATGGAGAGCGCGGGCGTCGAAAGCGCCTCGGGGTTGCCGCGCACATAGAGCGTCTGAGGTACATCAGAAAGCTCCAAAACGGTCTCGGGATACAACGCGTCACCTGGATGCAGCTCGAAGGTCCCCTCAGCCATCATTGGTCCCTCCTTCCCTGGTACATCGCCGCCTCGAGCACGTGGTCCTGCGTCACCTGCTCGCTCTCGGCGGCATCTGCGATCGTGCGCGCAATGCGAACAAGGCGCACGATGCCACGCCCTGTGAGATGCGTGCGCTTCGACAGGCCGAGCACACACTTCTCCGCCGCATCATCGAGCTCAAAGGTCGAAACGACGCCGTCAATGGACCGTGTCTCGTCATCCTCGGCCTCGGCATCTGCATCGTTCATGCGGGATTCGCGCCAAGCGCGAAAGGCGCGACCGCGCACAACGTAGTCACGTAACTCGGCCGACGACATGCCCTCCGCACCCTCGATAATCACTTGAGGGTCGGGACGGGTCACATCGATCATCATGTCGATACGGTCGGCCAAAGGACCGCGCAGTTTAGACCGATAGCGCTCGACCATCGCCGCCGAGCAGCGACACGGCACCTCGCGATCGCCCAAAAAGCCGCAGGGGCAGGGATTGCTCGCAGCCAGCAGCTGAAAGCGCGACGGGAAGGTAAAAGCCCCGTCGACGCGTACGATCCTCACGTAGCCGCGCTCGATGGGCTGACGCAGCGTCTGCAGCACGCCAGTGGGAAACTCGGCAAGCTCGTCCAAAAAGAGCACGCCGCCATGAGCAAGGCTGATCTCACCCGGGTGCACCGGGCGCCCGCCGCCGATAAGGCCTGCGGTCGAAATACTGTGGTGGGGACTGCGGAAGGGGCGGTGCCCCGCCAACAAGCCATCAATGTTCTCACCCAAAACCGAATGGATGCACAGTGCCTCCTGCTGATCCTCAACGGAAAGCTCGGGCAGGATGCCGGTCATACGGCGTGCGAGCATCGTCTTGCCCGATCCCGGAGACCCGATCATGAGCAAGCCGAGTTCTCCTGCCGCCGCAAGCGCCATGCCGCGTTTAGCGACTTCCTGCCCCAGCACGTCGGCATAGTCGAGCTCGGGCTCAAAGGTCGCCTCGACACCCTCGGAATCCAAGTAGTGCCGTGCGGCATCGCCCATGCCGTGAGCAAGCTGAGACAGATGGTCGATAAAGCCGCAATCCACGCCCGCGAGTGGCACATGCTGGTCGGACCTGCCGGCGATAAAAGACAGCCCCATGTCGCGAGCCAATAGCTGAAACGCCACCTCGCCTTTGACAGGAAGCACCGTGCCGTCCAAGCCGAGCTCGCCGGCGATAAGACAACGATCGAGGTTGTCGCGGGGAATCTGACCATCGGCCGCTAGAACCGCGATGGCGATGGGCAGATCAAAGCCGCTACCGGTCTTGCGAATATCGCCGGGCGCCAGATTGACCGTAATGCCCGAGCGCGGGATCTCAAAGCCGGCCGAGCGCATCGCACAGCGAATACGACCACGTGACTCCATCACCTCCATACTCGGGATGCCGAGCATCTGAATGCCCGGAACGCCGCCGGCAAGCGAGACCTCGACCGTGACGTGAATCGCCTCGACGCCGCGGATGCAGGCCGCGTGAACGGCAAACGTCTCGAACGCCATCACGACACCTGCCAATCGAACGCGTTGTACTGGTGCTCGATCTCGGCAATATGCCCGTCGCGGATGGTGACGCCCACGGCATCGAAGCGAATCGCCTTGAGCGGATAATGCTCCATGAGATAGCAACTTGCGATGCGGCGGTAGCGGCGTTGCTTTTGGGCGTCCACGGCCTCCTCGGGAAAGACCCGCGTGTTGCAATCCAGCGCAACGCGTCTGGTCTTGACCTCGGCCATCACCACGACATCGTCGAGCTCATCGAGCAGCACCAGATCGGCCTCGCCCTCGGTGCAACGATAACCCTGCTCCAGCAAGGTGTAGCCGCGCTCGTTAAAGTAGTCGATGGTGATCAGCTCGCCCAGCATGCCCAGCTCGCGGGGACTGAGTCCCTTGATAAACTCGGGCGTCATCGCCCCGCAGTCGAGCTCGCCGTTTTCCCAACGCTCCTTGAGCTGCTGCGTCTTGCTCTTTTTGCTTGCGGCACTCATGGGGTCTCCTTTCCCGCACACTGCATTGCCCCGATGATGAGGGCACCTTTCATGCGGGTAAGTACCGGAAGCAAACCAAAAGCTGACCAAATGCCGACAAAAAACGGGCCGTACGCAGCAATGGTGCTGCATACGGCCCGCTACCAGCAGGTTTATAAAACCCCAGAGGTCCCTGTCTCCACAATTGGCCTAGAAAAGGCACTCAGTCTGCAGAAAGTTTCCGCAAAAGCTCACGCGATGCAGCGGACAAAGTCCATGTTTGCGAATGGCCTCGATGTGCTCGGGGCTCGCATAGCCCTTCGACTCGGCCAGATGGTACTCGGGGTACTCGGCGTCGTACTCGACCATCATCTCGTCACGCGTGACCTTGGCCATGATGGACGCTGCGGCGATGCAGGCGATCTTGGCATCGCCTTTCACCACATCGCGCTCGTTAGGAACAGCGCCCAAGGGGTTGCCATCCATGAGGACGCAGTCGGGCTCGAGCCCCGTATCGGCCACGGCGCCCGCAACGGCGGTACGGATAGCACGGGCCATGCCCATCTCATCGATATCCTTAGGCGCGATATGGCAAAAACCGATCGCCGTCGCCACCTCGGCAATCTTCACTGAGAGCAACTCGCGGCGCGCCGGTGTGAGCTTTTTGGAATCGTTGATGCCCCAGACGCGCGGCTCCATGGGAAGGCACACGGCACACACCGTCAGGGGACCGGCCACCGATCCGCGACCCACCTCGTCGACACCAACGACCACCCCATCGCCGCCAAACTCATGCATAAGCTCGTACATGTCATTGACGCGCTCGCGCTCGGCAAGTTCCTTAGCATGGCGTTTGAGGGCGCGTTCACAAGCCTTGATCACCTGCTGGCGCGGGTCTTCGCGATAATGCTCCACGAGGGCGGGGATCTCCTCAAACGTTGCGCTCGCTAGCTCTCCGGCAACCTGCGATGCCGAAACCGAGCTCGTCATATTGGCCATACCAGGCCCTCCTTGCATGCAAATCAGATAAAAAGAAGGGCCACCCGAAGGTGACCCTTACGTCCAAACGAGTGGACAGACGCTGCGATCTTCTTAGCGCTTCTCGGGGATGCGAGCAGCCTTGCCCACCTTGTCGCGGAGGTAGTACAGCTTGGCGCGACGGACGCGACCATGACGAACGACCTCGAGCTTGGCGATCTTGGGGCTGTGAAGCGGGAAGGTACGCTCAACACCGACACCGAAGGACATCTTGCGGACGGTGAAGGTCTCGCGGGCACCGGCGCCGGCCATGCGGATGACGTCGCCCTGGAAGACCTGGATGCGCTCGCGGTCGCCTTCCTTAATGCGGTAGTGAACCTTGACGTTGTCGGCGACGCGAACCTGAGGAATGTCCTCGCGGATCTGCTGACGCTCGATTGCGCGGATGTAATCCATGTGCAATTCCTTACTCTTCTAGAGGTGCCGTACCACCATGGCCGGCACGTAGTTGAACAAACGTATTCGAGTATACACGCGCGGGTTTGCGCTGCAAGAACAATTTTTTACGCAGACAAAAAGACAAAACCCGCACATGATAACCGCCCGCCTCGCGAACGAGACGGGCGGCATGAAGGGGGCTACGCTAGGCGTCTAAATCCAAAACGTTAGGCGGAGCGCTTCGCCTCGAGCTTGGCCTGGGCGGCAGCCAGGCGTGCGAGGGGCACGCGGTAGGGCGAGCAGGACACGTAGTCAACGTCGGCCACGTTAAACAGGCCCTTGATGGACTTGGGGTCGCCGCCGTGCTCGCCGCACACGCCAAAGTGCATGTCGGGGTTGGTGGCGCGACCCTTCTCGACGGCCATACGCACCAGCTCGAGCACCGCTGTGTCGATGGTCTCGAAGGGGTTGTCCTTCAAGATCTTCTTATGCATGTACAGCGGGATGAACTTAGCCTCGGCGTCGTCACGCGAGAAACCGAAGGTCGTCTGGGTGAGGTCGTTGGTGCCAAAGCAGAAGAAGTCTGCGTGATGGGCGATCTCGTCAGCGACCATGCAGGCGCGCGGCAGCTCGAGCATCGTGCCCACGGGAATATTGAACTCGACGCCCTCCTCGGCGGAAACCTCAGTGATTACGCGCTCGATAACCTCGCGGGTCTGGACATGCTCGGCCGTGATGGAGACGAGCGGAACCATGATCTCGGGACGCGGATCGACGCCCTCCTTGATGAGGCGAGCGGCAGCCGTGGCGACGGCGCGGACCTGCATGAGCGGCAGATCGCTAAAGACGACGGACAGGCGCACGCCGCGTAGGCCGAGCATCGGGTTGGACTCGACCATGCCGTCGATACGACGCAGGCGGGCGCGCAGGACGGCAAGCTCTTCCTCGCTGGCGCCGGCAGTTTCCTTCTTGGTGATGGCGACCTCGAGGTCGCGAGGATTATCCAGGAACTCATGAAGCGGCGGATCGAGCAGGCGGACGACCACATCGCGACCGGACATGGTCTTGAACATCGCCAGGAAGTCCTCGGTCTGAAACTTGAGCAGGTCGGCCAGGGCCTGCTGCTTCACGGCCTCATCGTCAGAAAGGATAAAGCTCTGGATGATGTTCTTGCGATCGCCCAGGAACATGTGCTCGGTGCGGCACAGGCCAATAGCCTCGGCGCCAAACTCGAGTGCGAGTGCAGCATCCTCGGGGTTGTCGGCGTTGACGCGCACATGGTTGGCATGGCCGCTGGTCTCGTCCAAACGGATTTCGTCGGCCCAGGACAGGATGGTGTCCAGGTCGCCGGTGAGCTCGGCCGAGACCAGATCAACGGCGCCGTCGACGACGATACCCTGGGTACCGTCGATGGAGATAACGTCGCCCTCGTGCAGCACGCGGTCACTGCCCTCGATGCGCACGACCTTCTCGGCGGCGTCGATATGGAAGCGCTCAACGCCGCAGACGCAGGGCGTACCCATGCCGCGGGCGATAACGGCGGCATGGCTCGTCTTGCCACCGTGGCTGGTCAGAATGCCCTCGGCGGCAACCATACCCTTCAGGTCGTCGGGGTTGGTCTCCCAACGAACCAGAATGACCTTGTGGCCCTCGTTGGCGCGCGCGACGGCGTCGTCGCTCGAGAACACGACCTCGCCCACGGCGGCACCGGGGCTGGCATTAAGACCGCTGGCGAGAGCCTCGTACTTCTTGGAGGCGTCGAACTGTGGGTGCAGGAGCTGGTCGAGCTGCGCGGGATCGATGCGGCTCACAGCCTCATCGCGGGTGATCAGACCCTCCTCGACCATCTCGATGGCGATGCGCAGGGCGGCGGTGGCAGTTCGCTTGCCCACGCGGGTCTGGAGCATCCAGAGCTTGCCCTGCTCGATGGTGAACTCAATGTCGCACATGTCGCGATAGTGATCCTCGAGCGTCAGGAAGACGCGCTCGAGCTCCTCGCCCGCGGACTCAAGGCCCGGGGTGGTCTTGAGGTCGGCGATGGGCTCGGTGTTGCGGATACCGGCGACGACGTCCTCGCCTTGGGCATTAACCAAAAAGTCACCGTAGAACTCCTTGGTGCCGTCGGCCGGATTGCGCGTGAAGGCAACGCCGGTCGCAGATGTCTCGCCCTTGTTGCCAAAGGCCATGGCCTGCACGTTGACGGCGGTGCCGAGTTCGTCGGAAATGCCATGCCGCTTGCGGTAGATGCAGGCGCGCTCGTTCATCCAGCTGCCAAAGACGGCCTGGATGGCAAAGCGTAGCTGAAGCTCCGGGTCGTGCGGGAAGACGGGCTTGCCGTCAGCGACCTCGAGCTCGGGATACAGGGCGGCATCGACGTTCTCGGAGAAGATGCCCTTAAAGGTCTCGACGAGCTCCTGCAGGTCCTCGGCCGAAAGCTCGGAATCGACGCGAACGCCGGCGACCAGACGGGCCTGGGTCAGGGCGTTCTCGAACAGGTCTGCGTCAACACCCATAACGACGTTGGAGAACATCTGGATAAAGCGTCGGTAGCTATCCCAGGCAAAACGCGGATTATGCGTCTGGGCGATGAGACCCTGAACGGAATCGTCGTTGAGGCCCAGGTTGAGGACCGTGTCCATCATGCCGGGCATGGAGAACGGAGCGCCCGAACGAACCGACACGAGCAGCGGATCGGAGGCGTCGCCGAGCTTCTTGCCGCAGCGGGCCTCGAGGTCCGCCTCGGCAGCAACGATCTCATCGAGTGCGCCCTCGGGCCACACGTTGCCGGCACCGGAGTACTCGACGCAAGTCTGGCAGGTAATGGTAAAGCCACCGGGAACCGGCAGGCCTATGCGGCTCATCTCGGCAAGGTTTGCGCCCTTGCCGCCAAGCACGAAGTTCATGGACTTGTCGCCCTCAGTGACACAGGTGCCCTGGGCGTCGGTTCCAAAACGGTAAACCCTCTTGCAATCGCTCACGATACTTCCCCTTCCATGCACTTACGCGCACGACCGTGGTAACGAATCGACCCGCCAGATGTGGGCCGTGAGGGAACTATACGGCGGGTTTTGAGCGGGCTTAAGCAGAGGATGCGCGGTTTGGTAAACGTGCTAAAACTGGCGGTAAACGGTAGGTAAAGGTGGTTACCTTATGAAGATACCACTGTAAGAAAGTGCAGGTCAGATGCGATATTTTTGCTAAATCGCTTTATCAAAATGCTGCTACTATTAGGCTCGACGGGCGGCGCGGCGGGCACGGACTTCTTGGATTTCCTCCAAGTGGCTAATGATCTCGGCAGCGCTTTCCTCGATGGCCTTGCCGTCGGTACGCACCACAAAGCAGCCTAGGCGCTTCATGAGGGCACGAGCTTCCTCAAGCTCGCTGCGCACGCTCTCGGGCTCGGCATAGGAGCCGGCAACGGCACGAGCGTAGTCATCGCCCAAGCGGCTATCGCGAATTTCGGAAATCACATCGACGGTCGAAATCAGGCCGAACAGGTGCATTGGGTCAACCTCGTAAATCGACTTCGGCGGCTCCATGCCGTGCGCCAGAGGGACGTTGGCAACCTTGTAACCTTGATAGGCCAGATACATCGACAGCGGCGTCTTGGACGTGCGCGATACGCCCAGCAGCACGATATCGGCACCCGACAGATCGTCGCAACCGCGCCCGTCGTCGTGCTCAACAAAATACTCCATGGCCTCGATACGATGGAAATAGCGGTCATCGGTTTTGTGAATCACGCCCGCGACGCCCTTGGGCGGCACGCCAATGAGCGACGACAGCACGGCGAGCGTCGGGCCGATCAGGTCGACCGAACGGATATGCAGCATACCCAGGTAATCGAGCACGCGGGCGCGAAGCGCCGGATCGACAATGGTGTGGAACACGGCGATATCGCGATGGTCCGCATCGACACGCGGACCCACAAACGTCTTGACCTGCTCCACAGAGTTCACCTTGGGCAGGCGCAAGAGACGAAAAGCCCCTTCATCAAATTGCCCGGACGCCGCAAGCACCACCTCACAAGCGGTATCACCGAGCGAGTCGGAGATAACGATAACGGTGGGACGAGCGGTGACCGGGCAATCCATGCGGGGCTCCTTTTGCGCTTACGCGCAGGCTGGCTTACTTTTTGCGGGCAAGCTCACCGATGTTGGCGATACCGGAGAAAACGGCCTCGAAGCGGTTGAGCAACTTAAGGCGATTATCGCGGAGCTGCTCGTCCTTGTCCATGACCATAACCTCGTCGAAGAAGCGGTCAATGGGAGCACGCAGGGCGGCGAGGGCAGCAAATGCGGCCGGGTAATCCTCGGCAGCGAGGGCGGCATCTACAGCGGTCTGAGCAGCCTCGGAGGCATCGGCAAGCGCGAGCTCGACCTCGCCCATCAGGCTGCGGTCGTACTCCACGCCCAGCTCGGGCTTGGAGATATGCGCGGCGCGAGCATAGGCGGTCGCAAGGTTGTCGAACGTCTCGGCGTCGTTCTTGCGGGCCTCGTCGAGGGCGGCGCAGCGGGCGAAGAAGACGGACGGAGCGATGATGTGCACCGCGGAGACGGCGGCAACGGTATCGGCCGGGACCTTTTCGTCGCGGGCCATGCTCACCAGGCGGCCATGGAAGAAGTCGCGAACCTGCTGGGCGACCTCGGCGGCGTCGAACTCAATGCCCTGCTCGCTATAGAGCTCGAGGGCGAAGTCGATGAGCGATGTGGGGTCGATCGGCAGACGGTCGCGCAGGATGTTGATGATGCCGATAGCGGCACGACGCAGCGCGTAGGGGTCGGAGGAGCCGGTCGGGGGCTCGCCAATGGCAAAGATACCGGCGATGGTATCGAGCTTGTCGGCGCAGGCCACGATGCAGCCAGCGGTGCCCTCGGGCAGCTCGTCACCGGCAAAGCGGGGACGATAATGATCGCGAATGGCGTGGGCGACCTCGTCGTTCTCCCCCATCGCGGTGGCGTAGTAACCGCCCATCACGCCCTGCTGGCTCGTGAACTCGACGACGGCGTTGGATACCAAGTCGGCCTTGCACAGGTGCGCGGCGCGAGCGGCATCGGCTGCCAGGTGAGCACCCAGGTGTGCCTCACGGGCAATAGCGAGCGCGAGCTGCTCGATGCGCTCGGACTTGGCGAGCACGCAACCGAGCTTCTCCTGGAAGGCGACCTTGGCCAGACGCTCGCGGAACTCGTCGAGGGAGATCTTCAGGTCCTCCTCGTAGAAGAACTTGGCATCGTCCAGACGGGCACGCACAACGCGCTCGTTGCCGTCGATCACGCGCTCGGCGTTCTCGGGCTTGCTGTTGGAGACGACCACGAACTCACGCGTGAGCTTGCCCTCGCCGTCATAGATCGGGAAGTAGCGCTGGTTGGTGAGCATGGACTCGCAGATGATCTCGTGCGGGACCTTGAGGAACTCCTCATCGAAGGTACCGACGAGCACCGTCGGCCACTCGCAGAGGTTGATGACCTCCTCAAAGACCTTCTTGGGCGTATCGACATGGCAGCCGGGACGGGCAGCCTCGACCTCGGCGATACCGGCAAGGATGGCCTCGCGACGGCGCTCGGCAGAAAGCACGCCGGCGTCCTCGAGCACCTGCTCGTAGACGGCGGGGCTGGCGACCACATGGTCACCGGGGCCAAGCACGCGATGACCACGCGTGGTGTTGCCACTCGTCACGTCGGCAAACGACACGGGCACAACGTCCTCGCCCAGAAGGCAGCAGATCCAGCGGACCGGACGAACAAAGGTCGCATGCTCGTGACCCCAGCGCTGGCTGCGGTAGTTGGGCCACTGCAGGCCGGCGATGGTCTTCTCGCACAGAGCGGTCAGAATCGGCGTAGCCGGTGCGGAAGGAATGTTCTTCTCGGCGAACACATACTCGCGACCGTCAGTGTCCTCGCGACGGACCAGGTCCTCGGCAGCCACACCGCACTTGCGGGCAAAGCCCTGGGCGGCCTTGGTGGCGTTACCGTCAGCGTCGAAGGCAATGTTGGCCGCGGGGCCACGCTTGACCTCGTGAACCTCATCGGTCGCGGTGGCGACGTTGGCAACGAGCGCAGCCAGACGACGCGGGCTCGAGATCACGCGGGCCTCGCCATGGGCCAGACCGGCCTCGTCGAGGCCCTTGGCGATCATGGTGCCAAGCTGCTTGACGGCATTGTTCAACGGTGCGGAGGGCATTTCCTCCGTACCAATCTCAAACAGGAAATCCTTAGCGTCTGCCATGGCTTACGCCACCTCGCCTTCCTGGTCGGCATTCTCGTTGACTCCGGCGACCTCGGCCATGTAGGCCTCGCAGCACGCCTTGGCGACGGCGCGGACGCGCAGGATGTAGTTGGCACGCTCGACTGCGGACAGAGCGCCGCGGGCATCGAGTAGGTTGAAAGCGTGGCTGCACTTCATGACGCAGTCATATGCCGGCAGCGGCAGCTTGCGCTCCAGGCAGGAATGGCACTCGGCCTCGTAGTCGTCAAACTTCTGACGCATCATCTCGACGTTGGCGACCTCAAAGTTATAGGCACTGAACTCGCGCTCGTTCTCGAGGAACACGTCGCCATAGGTCATGGGCGTGCCGTCGGGCAGGTAGCTCCACACCAGGTCGTAGACGGAGTTGACGCCCTGCGCATACATGGCAATGCGCTCCAGGCCATAGGTGATCTCGACAGGCACGGGGTCGACCTCGATGCCGCCCACCTGCTGGAAGTACGTAAACTGCGTGACTTCCATGCCGTTGAGCCAGACCTCCCAGCCAAGGCCCCAGGCGCCGAGCGTCGGGCTCTCCCAGTCGTCCTCGACAAAGCGGACGTCATGGTCGTTGGGGTCCAGACCGATAGCGGCAAGAGACCCCAGGTAGAGCTCCTGGGCGTTAACCGGAGAAGGCTTGATGAGCACCTGGAACTGATAGTAGTGCTGCATGCGGTTGGGGTTCTCGCCGTAGCGGCCGTCGGCGGGACGGCGGCAGGGCTGCGCATAGCAGGTGCGCCACTCGGCGGGACCGAGCGAGCGCAGCGTGGTCGCGGTATGGAAGGTACCGGCACCGACCTCGGAGTCATAGGGCTGCATAATGACGCAGCCCTGCTCGCCCCAGTACTGCTGGAGGCGCAGGATGATGTCTTGGAAGGAAAGCGATGAAGCGTTCATGCCTCTAATATCCCCTCGTCGAAACGATTACACGGTTAGGTACTGTACTATAGCGGTTTTTAGTCGATAGCGCCCAGACGGTTGAGCGGCCAGTAACGCACGAGCGCCACGGCGATCAGGTCCGAACGGTCGACGGGACCAAAGTAGCGTGAGTCGGCAGAGTTTTCGCGGTTGTCGCCCATCACCCACACGCACCCGTCGGGAACGGTGTAGGGATAGCTTACCTGAGCGCCGGGCGCTTGGACCGAAAGTGGCCAGCTCATGCCCGTCGTATAGTCCTCGTCGAGCGCTTGGCCGTCAACGACCACCTTGCCATCCTGCAGGTCGACCGTCTGGCCGGCCGTGGCAATAACACGCTTGACAAGAACATCATGCTCGGAGGTGCCATCGGGGTTGTGAAACACCACGATATCGCCCTGCTTGACGGGCTGACCGAGCTCGAGGCTCACCTTTTGTGCCAGGATCTGGTCGCCAATCTCGATCGTGGACTCCATGGAGCCGGTGGGCACCACAAAGGGCTCGACCACAAACGAGCGAATCAAGAAGGTGGCGACCAGTGCGATCGCGATGACCGCGATCCACTCAAAAGCGCCCCTCAACGCGGAATGCTGCGATGGAACCATTCTCACTCCTCGCTCTGCGAATACGAAGCGTCCAAAATCTCCTGCGCGTACGCACGCTCCTCGGGCGTGAGGCGCGCCGTCTCGATAAGATCGGGACGCCAGCGGCAGGTGCGCTCGATGGCGTTCTTGCGACGCCAGGCATCGACCTTGGCGTGATCGCCACTCACGAGCACCGGCGGCACGCCCTCGCCGTTGAACTCGGCGGGACGGGTGTACTGCGCGTACTCGAGCAGGCCTCCGTCCTCGGCGGTCGAGAACGACTCGTCCACATTGCTCATCTCGTCGCCCAGGGCGCCGGGAATCAGGCGTACAACGGCATCGGCAACGACCATAGCGGGAAGTTCGCCACCCGTAAGCACGTAGTCGCCGATCGACAGACGCTCATCGGCATACGCATACGCACGCTCGTCGACGCCCTCGTAGCGGCTGCACACAAACAGCAGGCGCTCACTTTTGAGCAGGCGCTCGGCCACATGCTGCGTAAAGGGCTCGCCACAGGGGGTGAAGAACACTACGGTGGGCTTGGGACCCTCGGAGCTGATGGCCTCGATGGCCTCGGCAATAGGCTCGACCTTCATGAGCATGCCCTGCCCGCCGCCGTACGGCTCGTCATCGACGGTACGATGGCGGTCGTGCGTCCAGTCGCGCAGGTTATACGCCTTAAAATCAAAAAGGCCGGCCTTGCGGGCGCGGCCCAAGATCGATGTGGACATGACGGGCTCAAACATCTCGGGAAAGACCGAAAGGGTCTCAATCAGCATGTTTTCCTCCCTACTTGTCCATATCGATAAGGCCGTCCATCACGTGGACGGAAATTGTTCCTGCATCGGGAAGATCGAGCACGACCTGCTCGATCACGGGAATCAGTACCTCGCCGTACCGATCACCCTCGACAACCCAAACATCGTTAGCGGGCGTCGACATGATCTCGACGATCGTGCCGAGCGAACCGAAGCGCTCGTCGACCACCTCGCGACCCATCAGGTCGGTATAGGCAGCGTCGAGCGAATCGAGCTCAAAATCGTCACGATTTGCCAGCACGTAGCATCCCGTGATGCCCTCGGCGGCCGTCAAGTCGTCAATGCCCTCAAACGAGACCAGATCGCCATCGCCCGTATCGGTGACGGACACGACCGTGCAAAAGCGGTCGCGCTTGAGCGCCGGCGGCGTCAGGGCGACGCGCATACCCGGCTCTAATACAGAAGGAAGCCCCCGCAGCGGCTGCGCGAGGACCTCCCCCTTCCTTCCGTGCGGCTTGACCACACGGGCGATGTTTTTGTACTGGGACCTCAAGGTCCTAGCCCAGAACCTCTACCTCGACAGCAGTGTCGAGGCGAGCGGCCAGCGCACGGGCGAGCGTGCGAATGGCCTTGATGGTACGGCCACGACGGCCGATGACCTTAGCGACGTCATCCTCGGCGACCGAAACCTCAATCGTAGAGGCGTCATCACCATCGATGACCTCAAGGCTCACGGAATCCGGGTCGTCGACGATCTGAACAACGAGATATTCGACGAGATCGGCGATGCGATCTGAGAGCATTGCCTCACCCTCGAGCTGTGCAGCGTCAACCTCAGGCACGATTTACTCCTCGGCGCCCTCAGCGGCCTCAGCGGCAGCCTTAGCGGCCTCGGCCTCTTTGGCGAGCTGCTTCTTGGACTTCTTGACGACGGTCTCGGTCTTCTCGCCCTCGTTGGCGGCCTTGACCAGAGCGGCGACGGCATCGGTGAGCTGAGCGCCCTTGGACTGCCAGTCGGCGATCTTCTCGAGGTCGAGGTTGATGGTCTTGGGGGCGGTCATCGGGTTGTAGCGGCCAACCTCCTCGATGATACGACCGTCACGCGGGGCGCGGGAATCGGCGACGACGACACGGTAGTACGGACGCTTCTTAGCGCCGTGACGAGCAAGGCGAATCTTGACTGCCAAAGGAAACTCCTCCAACCAAGCAGCTTTAGGCTGCAACTACAAACAAACAGTTGAACATAATACGCCATCGACGCGGGCAGGTGAAGTCCGTGAGACCAACTTCTTCGGTGTAGTCGAGGGCAAATCCATATCTTAGACAAGAATTCGGGATTTGCAAGCACATACACGCACCCCACATGAGCTGCGCGGTATACTCATGACATGGAAAGACGCGAACATACATACGGTTATGAGGATGCCACGGGCGTCACGCCGCCTCCCTGGACGGGTCCGGCGGTGGGCCTGATGGACCTCGATGCGTTTTTTGCGAGCGTGGAGATGCTCGATCATCCCGAATGGCGCGGCAAGCCGCTCATCGTGGGCGGAGACGCCGATTCGCGTGGCGTCGTGTCCACGTGTTCGTATGAGGCACGTCGCTTTGGCGTGCACTCTGCCATGGCCTCGGCCGAAGCGCGGCGCTTGTGCCCGCAAGCCATTTGGACGCACGGGCACTTTGATCGCTACCGCGAGGTGAGCGCGCAGGTCATGGCGATTCTCGCCGACGAGACCCCGCGCGTCGAGCGCGTATCCATCGACGAAGCCTTTATCGATATCACACCGGGTCGCTTTGCGCCCGAAGACCCGCTGCTGGTTGCGCGGCGTATAAGCGACCGCGTGGCAGGGCTGGGAGTGACCTGCTCCATTGGCGTGGGCTGCAACAAGACGGTCGCAAAAATCGCAAGCGAGCGGGATAAGCCGTTTGGGCTGACCATCGTGCGCCCCGGAACCGAGCAGCGCTTTTTGGCCGCGCTGCCGATATCTGCCATGAGTGGCATCGGGCGCTCGGCCGAGGAGCGACTGCGCCGCATGCGCATCTACACCCTCGGCGAGCTATCACGTGCACCGGAATCCACCTTGGCCTCTATTTTTGGCGTCAACGGCGAGCACATGCGCCAGCGTGCGCTGGGACTCGAAATCTCCGAAGTCACGAGCCTCGATGAAGAGCGCGAGGTCAAGTCGGTCAGCAATGAACGCACCTTTGCTAAAGATTTAACTGAGCGTGGGGATATTGAGGCGGCGATTGCGCTGTTGGGAGAGTCAGTGGGACGCCGCCTGCGCCGTCAGGGGCTGACGGGTGCCACGGTAACGCTCAAGCTTAAGTATTCGTATGGCAGCGGGCGTACAGCACAGCGCCGGCTGCCTCATCCGACCGACGATGAGAACATCTTCGTGGCGGTTGCACTCGAACTGCTCGACAACATCTGGCAGGATGGCATGCATGTTCGCTTAGCGGGCATCGGCATGAGCGACTTTGACCATCGGGGCGGCATCCAGACCGACCTGTTCTGCGAGATCGATGACCGCGGAGCCCAATCCAGCGACCGCCGCGACCTCTCCGTCGCCATCGACGCCGTCCGAGACAAATTCGGCGACACCGCCCTATCCTTCGGCCGCCAATCCCGCTTCAACGATTAGTCCCTGAGGCAAAAAGAAAGCCGGGTAGCTGCGGAAAACCGCAACTGCCCGGCGATATGCGTGAGGGTAGCTAAACCCCGTCTCAAATGAGCTACTAGAGGAGATTGAGGGGGAGCTGGGGGGCGTCTCCCCAGAGTTTCTCGAGGCGGTAGAACTCGCGAGCCTCGGGGGTAAAAACATGGACGACAACCGAACCGTAGTCCATGAGCATCCAGGTCTTCTGCTCGCGACCCTCGATGGAGAACGGGTGCTCGCCGCAAGCCTCGGCGACCTTCTCCTCGATCTCGTCGACGATAGAATCGACCTGGCGGTTGTTGGTACCGGTGGCAAGCACAAAGTAGTCGCATACGTCGGAAAGCTCGGTCAGGTCGAGCACCTGAACGTCCTCGCCCTTCTTGTCGTAGGCGGCCTGCGCGGCGGCGCGGGCGACATCCTCGGCGGCGACACCGCTCGCGGACAGCGAGGCGGCAGTGCGGTCGGACGTGGCGGCGAAGCTCTTGTGCTCCACACCTTCAAGAATCTGCTCGTCGGTCATGGTCTCGTCGGCCATGGAATACCTCTTTCTAGACAGCCCGAGCTAGCGCAGCTGGGCGTAATGGTTGTAAATCGAAATAGCCGTGGGATAAAGATAGCGCCCGGACTGGATCACATAGACCAAACCCTGCGCAAAACAGGAGAAGAACAACTCGTCGAGCGACGACTCCCCCACCATCTTGCGCAGCGCATGCGCATAGTCGCCGTGGCGGTTGGGCTCGATGGCATCGGCCACAAAGACCACCATATCGAGCGGCGTCATGTCACAGGCACCCACGGTGTGACGGTCGACAGCCTGGAAAACGGCCGGCGACAACTCGGGGAAAAGCTGCGGAAGCTCATAGGCGGCAACAGGGCCATGCAAAAGCGGCGTCGCGGCGGAAGGAGAGCCGGCAATCTTAATGCCGTAATGCAGAGCGCGCGTGACCAGCTCGTCGTCGGAGAGCACTTTGTCCCAGTCATGGATCAGGCCGGCGGCAGCGGCATCAAAGCGGTCAACGCCGTAGACCTCGGCCAGATGAAGTGCGGTCTCGGCAACACCCAGCGAATGCACATAGCGATTACGCTTATCCTTCATGCGAACATCGAGCAGCTCTTGAATGCGCTTGAGCAGCGCGCGCTCATCGCCCTCAAACTGATCCTCTACCGACAACGTAGACCCCCATCACTCAAAATCTTCTTGGCCCAGATCGACATACAAACCGCGCTTGCGAATGTAGCCGAGCACAGACTCGCTCGTAAGATAGCGCACGCTCATGCCGCGGGCAACTCGCTTACGAATGTTCGTCGAGCTAATCGCCAGCGCAGGAATCTGAATATAGCGCACGTCGAACGGCAGCCCCGACTCTTTGATTCGGGCACGCGCCGTATCGATATCAAAGCCCGGTCGCGTCGCCGCAATAAAGGTAGCAAGCTCAGCGATTCGTTCGGCATCATGCCAGGTCACAATATCGATAATCGCGTCGGCGCCCGTAATAAAGTAGAGCTTTACCTGCGGCGGATAAAAGTCGCGAAGGGCATGAAGCGTATCGGCCGTGTAGGTTACGCCCGGACGGTCGATCTCGAACCGACTCGCCAAAAAGGCCGGGTTCGCGGCGGTTGCGAGGACCGTCATGGCATAACGGTCCTCAGCAGGCGTCACCGGCTTGTCAAGCTTAAAGGCAGGAGAGCCCGCCGGCATAAAGAGCACAGCGTCCAAGTCGAGCGACTCGCGCGCCTGCTCGGCGGTCACCAGGTGCCCGTAATGAATCGGGTCAAATGTGCCGCCCATAATGCCAAGCCGAAACTCTTTGCCCTCTTTTATGGGCAGCTCGGGCAAACCGATTCCACCGCGCAACGACATGGCTTACTCGCCCTCCGAGGTCTCGGCATCGTCCTCGGCATCCGCCGCATCGACAACCTCGACGCCCTCATCCGCAGCATCGGTCACGTCAATGGCCTCAACGGCAACGTCCTCGCCAGCATCCTCGAGCTCCTCGTACTCCGAGAAGTCCTCAGCGCCCTCAAAGTCAAAGGCGCGCTGGCAAATGCGGACCTCGTCGCCCGCACGGCAACCGGCCTTCTCGAGCGCGTCGTCAACACCCATACGCGCAAACTTATGCTGCAGGTAAATGACGGCTTCCTCATTTTCCCAGTCGGTCTGAATGACCATGCGCTCGATGGCACGACCGACCACGCGGAAGGCACCGGGCTCTTCCTGGACAATGCGGAAACGCTTCTCGCGCTGCAGGCGGCGACGCTCCCACTCCTCGTCGCGCAGATCGACCGGCTCATCAGAGACCGCCAGCTCGGCGCGAAGCTTAGCCACCTGCTCGCCCACGGCAAGCATCAGCGTGTTGAGGCCGGCGCCCGTAACAGCAGACACGGCAAAGAACATATGGCCATCGTCGAGCGCCGCACGCTTAAGGTCGGCAATCTTGTCGGCCGTGCCCGGCGCATCGCACTTGTTGGCAACAACGATCTGCGGACGCTCCGAAAGCTCGGCGCCATACTGCTCGAGCTCGCGGTTGATGATGCGATAGTCCTCAACCGGATCGCGATCCTCAAAACCGCCCGTCATGTCGACGACATGCATGATCAGGGCCGTACGCTCAATGTGGCGCAGGAACTGGTGACCCAAGCCCTTGCCCTCGCTCGCGCCCTCGATGAGACCGGGGACGTCGGCAACGACGTAAGAATATTCGCCGGCACGCACCATGCCGAGGTTCGGCACGAGCGTGGTAAACGGGTAGTCAGCGATCTTGGGGCGGGCGGCACTCATGCGCGCAATGAGCGATGACTTACCCACCGAGGGAAAGCCCACGAGCGCGGCATCAGCCATAAGCTTCATCTCGAGCTCGATCCAGTGCTCCTCGGCCGGCTCGCCCAGCTGAGCGAACGCGGGCGCGCGGCGCACCGACGTCACAAAGTGCGTGTTGCCCAGGCCGCCGGCACCGCCGGGTGCCACGACAACGCGCTCGCCATCGTGAACGAGGTCGGCAATCTCGAACATCGGGGTCTGCGTCTCGGGGTCGAGCTCGCGCACCACGGTACCCATAGGGACCTTGAGAATCAGGTCCTCGCCGCTCTTACCGTTACGACGGGAACCCTGCCCGTGCGTGCCGCGCTCGGCGCGGAAGTGATGCTTAAAGCGGTAATCGATCAGCGAAGACAGCTGAGCATCGGCCTGGATGACGACATTGCCGCCACGACCGCCGTCGCCGCCATCGGGGCCGCCCTTGGGGACAAATGCCTCGCGCCTAAACGACATGCATCCGGCTCCGCCGTCGCCGCCGCACACGTTAATGCGGCTGATATCGGTGAACTGTGACAACAGAATCGCCTCCTACAAAAAAGAGGGAGACCCTTGAATCCTAAAACTCAAGTGCCTCCCACATATGTGCTCTATGAAGGGTGAATTACGCGTTCGCGAGCGGGCGTACGCTGACCCTGTGCTTGATACCCTTGTGGAACTCAACGGTACCGTCGACCAGCGCGAACAGCGTGTCGTCCTTACCACGGCCAACGTTCTCACCCGGGTGGATGTGCGTGCCGTGCTGACGGACGAGAATCGTGCCCGTGGTTACCGTCTGGCCGGCATAGCGCTTCGTGCCAAGGCGCTGACCGCGGGAGTCACGGCCATTACGGGAGGAACCGAGTCCTTTTTTGTGTGCCATTGTGTATACCTACTCTTTCGTTACGAGTGTAATCTACTCGGCGACGGGAGCCTCGGCAACAGCCTCAGCCTCTGCCTTGACAGCCTTCTTGGCGCGGGAGGTAGCCTGAACCTTCACGATCTTCAGCTTGGTGAGCTGCTGACGGTGACCCTTCAGACGACGATAGCGCTTGCGCTTGTGGAACTTGAAGACCAGCTGCTTCTCGCCCTTGAACTGCTCAACGATCTGAGCGGTAACCTTGGCCTTGGCCAGCTTGTCGGGATCGGTGACGATCTTCTTACCATCGTTGAGGAAGATAACCGGCAGGGTGACCTTGTCGCCCTCATTGCCCTCGATCTTCTCGACGGTGATGACATCGTCGGTGGCGACCTTGTACTGCTTGCCGCCCGTGTTAACGATTGCGTACATGTTTACTTGCCCTTCATGCATCAGTTAGTGCAACAGCCGAATATAGTAGCAGGCGAAAATACCCCCGTCAACGAGTATGTGGAGCAAATCCACAAGTTCGCACAGGTATGGGGCTGACGAGTCGGCCCTCGTCGTCCTCGCATGCTTGATTCTGACGCTCGACATCGTAGGAGCAGATGGTCACGAGGTCTTGCATACCGGTGGAAACAATAGGTGCATCCACGCCCGGGGTCAAGCCCTGCAACAAAACATCAGCAGCAGAAAGCAAAATTTCCGGACGCATAGAGCCCTCGTTGTCGGCATGGGTGTCGAGCATGAGAACCAAATGGTCCGGGCGCTCCCCCGCCGTGAGCTCATAGCCAACGAGCGTGTGATCCAAATCCAAGCGCTTGCTCTTTTTGCCGCGCGCGTAGTCGATGCCGTGGCCCGCGCGCAGCGTGTCGATCGCACGACGCACCTCGTCGGCGCTTACGGGCGCCTCGGGATCCAGGTGTAAGTCGATGCGATACGACAGGCGCGTGAGCTGCGCCGTCAATGCCGGCGTGCGCACGTCGATGTACGCCGCCTCGATGGGCGCCAGATCGGCCGGAGACGCCGCAGCCAGGCGCCCAAACGCCTCGTCGAGCGCCACGAACTCGGTCATAAACAGGTCATACCACTCGCAGGTCGACGACGTACCAACCGGTAGCGCCGAAGAGAAGCCCACGCGCATGTGCGGAGAGAAGCCCTGCGTGACGGCATAGGGAAGTCCCGCACGGCGCACGATGCGCTCAATGGTATGGATCACTTCGAGATGGCCCAGGTACTTAAGGCGATCGCGCTTGCCATAGCGAACACGAAGTCTAAAGAGCGTGGGGTTGTCGGTCAGGCGCTCACTCATGCGCGATCACCCATCAATACATTCTTGGCGTGGAGCGTGGGGCAGATCCCGCAGCCGGTGCACGACGTACGGGTGCAGTCGGGAGTCGTGACGCCCTCGAGCGAGCGACGGTACTCGCGCTCGAGGAAGCCGCGCGTGCAGCCGGGGCTCACGTGCTCCCACGGCAGGCGCCAGTCCAACTCGTAGGGCAGGTGCACGAGCTCATTGAGGTCGATGCCGTTTTTGGCAGCAGCTTCCTTCCAGTTATCGAGCGAGAAATGCTCTACCCAGGCGTCAAAGCGAGAGCCCGAGCGCCAAGCGTCGATGATGACAGGCGTCATGTCACGACCGGCGCGGGACAGCGCGGCCTCAATGAGCGAAGTCTCGGCATCGTGGTAATGCACGCGGACGGCACGGTTGCGAACGCTCGTGACAAGCAGCTTCTGGCGACGCTTGACGTCGTCGTAGTCGAGCTGCGGGCACCACTGGAACGGCGTGGCAGCCTTGGGGATAAAGACCGAAACCGAAATGGACACCGAGATCGAGCCGCGACGAGCCTTGGGCACCACGGAACGACCGAGCTCCAGCACGTGATCGGCCAGATTGGCGATGGCCACGATGTCCTCGTCACGCTCGCCGGGAAGGCCCATCATAAAGTAGAGCTTCATGCGGTTCCAGCCGGCCTCGAAGGCCGCCTTGGCCGCACGGTCCAGGTCCTCCTCGGTCACGTTCTTGTTAATGATGTCGCGCATGCGCTGGCTGCCGGCCTCGGGCGCGAACGTCAGGCCGCCCTTCTTTTCGCCAGCGACCGACTCGGCCATATCCACGCCAAACGAATCCAGGCGCTGCGACGGAATAGACACGCGAATACCCGTATCCTCCAGGCGACGGTTGAGCCTGCCGAGCACGTCGCGAATGCAGGAGTGGTCGGTCGTGGAGAGCGAGGTCAGCGACACCTCGTCATAGCCAGTCTTTTCCAGACCCTGAATCACCGACGAGACGATCTGGTCGGCCGAGCGCTCGCGCACCGGGCGATACGTCATGCCGGCCTGGCAAAAACGACAGCCGCGGGCGCAGCCGCGCAGGATCTCGATAGACAGGCGGTCGTGGACCAGCTGCGCATAGGGCACGCACGACTGCGACAGCGGATTCGTGGCGCCGAAATCCTCGACGACGCGCTTGTAGACCACGGTCGGCGCATCCTTGCCCTCACGCGGCACGGTGTAGCCATGCGGCGAGCAGGGCTCGTCGTGACGAACCTCATAGAGCGACGGCACGTAGTTGCCGGCAATGGATGCAAGCTGCTCGACAATCTGCGCGCGCGGGACCCCTTCGTCACGCAGGCGGCGATGCAGCTGGCAGGTCTCGAGCAGCGATTCCTCGCCCTCGCCGATGAGGATGGCATCGAAGAAAGCCGCGTACGGCTCGGGGTTGTACACCGAGGGACCGCCGGCGATGATGATGGGGTCGTCTTCGCCTCGGTCGGCCGCTAACAGCGGAATGCCAGCGAGGTCGAGTGCCTCGAGGAAGTTCGTCACCGCCATCTCGTGCGGCACATGCAGACCGACGATATCAAACGAAGCGACCGGCGCTGCACCCTCGAGCGAGAGCAGCGGAATGCCCGCCTCGCGCATGGCGTCACCCATATCGGGCCACGGCACATAGCCGCGCTCGCAGGAGATGCCCTCGGCCTGGTTAAGGATGTTGTAGAGGATGGCGATGCCCTGGTTGGGCAGACCAACCTCGTACACATCCGGGTAGATCAGGCAGCAACGGTAGTCGGCATCGGCCTTGGAAAGCGTGCCCCACTCGTGATCGATATAGCGGCTCGGTTTCTCGACCTTGGCGAGCAACGGCTCAATTAAATGAAAACAGTCTTGGTATGCAACGCGCAACGGAAAACCCCTAAGCAGCGAGATCGGATGCGTCCTGATAGGACGCCATAGGACGGGTAGCGCCCGCGACCGTGGTCACCAGATCGCGAACGCGGGAGAACGTGGCAGTGACCACCTCGTTGGCACGGCTGTAGTCGACATCGCGCTCGTAGAGCGAAACGAGCGCACGGCCCATGCCGTAGGTGCCCGCGGCAGCAGTGAGCGCTTTGACGGCAAACCCAATATGCGGCGTCTGCTTGACGAGCGCGCGGGTGACCGCGCGGATCACAAGACCGCCGGCAAGCACGCCCGCGACCTCGTAGCCGCGCTCGGGCTTAATGCCGCGTCCAAAGACGGCAGCGAGCTCAAAGAGCATGCCCACTTGCGCCAGCGCCATAACGGGATAATCGGCGCCCGGCAAAAACACCAGCGCACCGGTCGCCATATTGGTGAGCGCGCACGAGGTGATGATGCGATTGGCCGCGGCGATACGCATAAAGGCAAAGTTCGCCGCAAAAGCCGTTTCCTTTTCGGTGCGATCGAGAATCCAGCGGGCAAGCGTCTCGAGCAGATACGTCTTATCGGTTGCCGCCACCACGCCGAGCATGGGCGTAGACTCCTCGATAAACGGCACCTCCACAGCAGACTCGGCAAGCACGCACACGGGCGCGCCAGCGATCACGAGCTCCTGCACGGCACTCTCCAAGCGGTCGGAACCACACGAGAGCACCAGTACCACATCGGTATCGGTCTTTGGAGCAATTCGCTCCTCCCCCAGACGCTCGACGCGCACAATGCCCGAGGTCGTCTGCGGCACAAAGGCGTCACGCACCGTCTCGGCCAGAAAGCGCGAGGCGGACGAATCCAGATAGACCGAAACGCGCACCGGCGTATCGGAATCCTTCTTAACGGACGCGCCCATCTTAAAAGCGCGGGTCAGCTTATCTACGGGAATTTTCATAGCAAACCCCTCCAGCGGTTACGCGGCGCCCGAACGATGCCGCCATATGGATTGTACGATACCCACCGTCAGCAGCTGAATCATCATCGAAGACGAACCGAAGCTAATAAACGGTAGCGGAATACCGGTAATCGGCATCATGCCGATGCACATGCCGATGTTCTCGAAAGTCTGGAACGCCCACATGCCAACGATGCCCACGCACGACAGGCGCAGGAACAGCGACTCACACTTAAAGGCGACGCGAATCGTCGAAAAGATCAGCAGCACGTAGAGACACAGGAGCAAAAAAGAACCGCAAAAGCCAAAGGTCTCGGACAGGAAGGCGAAGACGAAGTCGGTGTGGAACTCAGGCAGAAAGCCGCCGGCCGACTGCGTCGCATGACCCAAACCCTTACCAAAGAAGCCGCCCGAGCCAACGGCGATAAGCGACTGCTGCAGGTTGTAGGCATCGTCCGAATCGGCATTATCGGGGTCGATAAAGACCGTCAGACGGTTCATCTGATACTGCTTGATGAGCACATCGTGGCCGAGCAACGAATCAAAAACCGAATCGAGCGCCAGAACGAGGGCCACCAGGCCCACGAGCAGGGCCAGGGTCGACAGCACCCATTCGCGGCGTGCGCCGCTCATACAAATGACGATGGCGCCCGAAACCAACACAACCAGGCCCGAGCCCAGGTCGCCCATGGCAACGACGGCCAAAAACGGAATGGACAGCATACCGCAGAGCTTGACGTAGTCGCGAACGGTATCGATGCGACCGTTATACTGCGAGCCAAGCGTAGCAATAAAGAAGATGGTGATGAGCTTGGCAAGCTCAACCGGCTGGAACGTCAAACCGATACCGGGAATCTTGATCCAGCCCGTCATGCCCAGACCGCCCGTATAGGACAGGCCCGGAATCTTGGGCGAGAAGATCACGATCAGGTCGATGACGAGCAACGCCGTCGAGAAATTGGAAATACCGCGCAGGTCGGTACGCCAGACCAACACCGCCAGCACCGTACCGATTCCAATTCCCAGCAGATGGCGTGAGAACGAAGCATCGGCCTTAAACTGCGAAGCCGACCAGATAATGATGGCACCGTAGGCGACGAGGGCCACAGTAGCCACGAGCACACCGATATGCACCTTTTGGCGAAACGTGCCGCGCGAGGCCGAAAGTTGCTTGTTGACACGGTCCAGGCTGCTGCGAGAGCCGGTCTTGGTTGAACGGAACAGATCCGCCGGAGAAAAATCCATCGCAACCTCCTATCGAACCGAAGAATCGCCCGAGGCCGAAGAGGTATCGGGCTCGTCATAAATCACGCCGAGCACGTCGCGCACGACATGCATCGCGGTATCTGAGCCACCGCCGCCCTGCTCCAGGACGGTAGCGATGACATACTTGGGGTCATCGGCCGGTGCATAGGCGCAGAACCACGCGTATTCATCCTCGCCACTTTTCTCGCCCGTGCCCGACTTGCCGTATACCTGCGGCGTCAGGGTGCCAAAGTGAGCCGCCAGGGACGTCGATGCCGTGTAAATCACGTCGTGCATGCCGTTGCGAACAAGAGCCAAATCCGAATCGCTGTTGATCTTGGCCTCCAGGCGCTTCTTCTTGCCCTTGCCGTTGTACTTATAGGCATCGCCGTCGCCATCGCGCGACACGGCAGACAAAAACACGTGAGGCACGTACTGTTTGCCGCCGTTGGCAAGACCCATATAGGCACACGCCATCTGCAGGGGCGTCACCAGGATGTCGCCCTGACCGATGGCAATGTTGGTCATATCGCCGGCATTCCACTTGCGGTCCTCGGCAGAGGCGTCGGTGAAGTACGACTCTTTCCACTCGGCATCGGGAATACGGCCCGCGCCCTCACTCGGCAGATCGATACCGCAGGTCTTGCCTAGGCCCCAGCGACGAAAGACCTCCTGCAGGCCCTCGGGATGTTGCTCGTCATAAAAGAACGCCTTACCCATGTCGTAGAAGACGGGGTCGCACGAGTTGGCGATACCCGACTGCAGCGTCATGGTGCCGTGGCCAGACGTCAGCCAGCAGCGCTTGCCCCAAGCCTTGCCCAGACCCGTCCAATAACCCGTGCAGTTGGTTGTCTGCGTTGAAGTGTAGGTTCCAAACTCAAGACCGGCCAGTGCCGAGAGCGGCTTGATGGTCGAGGCCGACATGTACTGTCCGCTAATGGCGCGGTTGAGCAGCGGGTGCGAACCCTTGTCATCATTGAGCTCGGTCCACACGTCATTTGAGACGCCGCCGATAAAGACGGACGGATCGAACTTGGGCTGGCTCGCCATGCCCAGGATCTCGCCATTGTTGGGATCGAGACACACCACAGCGCCGTTGCCGGCATTGCTGTAGCCAGTGGTCTTGGCAAGCTCGATAGCGCTCGCCAGCGCCGTCTCACAGGCCTGTTGGATCTTAAGGTCGAGCGTGAGCTTAATGTCGGAGCCGGCCTTCGCGGGCACGGCGCCGGCCTGACCGGTCACATTGCCCGAGGCATCGACCTTGACGGTCTGCTCGCCACGAATACCCTGCAGCAGGTTTTCGTAGTAGCTCTCAACGCCCGCCTGGCCCACGATATCGCCCGACTGGTACGTAATCTTGCCAGCAGAAGCATCATCATCGCCAGAGGTTTTCTTATTCTGGGCCTCGAGCTGCTCGGAGGTAATGGTGCCGGTATAGCCCAAGATATGGCATGCCGTCTCACCGTATGGATACTGGCGCTCGGTACGCTCGGCAATCTTGACGCCCGGGAACTCGCCGGCGTGTTCCTTGATATAGGCAACCGTGGAGCGACGGACGTCCGTCGCGATGGTATGCAGGCTCTGAGCGCCCTCTGTATTGTCCTGAATATTGCGAAGGACCGCCACATAAGGCATTCCAAGCACGTTGGCAAGATGGCGAACCAGAACCTCATCCTCGGCAAGGTCGCGGTAGGCCACGACAGCAAGTGAGGGACGGTTCTGGACAAGCGCCACGCCATTGCGGTCGAGGATGCGGCCGCGCACAGCGGGAGTGGTAACGGTGCGAGTCTGATTGCTATTAGCCTGCTTCTCGTAATAGTCCGACGAGACCATCTGCATGCCCCACAGCTTGACGGCAAGCGCCGCGAACATCGCGCCCACACCCGTGGTGAGGATGGAAAAGCGGCCCTTAAAGGCGGTCGCCGCAGTATTGCCCTCGCCCTCGGTGGCGCGCGGGGCCGTTCCATGCTGCGTATCGTAGGTAAAACGGGAATCGCCACGACGCATGATGACCAGCGCGACCACGATGGCCACAACCAGCACGATACCGGCGATAATAACCGTCAACTGGGAAGACATCTACGGGCCTCCCCTATTTGAGCTTGCGGGTCTTGGGCTTAAAGCGCATACCCGTCTGGCGTCCGCCACGTGCGGAGAATCCATAGCCGGACTGCGGCACGACGCCGGACATCAAAAACGGAATGGCAACCAGACCCGTCAGGATCGAGGACGGCAGCGCATGGCCGAAGATCGCCACGACAAAGCTCGTCTCCAAACCCATAAACAGCAAGATGATGCTGTAGATCACATTAATGACGAGCGCGAAGGCGCCCACAGTGATGCCGCGCGCACTCGGGGTACCGCCCGTCTGACCGACGGCGCTGTGCACCAGGGCAAAAGAACCCACGGTCAGCAGGAGCGACATAACGCCCACCGGCACGGCAGCGGACAGGTCATAAAACAAGCCGCTGCAAAAACCGCACACGACGGCACGGGTCGGGTCGCCCGAGAACACGCTTAGGCACACCAGGATAATCATGAAGTTGACGCGACCGCCCGCAATGGAGATCTGCGGTGCCAGGCCTGCTTGCAGCAGCACGCACACAATGGCGGCGATCACAAACGTGCGGGAGCTCATCCCCTGCTCGTGTAGATCCATGGACATGCCCCCTATTCGCTCGAGCCGGAATCGGTCGTTTCGGACGTGTCGGAACTGTCATCCGAGCTCTCGTCCTTCGTCTTGGTCGCAGCGTCGCGCGACGTTCCCTGCGGCGTGCTGTTGGCCGTGCTCACGTCCTCGTCCGAGGCCGACTGTTCGTCAGTCAGCGAGGTGATGACCAGCACTTCCTCGTTGTTCTCGGCCGTCGTCTGAGCGCGCACCACAATGGTGTAGTACACGTCGTTTGCCGTTTTCTCAACCGACGAGACGGTGCCAAGCGGTAGACCCTTGGGGAACACGCCGCCAATGCCCGAGGTCACGATAATGTCGCCAACCTTAACATCGGAGTCGACGCTCACGTACTCAAGACGCAGCGTGCCGTCAGCCTGACCCTGCAGCATGCCCTGGGCGCGCGTGTCCTGCACCATAGCGGACACACCGGAGTTCTCGTCGCCAATCAGGCGCACGGTCGACGTTTTGGCCGAAACCTCGATAATCTGGCCGATAACACCGGCCGAACTCGTCACAGGCAAGTTGATGGTAAGGCCGTCGGCAGAACCCTTGTCGATGGTGACAGTCGAGGTCCAAGCGTCGCCCGAGGCACCAACGATACGAGCTGCGGTCGATTTAAGGTTGTAGGTCGACTGCAGGCCGACCAGCCCCTCCAGGCGCTCGGCAGTCTTTTGAGCCTCAGAAAGCTCGGCGACCTTAGAGGTCAGTTCCTCGTTTTGCTTCTTAAGCTCGTCAAGCGTGTCCTGCGACGCCGTAAGGTTAGAGAACACGTTGCCAATCGCATTGAAGGGAGCCGCCACAGCCGAGCCCACAAAGCGCACCGGCGAGGTAATCGTCGTTACGCCCGAACGCACGGCATGAATCGGTCCTGCCTCGCCCTCGCGGATGTAAAACGTGAGCAGCAACACCGAAATCAGGCTGAAAACAATCAACGGGCGCATACCCGTTGATTGTCGCTTGGTATTCAGATTTGTGGAGAAACCCGAAGATCGTGCCAAATGGAATCCACCTTTTGGAAATTAAGCATTGGTCTGGACGAAGCCGCCATCAAACGCATTGGCCTCGAGCACGCGGGCACAGCCGTTAACGACGTTATCGAGCGCCGTGGGGCTGACGTTGACCGAAACGCCGGTCTCATCGCGCAGGCGCACGTCGAGACCGCGCAGCAGCGCGCCGCCACCGGTCAGCAATATGCCATAGTACATAAGGTCCGAGGCAAGATCGGGCGGCGTGGCATCGAGTGCGTCCTTGACGGCCTTGGCCATCTCGTCGAGCGGCTTGTTGAGTGCGCGACGAATCTCCTCGCTCTCGATGCGTACGGTCTTGGGCAGACCGGTGATCACGTCGCGGCCGTTGACCTCGACGTCGAGCTCGTCCTTGAGCGGCACGGCGGAACCGACCTTGATCTTGATGTCCTCTGCCGTACGCTCGCCGATGGCCAGGTTGTAGGCATCTCGAACGTGCGTGAGGATAGCCTGATCGAACTCGTCGCCGGCAATACGGATGGACTGCGAGACGACGATGCCGCCCATAGCGATAACGGCAACCTCGGTGGTACCGCCGCCGATGTCGATGACCATGGAGCCGGTGGGTTCCTCGACGGGCAGATCGGCGCCGATAGCGGCAGCCATGGGCTCTTCAATCAGGTAGGCCTGGCGAGCGCCAGCCTGGATCGTGGCCTCAAATACGGCACGCTTCTCGACCGACGTGACGCCGGAGGGAACGCAGACGACAACGCGCGGACGCGGGGTCCACGGATAGCGCTTCTCGGACGCCTTGTCGATAAAGTAGCGAAGCATGGCCTCGGTAACATCGAAGTCGGCGATGACGCCGTCCTTCAGGGGACGAACGGCCACGATGTTGCCGGGCGTACGGCCGAGCATGCGCTTTGCCTCGATACCGACCGCCAGGATGCGCTCGTCGTTCTTGTCGATGGCGACAACAGAGGGCTCGCGAATGACGATGCCCTTGCCGCGCACGGAGACAAGCGTATTTGCGGTGCCGAGGTCGATGGCAAGATCGCCCGCATAGCTACCGAAGAACATATCCATCAAAGAAAACAACGCAACTCCTGATGTGTTGGATGATTGCTGGAAAACTACTAGCTCATCATACTAGCGCAAGCCCGGCACCTCACTTGCGGTGAAGCGCCGGGCAAAGCTAAATCCCATAAGGTCACTACTGGTTGTCAGCAGCCGAGAAATCCATATCGAGCGAGGAAACGGCCCAGCCGATATGGTTGTCGGAGCGCACAAATTTGACGGTGTACTCCTGCTCGCCGCCCTTGGACAGCGATGCTTTCACCTTAGCGGTCGTCTCGGTCATGGACTGATCCATGCCCTCGACGGACACGGTGGCACCCTGCGGAATCGAGGAGATGATCATCGACTTGGCGTCCTCGGACAGGCTCGAGGCCAGGCAAGACTCGGCCTTTGCGGTGTCACCGTCGCCGGCAGCCTGGAACAAATCGGTAACGACAGACTCCTGGGACGGGAAGCCAAAGCCGCGCGTGTAGGCAAAGCCCAGACCGCCCGCGGCGATTAAAATGAGCAGAAGCAGCACAATGAAGACCTTGAGACCCGTGTGGCGATGGCGACGACGGACCTTGGCCTGCTTACGATCCTGACGGTCCTGCTGGACCATCTCGGACTCGGACAGCGTAAAGAAGCCGGTGTCCGAGGGATCGGGCATAAACTGACCGGTCGCGCCCGTAGGATCGAGCGGATCGACGGCGGGAGCGTCCATCGCGGGCGCCGGAGCCGTGGCCATAGCCGTCTGGGCAGACAACGCGGCAAGCGAATCGTGCACGCGGGCAAGCTCATCGGCCTGCTCGGAGGTGAGCTGGTAGATGCCATCGGCAGTAGCGGCGTTAAAGGCGTCGAGTGCGTCGGAGGGACGGCCGGCGGCAGAAAGTGCCTGACCCATGCCGGCGTTGAGCGCACGCGTATCGTCGCGGGGGCCGGCAAAGTCGATAGCCGTGCGGTAGGTCTCCACGGCATCCGCCGGACGGCCGAGCTTAATGAAGCAACGTCCAAGCTCGCCGAGTGCGGCGGCAGGAGCCGGATTGGCGCCGTCGATGGCAGCCTGACGGAAGGCAGTACCCGCGTTGGCATAGTCGCCCGACTGGAACAGCGCATTACCCAGGCCCAGATAGGCCTTGAACGGCGTGGCATAGGAAGCATCCTGCGTAGCAGCAGAGAACGCCTGGGCGGCCGTCGTGTAGTCGCCCACGGCGGCGAGCGCCTTACCGCGGTTGGTGAGCAGCGCGCCGCGCTTGCCATAGGTGCCGTCGTTGAGGGCGGCGGCATAAGCCTCGGCAGCCTCGGCATACATGCCCAGGTGCATCAAGGCGTTGCCACGAAGGTGATCGGCCTCGCCCATAATCTCATCGGGAGTTTTTGCCGCCCCAAGCATCTGGGCTGCAGCGGAAAAATCACCCGCGCGGTAAGCGGCGCGGCCCTGTTGGATCAGCTGGCTATTCAAGGAAGTCCCCTTTACTCGTGAACGATCTCGACATGGACGATCTCGTCGCCGGCACGCAGCTGCGAAATCACATCGAGACCCTCGACCGTGGTACCAAAGACGGTGTAACCGGAATCGAGGTTATGCTGGGCGCCCAGGCAGAAGTAGAACTGGGAACCCGCGGAATCGGGGTCCATGGAGCGCGCCATGGCAAGGGCACCATCGACATGGCTGTTGCGCGGATTGGTGGCAAACTCGCCCTTGATGCAGTAGCCGGGGCCACCGGTACCGGGCATGCCGTCGGGGCCCTCAAGACCGGCAGCAACGTCAGCGCCGGACATATCGCGGGTATTGGGGTCGCCGCCCTGAATGACAAAGCCGGGCACATAGCGATGGAACTTAAGGCCATCATAGAAACCCATCGTGGAAAGCTCGCAGAAGTTCGCGACATGAATGGGAGCGCCCTCGCCGTCAAACTTGACCTTGATGGTACCCTTCGACGTCTCGATAACGGCGCACTCGTCGCCGGCAAGCTGATACTCGGGCGTGTAGAGCTCTTTCTTAAAACCAAACATGTGGTTCCTTCCTCGTGCGTTTAAAGCATATTTGTACGAATTGTAGCAATAAGCATGCGCTTACATCAATTGCGCACGTAGGTTATGCCGACTATGGCGAACTAATTTTAGGAACGCTGCTGCGGCTTCCAGGAACCCACATTGGCGTCGTACTGGTTCAGCGCACTGTTGCCGCCCTGCGCGATGGGCGCTAGGATCTCGCTTTGGTGGGAACTCATCGACTCACCATCAGGAATGGCCAGCGAGATGTCCCAGCTCTGGCAGATCACGTCGACGCGCTCGTACATCCACTCGGCAAGCTGCTTTAAGTGGGCGATGTCATCCGCATAGACCGTATCGTCCTGATACTTAAGGTTGTTAAGCTCATCTTGCGTCTTTTTGATCTGGTCGCGCAGGGCGTAGGCACTCTGCGACAGCTCCTGACGGGTGGACAGCGGCGTTCGGAGATAACCGTTGTTAAAGGAATCGATGACCTCGCCGATCTGATCATTGTTGTACGACACAATGGTCTGATACAGGCTGTCGAGCTTGGTGTAGAGCTGGTCATCGGTCAGCACGGTATCTTCCTGGACCACCTCGGCAGAATCGTCCTGCTTGGTATCGTCCTCAGTTGCCTCGCCCTTTTGGCGCGTGGGGAAGGTCGTCTGCGCGGCCTGGCCAAACTGGTCATAGAAGCCGGGCATGACACCCATGGGATCGGCCGTCACGAACCAATACGCACCACCGCACACGACGGCAAGGACCGCGATGATAATAAGCGGCTTGGGGATATGACGCTTGTGCTTGTGATAGGCGTCCTCGTCGGGATGCACCTTGCGCTTGGGTTTTTGAGCATCGTCGTGCAGGGAAACCGGCGTGGGAATATCGACCTTGGGAATACCGAAATCCTTATCAAAAGCCGGCAGCACGCAAGTCTCGTTAGGATCGGCGGCGTCCGAGAGCACCGCAGCGGCAGAGGCCGGCGCATGAGGCACCTCGGTATCGATCTGCTCTTGCGTTAGGCGCGGAAAGCCCGCCGTGCGGCCCGCTGCTAGGTCGGATGCGGCCGCGTCCTCGGAGAGGATTCCCGGAGCGGGGCGTCCGCATTTGGGGCACGTACGATCATGCGGAGAAAGACGGGCACCGCAGCCCTCACAGAACACGAACTCGGTGTGTTCGGGACCATCGCCCGGACCCACATAGGCGTTGCAGTAGGGGCAGAACGAGGCGCCGTCCTCGATAGTCTTAAGGCAATGCGGGCAGATCACGGCATCCTCTTTTCGAAGCAATTCAAACAATCGAGGTTAGAGCATAACATCGCCACGGCCCCACAGGAACAAGGCACCAATTCAACATCGCCAGGGCGCGTAGCTACTTCTTCTTTTTGCTTGGCATCGAGACTTTGATGCCTTGGGCGGACTTGGTCACGCGGGAGCGCTTGGCTCCGGTACTCTTCTTTTTCTTGGGCTGGGCCTGGGCCACGCCCTCGAGTGCGCGGGCCTCGGCCTCGCGAGCGGTGCGATCTTCGCGACGCTGCGCCATGTCGGCGGCAACGCGCTTGGCAAAACGTTCGGCCGTCGAGCCCGTCGAGCTCACCTTGCCGCCACCGCGACCCAGGCGGACGCGCACACCGCGGCCAAAACCAGTTGCGGCATGACGACGACGCGGCTTGAGCGAATCCATCATCGTGGCGAGCTTAAAAAACACCGAGCAGGTAAAGACCACAATGACAGCCAAGATAACCATCTGGCCCATCGACAGGTTGGCAATGGACAGCAGCTCTGGGAATCCGATAGCGCCCACCAGGATGCCGGCGACTACAAACACAAAGAGCACCACACGTAAGGGCGTGAGAGGTTGCGAGATGCGCCAGATCAGGCTGACGCTCGCCGCGCACGACGTAAGCAAGCACATCGTAGACAGCGTGAGCTGGCTAAAGCCAAACACGCGCGCCACAAAGATATCGAGCGCCGCAGCCAAAATGACCGCAATCGACGCCGGCAGTGCACGCTTGAGTACGTTGGTCAAAAACGCACCCTTCACGCGAGCATTGTTGGGCTCCAGCCCCAACACAAAGCCCGGCGCGCCGATGCAGAAGAAGTTGATGAGCGTCATCTGGATGGGCTCGAAGGGGTACGGCGGCAGCGCGATGCACAGCGCCGCCAGGCCCATCGAGAACAGCGTCTTGGTCAGGAACAGCGAGGCCGAACGCTGCAGGTTGTTGATGGAGCGACGACCCTCGGCCACCACGGCGGGCATCGAGGCAAAGTCGTTGTCGACGAGTACGATCTCGGCCACGTTGCGCGCGGCATCGGAGCCGGCCGCCATGGCAACGGAGCAGTCGGCCTCCTTGAGAGCCAGCACGTCGTTGACGCCGTCGCCCGTCATGGCCACGGTGTGCTCGCGGCGCTTGAGCGCCTGCACGAGCTCGCGCTTCTGCTGCGGGGTCACACGACCAAAGACATGGTAGCGGTCCACTGCGGCATCGAGCTTGGCCGGCGTATCGAGCGTCGTGGCGTCGACGTAGGCATCGGCCCCCGGAACGCCCACCACGCGCGCGATCGACGACACCGTACGTGGGTCGTCGCCGCTGATCACGTTGAGGGTCACGCCCTGCTCGTTAAAGTAGCCGATGGTCTCGGCGGCCGAGGAGCGAATCTCATCGCGAATGGTCACAAAGCCCACAGGCTCTGCCTCGCCCGCCATATCGCCATCGGGTGTAAAGCCGTCCACACGGGCCACCACAAGCACGCGGCATGTATCGGCGAGCTCGGCCACGCGGTTCTCGACCTGCGCAAAGGCGCGCTCCGAAAGCACAAATTGCGCTGCGCCCATCACATAGGAACCTTGCGCAAACGAGGCGCCGCTCCACTTTTTGGACGACGAGAACGGAATGACCGCCAGCGGCTCGGACACCTCGACCGGGCGGTCGGCGTAGTAGTTGAGCAGCGCCTGACAGGTCTCGTTGGCGTCTGCCGAAGTAGCACGCGCCACGTTGGCGAGCGCAAAATCGAGGACCGTGGTCTCGACGGGGACAGACGCCTCGCTCTCCCCCGCGCCCACGTCAGCGCCCTCAATCGGCAACGGGTAGGTGCCCTCGACCTCCATGCGACCCGACGTGATGGTGCCCGTCTTGTCCAGGCACAGCACGTCGACGCGAGCGAGCGTCTCGATGCAGTAGAGCTGCTGCGCCAACACCTTGCGGCGGGCCAGGCGCACCGTGGCGATGGCGAGCACCGACGAGGTCAGCAGCACCAGGCCTTGCGGGATCATGCCCAGCAGGGCGCCCACCGTGAACAGCAGCGCCGACGAAGGCACATGACCAGCCAACAGCTCGGAGAAGCACCACGAAAGTGCGCTATCGCCCGGGGTTCCCGCGGCATCCCACAGCTCGCTCACACTCGAGGCAAACAACGCCAAACCGAGCGGGATCATGATGATGCTCGCAAAGCGCACGATGGCGTTAAGCGCGTTCATGATCTCGGAATTGACCTTTTTGACGTACTTGGCCTCGTTATTAATTTTGGCCACGTAGTTGTCGGCGCCGACATGGATCACGCGGGCGCGCAGCAGGCCCGAGTCGATAAAGCTGCCGCTCATGAGCTCGGAACCGGGCTGTTTCTTAATAAGGTCGCTCTCGCCCGTCAGCAGGCTCTCGTTCACGAGCGCCTCGCCCGAAACCACCACGGCGTCAGCGGGAATCTGATCGCCGCGCCCCAGGCGGATGATGTCGTCGAGCACGATCTGGTCCAAGTCGAGCTCCACCTCGGCACCGTCGCGCACCGCGATGGCCTTCTTAGAGGTCAGAAGCGTGAGCTTATCGACCATCTTCTTGGAACGCATGGACTGAATGACGCCGATAGCGGTGTTCAAGAACACCACGAACAGGAACGTCAGATTCTTAAACGAACCGGTCAAAATGACCAGGAACGCCAAGATCACGTTGATCAAATTGAACAGCGTGCAGAGGTTCTCGATGATGAGCTCTTTGACCGACTTGGTCTTGAGCTCCATGTTGCGGTTGATCTTACCGGCGGCGATGCGCTCCTCGACCTCGGCGGTCGAGAGTCCGCGCTCGATATCCGTTGCTGCCATACCACGTCCCATCACGTCGCGTCGGTATAAGAAAAACCGCCCGGACCATGCGAGGTTCGGACGGTCTTACGTTCGATGGTGCCCCATGTTGGATTCGAACCAACGGCCTTCTGCTCCGGAGGCAGACGCTCTAATCCCCTGAGCTAATAGGGCCAACGTTTGGCATTATACCCAAGTGCACCACGGGCTATCAAAATAAAAGAAAAAGCTTTGCAATTCCGAGGAAGACGCGGCGCAACGGCCCACTTTAGAAGGCAAAAGCGAGTCGGATAGTATAAACTCTCATGCACCATATATACACGGCTCGCAATGCGGGCCGTTTTTGCAAAAGTTATCCATCGAGGTGAGAGGCACACCATGATTGCAATTCTAAAGCAGAGCGCCAGCGACGAGGCCGTCAGCCATATTGTCAGCTGGATTGAGAAAAAAGGTCTCAAGACCGACGTCTCGCGCGGCGAGAACGAGACGATTATCGGCCTGGTGGGCGATACGACCAAGATCGACCCGTTCCTGCTCGAGTCCATGGATGTCGTCGAGCGCGTGCAGCGCGTCTCCGAGCCGTTCAAGCGCGCCAACCGCAAGTTCCACCCCGAGGACTCCGTCATCGACTGCGGTCACGGCGTCAAGATCGGCGGCGACCAGTTCCAGGTCATCGCCGGTCCCTGCTCCGTCGAGGGCGAGAACCTCATCCGCATCGCACGCCGCGTGAAGGCCGCCGGCGCCACGATGCTGCGCGGTGGCGCCTACAAGCCCCGCACCTCCCCCTACGCCTACCAGGGCATGGGCCCCGCCGGCCTCGACCTGCTGTGCGAGGCGTCTGCCGAGCTCGACATGCCGATCGTCACCGAGATCATGGACCCGCGCGACGTGCAGGTCTTCTTGGACAAGAAGATTGACGTCATGCAGATCGGCGCCCGCAACGCCCAGAACTTCCCCCTGCTCAAGGAGGTCGGCAAGACCCAGACCCCGATTCTGCTCAAGCGCGGCATGTCCGGCACGATCGATGAGCTGCTTATGGCCGCCGAGTACATCATGAGCGAGGGCAACGACAACGTCATCCTGTGCGAGCGCGGCATCCGCACCTTCGAGACCCGCACCCGCAATACCTTCGACCTCAACGCCGTGCCGGTGCTGCACCACCTGTCGCACCTGCCCGTCGTCGCCGACCCCAGCCACGCCACCGGCTACAACCGCTACGTTGAGCCCATGGCGCTCGCCGCGACCGCCTGCGGTGCCAACGGCCTGGAGATCGAGGTCCACGACGAGCCGAGCCGCGCCTGGTCCGACGGCGCCCAGGCCCTCACCCCCGATCAGTTCGACGACACCATGCGCCGCATCCGAGCCATCCGCGAGGTCGTCTGCCAAGAGACCATGGAGTAGCTCATGGGTACGGTGAGAAACGCGCGTGTTAACCAGGGCGGCCCCAAGTGCGCCGGTATCGTCGGCCTGGGCCTCATCGGCGGTAGCTTTGCCCGCGGCTATGCACAGGCGGGCGTTCGCGTGCTGGCCTGGGACCCCGATGACGATGTCATGACGGCCGCCAGCATGGGCACTGTCGCCGGAGAGCTCAACGACAAGACACTCGGCGAATGCGACATCATCGTCCTGGCTTGCTACCCCGAGGCATGCATCGAGTGGCTCGAGACGCACGCCAAGGCGCTCGCCGACGCCACCGACACCGACGCCATCATGGGCCCCGTGGTGATCGACACGGTGGGCGTCAAGGGCATCGTGTGCGAACGTGCCTTTGAGCTTGCCCGCGAGCACGGCTTTTACTTTGTGGGCGCGCACCCCATGGCGGGCACCCAGTTCTCGGGCTACGCTAACTCTCGTGCCGACCTGTTCCAGGGCGCCCCGCTGGTGCTCGTACCGCCCGCGGTAGACGATGCGCTCAAGCTGGAGCTTTTGGGCCAGGTGCGCGAGATGGTGCGCCCCTTGGGCTTTGGCAAGTTCAGCGTGACCAGCGCCGCCGAGCACGACCGCGTCATCGCCTTCACGAGCCAGCTTGCGCACGTGGTATCCAACGCCTACGTCAAAAGCCCCACCGCCCAGGTCCACCACGGCTTTTCGGCCGGTAGCTACCGCGATCTCACCCGCGTGGCGCACCTCAACCCGCAAATGTGGTCCGAGCTCATGATCGACGACGCCGACGCGCTCGCCTTCGAGATCGACCATCTGATCGAGTCGCTTGGCGCCTACAGCCGTGCGCTCAAGAACCGCGACCAGCGCTATCTGGAGAATCTCCTTGCCGAGGGCGACCGCATTAAGCGCGCACTCGACGACGAAGCCTCCCACTAGACCACCTATCACGCCAGGTCGAAAGGACCGAAGCTTATGGCGATTACCATCGATATCGACACCGCACGCCCCTACCAGGTGCATGTTGGCACGTTTTTGCTGGAGCAGGCGGGACCGCTCGTGCGCGCCACTGCCGGCGGCACCAAGGCCGTCATCGTGACGGACACCAACGTAGGCCCGCTCTACCAGATGCCCGTTAAGCAGAGCCTGGAGGCATCAGGCTACGAGGTGAGCATCTGCACCTTCGAGGCCGGCGAGGCCCATAAGCGCGCCGAAACCTATGTTGCCATTTTGGAGTTTGTGGCCGAGCACGAGCTTTCGCGCTCCGACGTGATCGTGGCACTCGGGGGCGGCGTCGTGGGCGATGTGGCGGGCTTTGTGGCCGCGACCTACATGCGCGGCTGCAAGTTTGTGCAGATCCCGACGAGCCTGCTCGCCATGGTGGATTCGTCGGTGGGCGGCAAGACCGCCATCGACCTGGCTGCCGGCAAGAACTTGGCCGGCGCCTTTTGGCAGCCGAGCGTGGTTATCGCCGACGTGGGGTGCCTGGCCACCCTCACGCCCGAGCAGTTCGCCGACGGCTGCGGCGAGGTCGTCAAGCACGCCGTGATCGCCGACCCGGAGCTTTTCGCCGAGCTGGAGAAGACCCCGCTCACGCTGGAGCTGCTCAACCGCGATGTGGCCCGCGTAGCACTCATCATCGCCCGCAACATCGACATCAAGCGCGCCGTGGTCGTCGCCGACGAGCACGAAACCAACCAGCGCAAGCTGCTCAACTTTGGACACAGCGCCGGACACGCCGTCGAGGCCTGCGAGCACTTTGAGCTCGGACACGGCAACTGCGTGTCGATCGGCATGGGCATCATCACGCGCGCCGCGGCCCTGCACGGCGTTTGCGATGCTGCACTGCCCGGCCGTATTGAGGAGCTCTGCGCCCGCCACGGCCTCAAGACCCGCTGCGACCTCAATGCCGATGCCGTCTTTGCCGAGGCGCTCCACGACAAGAAGCGCGCGGGCGACACCATCGACCTGGTGATTCCGCACGGCATTGGCCGCTGCAGCATCGACCGCACGCCGCTTTCCACTTTCCACGAACTCATTGCCGAGGGCCTCGGCCAGAAGGGAGACGCATCCGCATGCTAGCCCGCATCACCCCGTCCCCGCTTAAGGGCACCGTTCCCGCCATCGCGTCCAAGTCGATGGCGCACCGTCTCATCATCTGCGCTGCCCTTGCCAACGGAGAGACGCATGTGACCTGCAACACCACCTGCGCCGATATTGAGGCCACGGTCCGCTGCCTCACGGCGCTCGGCGCCCGCATCGAGACCGTCGAGGACGGCTTCCAGGTCCACCCCACCATGAAGAGCATTGAGTTCGGCCTGCTCAAGGCCCTTGCCGGCGGCACGCTCGACTGCGGCGAGAGCGGCTCCACGCTCCGCTTTATGCTGCCCGTCGCCTGCGCGCTGGGGGCAGAGGCAACCTTTGTGGGACAGGGCCGCCTAGGCGCACGCCCGCTGTCCCCGCTCTCGGACGAGATCATTGCCGCCGGCTGCGACCTACAGGGTCTGGGCGGTTTTCCGCTCAAGACAAGCGGACGCATGCGCCCGGGCACCTTTGTGCTGCCGGGCAACGTAAGCTCGCAGTATATCTCCGGCCTGCTGCTGGCAGCCCCGTTGCTCGCCCAGCCCTCCTGTGTGCAGGTGACTGGCCTCATTGAGAGCCGCCCCTACATCAACCTAACGATCCAGGCCATGAAGGCCTTTGGCGTTGAGGTCAACGTCGAGCGCATTCCGGCCAAGGACGGCCAGCCCGAGGTCACGAACTTCCGCGTGAGCAGCGGCTCGTACCGCACGCCCGGCAGCGTGGCCGTCGAGGGCGACTGGTCCAACGCTGCCTTTTGGCTGTGTGCCGGCGCTATCGGCACCGACCCCATCACCGTCGAGGGCGTGTCCCTGAGCTCCGCACAGGGCGACCGCAACGTGCTTGCCGCGCTTTCGCGCTTTGGCGCCCGCATCGTGCGCTCCACCAACGCCGCCACCGTGCAGTCCGACAAGCTCGCCGGCTTTGAGATGAGCGCCCACGACATTCCCGACCTGGTGCCCGTTATCTCGGCCGTGGCCTCGCTGGCACAGGGCCGCACCTTTATCCGCGATTGCGCCCGCCTGCGTATCAAGGAATCCGACCGCCTGGCCACCACCACCCGCGAGCTCACCGCGCTGGGCGCGCAGGTGCGTATTGCCGGCGACGACCTCATCATCAAGGGCGTCGATGCCTTTACCGGCGGCGAGGTCGATTCGCACAACGACCACCGCATCGCCATGATGGCCGCCATCGCCGCGAGCCGTGCCACCGGCGAGGTCGTGATCCACGGCGCCGAGGCCGTCAACAAGTCCTATCCCGATTTTTTCGACCACTACCGCCTGCTGGGCGGCAAGGTCACACTCGAGGAGGAATAGCATGTCCTCGACCTTTGGCAACGTCTTGCACTTAAGCATCTTCGGCCAATCGCACTCCCCCGCTATCGGCTGCTCGCTCGATGGCATCCCGGCGGGCATCGCCGTGGACCAGGAGAAGCTGCAGGCCTTCCTCGACCGTCGCGCCCCCGGCCGCGACGAGACCGCAACCAAACGCCGCGAGGCCGACGCCGCGCATATCATCGCCGGTGTGATCGATGGACATACCACCGGCGCGCCCATCGCCGCGATTATCGAGAACACCAACACGCGCTCCAATGATTACACCGAGCTGCGCCGCAAGCCCCGTCCCGGACATGCGGACTTCCCTGCGCGCGTGAAGTATCACAACATGCACGATGTCGCTGGTGGCGGGCATTTTTCCGGCCGCCTAACGGCCCCCTTATGCATCGCCGGCGGCATTGCGCTGCAGGCACTTGAGGCCCGCGGCATTCAGGTCATGGCGCACGTCGCGCAGATCGGCGGCATCTCCGACCTGCCGATGGACGATATGGTCTATCGCGAGGCCGACCGCAAGGCAATCCTTACGAACGATCTGCCGTGCATTGACGCCGCCGCAGCCGGCCGCATGCGCGAGGAGATTCTTGCCGCGCGCGACGAGCTCGACAGCATCGGCGGCATCGTGGAGTGCGGCATTTACGGGCTTCCCGCGGGCATCGGCGACCCCATGTTCGACGGCATCGAGAACCGCATCGCGCAAATCGCGTTTGGCATTCCCGCCGTAAAGGGCGTGGAGTTTGGCATGGGCTTTGCCGTGGCCGCCATGCGCGGCAGCGAGAACAACGATCCGTATCGCATCGACGCCGAGACCGGCGAGATCGAGGTTGAGTCCAACAACGCCGGCGGCATCCTGGGCGGCATCTCCACCGGCGCGCCCGTCATGTGGCGCATGGCCGTAAAGCCGACGCCCTCCATTGGCCGCGAGCAGCAGACGGTGGACATGGACGCTATGGAAAATGCCGAGCTCTCGGTGCACGGCCGTCACGACCCCTGCATCGTCCCGCGCGCCGTCCCCGTTGCCGAAGCAGCCGCTGCCCTCGCGATTTGGGACGCCCTCCTAGAGGACGCCGCCCAGCTCTAAAAATCTCTGGGGGCCAACTCCGGCCCCCACGCCCACCCAGTGATTTTTCTGGGACGGGGATTAAAAAGTCATTAGTTACACAATGATTTTTTAATCCCCGTCCCAGAAAAATCACCGACACGTGAAAGGGGTCCCTATGGACCTTGCTGACATCCGCCAGGCCATCGATGGCATCGACACCACGCTCCTCAACAGCTTTGTCGAGCGTATGGACATTGCCACCGAGGTCGCCAAATCAAAGATCGAGATGGGCAAGGCCGTCTTTGACCCCGCCCGCGAGCGCTCAAAACTCAACAACCTCGCCAGCCGCGCGCCCGAGCGCTACGAGGCGCAGACCATCACCCTGTTCCGTCTCCTCATGAGCATGAGCAAAGCCGAGCAGCAGCGCTACATCAACGAGCTCAGGGGCATCACCGTCTCGCAAAAGGCCCACGCCACGGCTGCAGCCTCCGACACGCCCTTCCCTCAAACGGCCACCGTTGCTTGCCAGGGCGTGGAAGGTGCCTATAGCCAGATAGCCGCGTGCAAGCTCTTCGACGTGCCCGACATCGCGTTTTTCGAGACCTTCGAAGGCGTTATGCGCGCTGTGCGCGACGGCTTCTGCGAGTTTGGCGTGTTGCCCATCGAAAACTCAACTGCCGGATCGGTCAACGCCGTCTACGACCTGCTCGCCCAGTTCGATTTCCACATCGTGCGCTCGCTGCGCCTCAAGATCGACCACAATCTGCTCGTCAAACCCGGCACCAAGCTCGCGGACATACGCGAGGTCTACAGCCACGGTCAGGCCATCGCGCAGTGCGCTAGCTTTATCGAGGCGCACGGCCTGAACGCTACCAAGTACCCCAACACGGCCATGTCGGCCGAGATGGTCGCCAGCTCCGAGCGCACCGATATTGCCGCCATCGCATCGCGCAGCTGCGCGGCACTCTATGGCTTGGAGGTGCTGGAGCCCAACATCCAGGACTCGGACAACAACTACACGCGCTTTGTCGTCATCAGCCGTGAGCCGCGCGTCTATCCCGGTGCCAACCGTACCTCGCTCATGATTACCACGGCCAATGAGCCGGGCGCCCTCTACCGCGTGCTCGAGCGCTTCTATGCGCTCAACATCAACCTCATCAAGCTCGAGAGCCGCCCCATCCCCGGCCGCGACTTTGAGTTTATGTTCTACTTTGACCTGGACTGCCCCTTTGGCAGCAAGGCCCTCGACGACCTGCTCGATTCCATCGACGACGTGTGCGAGAGCTTCACCTACTTTGGCAGTTACACGGAGGTGCTCTAGATGACCGATACCGCCGCAACCCGCCCCTACGGCGTGCTGGGCCGCGTGCTGGGCCACAGCTACACCCCAACCATCTACAAGGAGCTGGCGGGGCTTGAGTACGTGCGTTTTGAGCGCGAGCCTGAGGATCTGGAAGCTTTTATGACGGGCGACGAATGGGAGGGTACCAACGTGACCATCCCCTATAAGCGCGCCGTCATGGACTACCTGGACGAGCTGAGTCCGTTGGCCGAGCGTATGGGCAACGTCAACACCATCACGCGCCTACCTGACGGTCGCTTGCGCGGCGACAACACCGACTACTTTGGTTTTCAGTGCCTGGTCGAGGAGCTGGGGGTTGAGGCTGCCGGCAAAAAGGCCCTCGTGCTCGGTGCCACCGGTGGTGCCGGCACCACGGCAAGTATGGTGCTGGGAGACATGGGCGCCATCGTCGTACCCGTGGGTCGCACGAGCGAGGTCAACTACGACAATATCGCGCAGCAGTCCGACGCCTCCCTACTCGTCAACTGCACGCCCGCCGGCATGTTCCCCCATTGCCCCGACGCGCCTTGCACGCTCGAAAGCCTCGATGCGCTCGAGGGCGTCATCGACATTGTCTACAACCCCGCCCGCACGGGCCTGATGCTCGAGGCCGAGCGCCGCGGCATCCCCTGCATCGGCGGCCTGCTTATGCTTGTTGCCCAGGCGGCACAAGCTGTCGAGCGCTATGCCGGCAAAGCCACCCCGCGCGAGCGCATCCTGGATGTGACGGAACGTCTGTCCCGCCGCGAGCAAAACATCGCGCTCATCGGCATGCCGGGCTCGGGCAAGACCCGCGTGGGCGAGCAGATCGCCCAGCTCACGGGCCGCGAGCACATCGATCTCGATCGCGCCCTCGAGGAGCGCCTGGGTATGCCCTGCGCCGACTTTATCGTCGAGCGCGGCGAGGTGGCCTTCCGCGAGAAGGAGACAGCGGCGCTGGCCGACATCTCCAAGCGCAGCGGCCTGGTGCTTTCCACGGGCGGCGGCGTGGTCACGCGCGACGAGAACTACCCGCTGCTACACCAGAACAGCCAAATCGTGATGCTCAACCGTAAGCTCGACGAGCTCGCCCACAAGGGACGCCCCATCACCGCCCGCGACGGCATCGACAAGCTGGCCGAGCAGCGCATGCCGCGCTACCGCGCCTGGGCCGACTACATCATCGACTCACGCGACTGTGCCGCCAACACCGCCCGCGCCCTCCTCGACACCCTCCCACCCGCTCTCTAACAAAAACCACCACAAAGGGGACAGGCACCTTTGTGGTGGTTTTTCATTCCGCCTCACCGCCCGCCCAACCACAAAGGAAGCAACCATGAAAGCACTCGTCATCAACGGACCCAACCTCAACATGCTCGGCATTCGCGAGCCGGGCATCTACGGCAGCGACAACTACGACCACCTGGTCCAGATTTGCCAGGAGGCGGGTGCCGCACAGGGTTTTGACGAGGTCGAGGTCTTCCAGTCCAACCACGAGGGCAGCATCGTCGACAAGATCCAGGAGGCCTACGGCAAGGTCGACGGCATCGTCATCAACCCGGCTGCCTACACGCACACCAGCGTGGCGATCCTCGACGCCCTCAAAGCCGTCGCCATCCCCGCCGTCGAGGTCCACATCAGCGCCGTCGAGAAGCGAGAGGACTTCCGCCAGGTAAGCTATGCACGCCTAGCGTGCTTTGCCACTATCACCGGCGAGGGCCTGCAGGGCTACGCGCATGCGCTGGAGCTGCTGAGGGAACGTCTCGAAAAGTAGTCTCGCGAGCAAATCCATCAGCGCGATTCATACGCTAATAATGCCAGTGCCGCCAGCAGCAACCTCGCTACTGGCGGCACTTTATTACTGGCATATAATCGTTGCAGTCAAACAACGGTCTGGAGACGCGCATGCTAAGCATCCATCTGGGAGATTACCCCGGTTCCATCTACGATACCGAGACCTATTTTAGGAACTCATATTTAGACTCATGGTTCGAAGACCCTATGGCCGCACAGATTATTAAAAGTGTGGACGGATCAGAGCTCATCGGCCCCCACAACATCGTAAGCAAGCAGCTGGGCTCGATCACCCCACTCGAACTGTCCGGTGGCGTCAAGACGCTGCTGCTGGTTCGCAATCTACCAAACATGGTGTTCAATGCATCCACTTGCGGAGATAACTGCGCCCGCTGGCTGCTCAAAATTGGCAAAGAGCAGGATGTGCTGGTGACCCTTTACCACATCATGAAATTTCCCTGGAAGCGTTTTGAGATTCGCATCAATAACGACGGCCGCATCGTCAGGAACATGCAGGAGTTCGTCGGTGCCACCAATGATTTTTTGGATGTTGATGAATAATGAAGGGGACGCATACCGTCATCGTTGAGCGCGCAAAGGTCAAATACACGCTCACGTTCAAACGCAACATCTCCTTCATCCGCGGCAACAGCGGCACGGGCAAAACGACGCTCATCTCGATGATTCGCGACTACAACGACCGAGGACCGGAAAGCGGCGTTGCACTCAGCTGCGACGTGCCCTGCGAAACGCTTTCCGGCAGACGCTGGGAGCGCGAGCTGTCGATCATCGAAGATTCAATCGTCTTTCTAGATGAGGGCAACGAGTTCATCTACTCAAAGGACTTCGCCAAAGCCGTAAACGGCTCGTCCAACTATTTTGTTCTGATATCTCGTCGTGATGCCAACGAGCTCCCCTACAGCGTTGATGAAATCCTAAAGCTAGTCAACACGACGAGTAAAACAATCAATGGCCGCAAGAGCGACAGGCGCTTCTACTCGGTGACCAAGCCGCTATATGACCACACGGCAAGCATGCTGTATCAGGATCTAAATGTTGGATTCGAGGTACCCGACGCCGTAGTTGTCGAGGATAGCAAATCTGGCTATCAATTCTACGACGCTCTTTGCAACCGGCTCGGAATCCCCTGCTATACCGCCACCGGCGTAGCAAATCTAAAGCGGACAATTCACGAATGCCCCGAGCAAAACGTTCTTGCCATTGGAGACGGCGCAGCGTTTGGTCCCTACATCGAAAAGGTGCTCGGACAGCGCGTTTACAAGAACGTTCGCTTGTTCCTCCCGGAATCATTCGAGTGGACACTTCTGCAATCTGGCCTCATTCCCAGTAACGACATTCCAAAAATCCTCAAGGATCCTTCGAGCTATATCGAAAGCCGCGACTACCTAAGCTGGGAACGATTCTTCACCGACGTATTGATCAAGTACTCGGCAGACACTCGCTACGCCTACAGAAAGGCAAAGCTCAATGAGCAGTACCTGAGGCCGCAGGCGATGAATGCAGTTGCAAACGTCTTGCCCGAGTGCCTGAAGGCAGACAAGACAGACTAGATATAGTGGGGAGGGCCAAGTTGGTCCTCCCCGTTTTTGTTACGCCTTCTTGATCACGTACACCAACCCTATGTCGCACCTGCGGCGCACAATCGACGCAAAGAGCCACGATGCTGGCAGCGTTATAAGCAGAGGCATGGTCTGCCAAGGAATAAACCAATCGACCGCGTGGATTGCAAAGATGGCAAGACTGGCCTGTCCGCAGAACGCTCGCACCACCGCTTCGGCCTAAACGTATACCCGGCAAGAATAAAGAACACCGGCATGTGAAAAAGCCCAGACCACCAAGCGGTCTGGGCTTAATAAACGATGGTGCTCCATGGCGGATTCGAACCGTCGACCTTGGGATTAGAAGTCCCCTGCTCTATCCAACTGAGCTAATGGAGCAAATAACCGCACGCCAAAGCAAGCGCAAGCCTGTCAGGCGCAAATAATTATAACCTAGTTGAACTGCTCACGGTACGCCTTGCAGACCTCACTGACCGGGCCGTCCATGCGAAGGTCACCCTTCTCAATCCAAACGGCACGCTGGCAGATGCGCTCAACCTGCTCCATGGAGTGCGAAACGAACAGAACCGTCACTTCGCCGCTCTGGATAAAGTGCTGGATGCGGGCCTCGCACTTCTGCTGGAAGAACACATCACCGACGGACAACGTCTCGTCAACGATCAGAATATCGGGCTCGGTAATCGTCGCGATTGCAAAGGCGATACGCGCCACCATGCCCGAGGAGAAGTTCTTGAGCGGCATATCGACAAAGTTCTGCAGCTCAGCGAATTCGATAATGCCGTCAAAGTTGGCGTCGATGAACTCCTTGGTATAGCCGAGCAGGGCGCCGTTCAGATAGATGTTCTCGCGGGCGGTCAGCTCGGGGTCAAAGCCGGCGCCAAGCTCAATCAGCGGCGCGATGTTACCGTGCACCTTAACGCTGCCCTCGCTAGGCTCAAGAACGCCAGCGATAATCTTGAGCATCGTAGACTTGCCGGAGCCATTGGTGCCGACCAGACCCACAACCTCGCCGCGATGAATATCAAACGAGATGTGCTTAAGCGCCCTAAACTCCTCAAAGAACAGCTCGTGCTTGGCAAGCTTAATGATGTACTCCTTGAGGTTGGTCAGCGACTCGGACGCCATGTTAAAGATCATGGTGACGTCGTCGACCTCGACAGCCAGAGGCTGCTCGCTGTAATCAACAACAGATTCAGTCATCACAGCACTCCTTAGATGTAGAGGATAAATTTGCGCTCGGACTTATGGAACACGGTATAGCCAATAATAAGCGCAAGAACCGCCCAAGCGACGCACATACCAAACGTCATAAGCGAGGGCGTAGTCTGGAACAGGAAGATATCGCGCATAAACTGCAGGTAGTTGAACATGGGGTTCGCATACATCAAGATACGCACGAGATGCGGCATTTGCGCAATATAGTCAGTCGTCCAGAAGATGGGCGTAATGTAAGTCCACGCCGTAATGACGACGCTCCACAGATGCATAACGTCGCGGAAGAAGACCGTAAGGGCAGAGAGCATCATGCCCAGGCCCATGCAGAAGCACATAAGCAGCAGCAGGCAAACCGGCAACAGAATCAGGTGCCAAGAAGGCATAACGCGGAACCACAGCATGACGATGGCGACGGCGACCAGCGAGAAGGCAAAGTTGACCAGCGAGAAGAGCACCTTCTGCACCGGGAAAACCCAGCGGTGCACCTTAACCTTCTTGAGCAGAGGGGCAGCGCCCACGATCGACGTCAGGGCCTGGTTAGTAGACTCAGACATGACGGCAAAGGTGATGTTACCCACGATCAAGTACAGCGGGTACATCTCGGGCGTCATTGAGCCATTGCGGCCCTGGCCAAAAATCGTCGAGAACACGATGGCCATGACGATCATCATCAGCAGCGGGTTGAGCACCGACCATGCGACGCCCAGAACGCTACGGCGATACTTGATCTTAAAATCCTTGGTAACCAGCTGACGAAGGATAAACGCGTCCTTCTCAAATTCGTTCTTAGCAAACGTCGCAGGCAGACTGCGAGTTTCTTGTTGCTTTGTCTGATCCGACACGGATGCAACTCCTTTACTCGTAATCGTTGACAAACGAACAGTATAGACCCGACGGCCATGCAAACGATTCGCGCAACAAAACTGGAGAACTAACCCACATCTTAGGATGCCAGGCCCAAACGGCTATACTTTCTAGGATTGAATGTATAAGGAGCATTAAGTGAATTCTGAATCCATCGCCGTCATCATCCCTTGCTACAACGAAGCGCTCACGATCGGCAAAGTCATCGACGACTTTCACCGCGAGCTTCCGCAGGCGACGGTCTATGTCTATGACAACAACTCGTCGGACGATACCTCACGCATTGCCACCGAGCACGGCGCCACAGTCCGCTTTGAGCCCCGTCAGGGAAAGGGCAACGTGTGCCGCCAGATGTTTCGCGATATCGACGCCGATTGCTACCTGATGGTCGACGGAGACGACACCTACCCCGCCGAGGCGGCCAAGGCCCTCTGCGAGCCCATCCTTAACGGCACGGCCGACATGACCGTAGGCGATCGCCTTTCCAACGGCACCTACGCCGAGGAGAACAAGCGTGCCTTCCACGGCTTTGGCAATAATCTGGTCCGCGCCATGATCAAGTGGATCTATGGCTACAGCTTCGATGACGTCATGACAGGCTACCGCGCCATGAGCCGCCCGTTCGTTAAAACCTTCCCAGTGCTTTCCGAGGGCTTTCAGATCGAAACCGAGCTCTCGATCCACGCCGTCGACCACCGCTGGCGCATCAAAGATGTGCCCATCGAGTACCGCGACCGTCCCGAGGGTTCCGAGTCCAAACTCAACACCGTGAGCGACGGCATTAAAGTCGTTGCGATGATCGGCGCGCTGTTCAAGGACTACCGCCCGCTGAAGTTCTTCAGCCTCGTTGCGCTTCTGTTCGCGGTATTCGGCCTCGCCCTGGGCATGCCCATCGTTGTCGAATATTTCCAGACCGGCCTCGTCCCGCGCTTCCCCACCGCTATGCTCGCCGCCTCGTTTATGTTCCTGTGCGGCCTGAGCCTTGCGACCGGCTTCATCCTCGATTCCGTGGCAAAGGTCGAAAAAAAGCAGTGGGAGGTCAACGTGTGCAGCAAATACGCCTACGACGACCAGCCTGGCAGGTCCGCCACCACGCCAAGCGAGAGGTAGATCTTCCGCAAAATACTATTGGCACCACTGCGTAGATAGCCACCAACAAGAAAAGCCGCCGTTAACAAGCGGCGGCTTTTACTCTCGAAAAGTTAATAGCGGCTAGAGCGTCTTGAGGTACTCCCCCAGCTCTTCCTCCCAGTCGGGCATGTGGAACCCGACCGACTCGAGCCTGGAAAGGTCGAGCGCGGAGTGGACCGGGCGCGGGGCGACGGGCCCCTCGGCGCCGGCGTAGTAGTCGGCGGTCGATACCGGCACGACCCTGTCGCCGTTGCCGTTGGCTGCCTCGAAGACGGCGCGGGCGATGTCCGCCCAGGAATTGACCGCGCCGGAGCCGGTGCAGTTATAGGTCCCGTAGGGAGCCTTCACATCAAGCACGTGGAAGATGGCCTCGGCCATGTCGCGCGTGAAGGTCAGGCGTCCCAGCTGGTCGTCCACGACGGTGACCTGCGCGAGCCCGTCCTCCGGGTCGGCTACGCGGTCGGACAGCCCCTTCATGGTCTTCACGAAGTTGTGGCCCTCGCCGATGACCCAGGAGCTGCGCATGATGTAGTGGCGCGGGCACCCCGCCACGGCGATGTCGCCGGCGGCCTTGGTCTGGCCGTAGACGGACAGCGGGGAGAAGGGCTCGTCCTCGTCGTGCACCTCGGCGGTGCCGTCGAAGACGTAGTCGGAGGACACGTGGACGAGGGTGATCCCGTGCTCGGCGCAGGTGCGTGCGAGAAGCGCCGGGCCGGTGGCGTTGGCCTTCCAGGCGGTCACGCGGCCCTCGGGGGTCTCCGCTTTATCCACGGCCGTGTAGGCGCCGCAGTTGATCACGGTGCCGTAGAGCGACCAATCGTATTTTGAGTAGGCGTCCGGGTCGGACATGTCGAAGGTGTCGATGTCGCAGAAGTCGAAGTCCTTGGCGATGCCGCGCTCCTCGGCGAGCGCGCGCACCGCATGGCCCAGCTGGCCGTTGCAGCCGGTGACGAGCGTCCTCTTGGGCGCCATCGGGACGACGTCCCTGAGCATCGGGTGGTTTTTGTCCGCCTCGGAGACGGTGGCCCGGTCCAGCGGGATGGGCCACTGGATGGCGAGCTCGGGGTCGGCGAGGTTCACGAACGTGTAGGTCCTCTTGAGCTCCAGCGACCAGTGGGCGTCCACCAGGTAGGTGTAGGCGGTACCGTCCTCGAGCGCCTGGAAGGAGTTGCCCACGCCGCGCGGGACGTAGATGGCCCTGGACGGGTCCAGGGTGCAGGTGTAGACCTTGCCGAAGGTCTCGCTGCCCTCGCGCAGGTCCACCCATGCGCCGAAGACCGAGCCGCGGGCCACGGAGATGAACTTGTCCCAGGGCTCGGCGTGGATGCCGCGGGTGACGCCGCGGCTGTCGTTGTAGGAGATGTTGTTCTGGACGACCCTGAGGTCGGGGATGCCCAGGGCGGTCATCTTGGCGCGCTGCCAGTTCTCCTTGAACCAGCCGCGCGAGTCGCCGTGGACGGCGAGGTCGACGACCTTGAGGCCCCCGATGCCGGTCTCGGTGACGGAGAGGTCCTTCTCGAATGCGATGTCTGCCATGTGGGAAAAGCTCCTATCGAAGAGGTTGGGTAACCGGGGGCGCCCGCGCGGGGACGCAGGATCATCCCCATGCCCTGCGGCCCCGCGCGGGCGCCCCGCGGCGCGGTTCGCCGGGATGCGGTCTTACTGGCCCTGTGCGCGGTAGCGGGCCTCGGTGGCCTCCTTGGCCGGGCGCCACCAGGACTCGTTCTCCACGTACCAGTCGATCGTCTGCTTGAGTCCCTCGGCGAAGTCGGTGTGCGCCGGCCTCCAGCCCAGCTCGCGCTGCAGCTTGGTCGAGTCGATGGCGTAGCGGCGGTCGTGGCCGGGGCGGTCGGCGACCCAGTCGAAGTCCTCGGGGTCCTTCCCCATCGCCTCGAGGATCATGCGCAGGACCGTGATGTTGTCCCTCTCGCCGTCGGCGCCGATGAGGTAGGTCTCCCCCGTGCGGCCCTTCGTGAGGATGTCCCAGACGGCCGAGGAGTGGTCCTCGGTGTGGATCCAGTCGCGGACGTTCTCGCCGCGGCCGTAGAGCTTGGGGCGCACGCCGTCGATGATGTTCGTGATCTGGCGCGGGATGAACTTCTCCACGTGCTGGTAGGGGCCGTAGTTGTTGGAGCAGTTGGAGATCGTGGTGCGAAGCCCGTAGGTGCGGGTCCAGGCGCGCACGAGCATATCGGAGCTGGCCTTGGTGCTCGAGTACGGGCTGCTCGGGTGGTACGGCGTCTCCTCGGTGAACTTGGCCGGGTCGTCGAGCGCCAGGTCGCCGTAGACCTCGTCGGTGGAGACGTGGTGGTAGCGGACGCCGTATTTCCTCACGGCCTCCAGCAGGCGGAAGGTGCCCTCCACGTTCGTGCGCAGGAACGGCTCCGGGTCGGCGATGGAGTTGTCGTTGTGGCTCTCGGCGGCGTAGTGCACGATGGCGTCGTGGCCGGGGACCAGCCTGTCCAGCAGCTCGGCGTCGCAGATGTCGCCCACGACGAGCTCGACCCTATCCTCGGGCAGCCCCGCGATGTTCTCGGGGTTGCCGGCGTAGGTCAGCTTGTCCAGGACGGTGACGTGCACCTCGGGGTGGTTGTTGACCACGTAGTGCACGAAGTTGCTGCCGATGAAGCCGCAGCCGCCAGTGACGATGATATTCTTGGGTTCGAAAATCTCAGACATGAAAATCCAATCTGAAGCATGTACAGCTTCTTTAGTATGCCGCAGGAAGTGACGCCGCGACGCTATTCAACAAAACTATCGGACATTTCGGCATGCGATAAGAGCCATAACCTTCGCAGAATTACCTCCTGTACAAAACGCCTCCGAAATGCAGTCTTTGTCGTAGTGAAAAACCGAATCCCCAGTTATTTCACGTAAGTACTTATAGAAGAAATCCTCCCAGCTTTTAAACTTCTCACTGTTTACAAAGGCTTCTGGGGTTTCCAAAACCGTCTTAACATCTAGCCCTGAAATTACGCCGGAGCTCAGTAGGAGCCACTCGAATGATTCGGGAAGACAAACCGTAACAGTATCGCGGTGAATGTCTTGCAGCTTAAGGACGCGGTCCGCATAGCACCCAAATGCCGCCCCGTCCGCGACAACAAACACGCGATCGTCGAGATGCTGATCCAACCAGCCCAAAATCGCGCTGTTCGTCATGGCCGAAGTACAGGTAAGCTCACTGTCAGCGAAATGCCGTTCAAAGAACTGGAAACCAGACTTACTGTCCTCGCATAGAAGGATAGAAAAGTCCTGTTTTGGCGCCGACCGGGAAATAGCATAACGATGATTCCCGCGATCTTGATAAACAGGGACGAAAGAATGGTATTTTCCGCTCGTCTTAATCTTGTAAATCTCATCCACGCTATACGGAAGATTGGGGAAATCAGCCCTTGAGATCAGCACGAAATAATTCGAGGAATACAGCACATGATGGGCAAACTCATCAGAATGGATCTCTTTTAAGCCCTCATCGACAAATACAATCGAGTCATGAACGGACGAAAGCTGGTTTCGCCAATCATAATCGGTCAGGGCGACACAGGGACAATCGCATTGCAAGGAAACACCCGACTGCTCGCCCGTTCGCATGTAGTCTGCGACCATGTCAAACAGTGTCGTCTTACCCGTGCCACTATCGCCACGCACAATAGTGATGTTCCGCTTGATGGTAAATGTGTACTTGGTTCCCCTGCGGCGGGAAATCTTAACGAGATGCGAACCGTTCATAAGCAGCACCTACAGATACAGAATCGACTCGTGAATCAATTCGGCCATGTTATGAACGATTCGGCCGCTGTTCACGACTTTGATTTTAAAATCCTCGCGACCAAAGTCCATCACATGATAGAGATTCACAACGAGCTTGCGGTCTTTCGCCATGTCGAGAATCCACTTGGCACAGTTGTCACCACAAGTAGAAGCGTTAAAAATATGCTTACGATCAAATCTCATAAGCAGCAGCGTTTTCACGCCACCAGAAAGCTGGAGTGGGGAGATGGATCCAAGCACAGGGCTTTCGATGACGTTTTCGGAGACAACAACCGATCGATCGACATCTTTAATTATCGAGACTGCATAGGGATCCGTAATCCAAGAAGACCGGTAAGAGTTTTTGAAATATGTCGCTGTGTTGTAAATCGCTTCTGGCATATCGCCAAAGTAGACGCTTAACACATCCACTCCCAATCATATTGTCTTTATGGTCAACGTAATCATAACGAAAGGGGCCACCAGATAAACGGTGGCCCCTGAAAGAAAACAAGCTTGCGCTAGTACTCGCGCGGGCTGTTGACGATCTCGCCGGCGGCGACCTTCTTCAGGTGCCGGCCGTAGACCGACTTGCCGTAGGCCTTCGCGGCCTCCTCCAGCCCGGCGGTCGTGATCCAGCCGTTCTCCCAGGCAATCTCCTCGGGCACGGACACGGGCAGGTCCTGGGAGTGCTCCACGGCGCGGACGAACTCCGCGGCCTCGTGCAGGCTCTCCATGGTGCCGGTGTCCAGCCACGCGTAGCCGCGGCCGAGGGTCACGACGGACAGCGTCCCCTCCTCCAGGTACATCTGGTTGAGCGTGGTGATCTCCAGCTCGCCGCGCGCGGAGGGCCTCACCTCGTGCGCCTTGGCGGCCACGTCGCCCGGGTAGAAGTACAGGCCGGTGACGGCGTAGGAGCTCTTGGGCTCCGCGGGCTTCTCCTCGATGGACACGGCCCTGCCCTCGCCGTCGAACTCAACGACGCCGAAGCGCTCGGGGTCGTCCACGTGGTAGCCGAAGACCGTGGCCCTCCCCGACTCGGCGTTCTGGACGGCGCGCGTCAGGTGGCGCGACAGGCCGTTGCCGTAGAAGATGTTGTCGCCGAGCACGAGGGCGCACGGCTCGCCGTCGATGAATTCCTCGCCGATGGTGAAGGCCTGCGCCAGGCCGTCCGGCGAGGGCTGCTCCGCGTAGGAGAGGTTCACGCCGTAGCGAGAGCCGTCCCCGAGCAGGCGCTCGAAGTTGGGCAGGTCGGTCGGCGTGGAGATGACCAGGATGTCCCGGATGCCCGCCAGCATGAGGGTGGACAGCGGGTAGTAGATCATGGGCTTGTCGTAGACCGGAAGCAGCTGCTTGGAGGTCACGAGCGTGAGCGGGTACAGGCGCGTGCCGGACCCGCCGGCGAGGATGATGCCTTTCATAGAATTCCTCTCAGTTGACAATCGTTAGGCAAAAGCTGCTAATTGCAAACAACGATTAGACAAACATATTTATTAAAATTATATGCGCCAGCAGCGGCTTCCTCCTCATTCTCTTTAAAACGGACAGTAGAAACACGTAACTCTTTCTGCATTTATCGCGAGGTAGGAAATGAATAAGTACAATGAGCAGTGTCCAACAAACGAAAGGCAAACAATGCGAGTCGAAACAACCGGAGTATGCAGAGGAAACTGGAAAATCTACCAGCAGCTTAAAATAGAAGGCATCCATGAAGGCTCCAGCATAAAAGCTCAAGCGGCAACGGTTGACGACCGCCGTTTACCTTTGTCTCTTCTAAAATTCAAGGACAATAACGGCGAATCAGACTCATACGTTCTTGTAATCCCCGACCCCGACACCCGATCCATTAAAGTTGAGTTTAGCGAAATCGGCAAAGACGGTCGTAACCTGAGCAGCGACTCCCTTTCGCTCAATTGCAAGAACATCAAATGGGAGTCGCGTCTTAACTACAAAATTAAACCTGACTTGTGCAGCAAACTCAGAAATTACGATGACGTTTCAGAGTTTGAGATGGCGACGATTGATTTTTGGCAGTGCATCGAAGATTCAAACGAGTATATCCTGAGGTGCACGGTTAGAACACCGTACCGCAACGACTCGCAAATCAAACTTCGCTGCCTCGATCGGTTCCTCAATGAGGTTGAGCTGAGCATAGTCAACTTCGGCTCAAATGTAACGAGTGTTGGATTTACATCCGAGAAAAAACAACTTGAAACACAGCTCTCGATCCGCATGCCAAAGGCGTTTGATCGTTACTACTTTATAATTGGCGATCAAAATCACCCTTCATTCAGTGCATTTGACTGCTTAACGCCTGATAAATTAGGCTTGCTTCTTGAGGAGACCAACTTCCTCTTTACCCATGCGCAGTTTGACCCTGAATACCCCGAATGGTTTACAGAGCATAAGGCAACCATTGGCGCACTGGAGAAGCAGAGAAAAATCGTCTTCAATAGCGCTCCGAAATTCAGCATCATTGTCCCTCTTTACAACACGCCCATTTCGTTTTTTAACGATATGGTCGAATCCGTAAAAAACCAGTCTTATGCAAACTGGGAGCTCCTCCTAGTTAATGCAAGCCCTGACAATCAGGAACTAAAGGCTCGCGTTGAGCAGGAAACAGCCCGCGACAACAGAATTAAGTCAATTAATCTTACCGAAAATAAGGGTATTTCCGAAAACACAAACGCAGGCGTTGCCGTAGCTTCGGGCGATTTCGTTAGCTTCTTTGACCATGACGACATTCTTGAACCGGACTTGTTGTTCTCATATGCCGAGGCAATTGAAAACAATAATGACGTCGATCTTCTTTATTGTGATGAAGATAAACTCATGCCCGATGGAAAGTTAGCGCAGCCGTTCTTTAAGCCGGATTTCAATATCGATCTGCTCAGAAACAATAACTATATCTGCCACATGCTTACCATCCGTAAGTCCCTGCTAGACACTCTAGAGCCGAACACAAAAGAGTTCGATGGAGCACAGGATCATAATCTGACTCTCCGCGCCGTGGAAAAGGCAAGGAAAGTTCATCATGTTGCGAAGGTTCTATACCACTGGCGCCTAAGCGAGACCTCCACCGCAGCAAATGCCGATAGCAAGCCGTATGCCACTATCGCAGGTATCAAAGCGGTCCAGAGTCATTTGGACAGGCTTGGGCTCAATGCGAAGGTCGAACAAGCGCGTCGTCCCTTTACATATAAAGTAACCTACGCTGTGCCAGATTCCCACCCACTCGTGTCAATTATCATCCCGACTAAAGACCACGCCGACATTCTGAACAACTGCATTACATCAATTGTTGAGAAATCAACGTACGACAATTACGAGCTCGTCATAATCGAAAACAACAGCACAGAAAAGGTGACGTTCGATTATTACGATAAGTTGCAAGCAAAATATCCTGACATCGTTCGTCTTGTAACTTGGGAACACGAATTCAATTTCTCCAAGCTCATGAACTTTGGCGTTGCTCACGCCAAGGGCGACTATCTCTTGCTATTGAATAACGATACTGAGGTAATTACGCCCAATTGGATCGAGACCATGCTTGGCATCTGCGCACGTGAGGATGTTGGCGCAGTCGGTGCAAAACTCTACTATCCCGACAACACCATTCAGCACGCGGGCCTATGCGTCACTGGCGGCGTGGCGGGACATCTTTGCCAGAGCATGCCAAGGAATAATTGGGGCTACTTTGCACTCAACGATGCGCAACAAGACTTCAGCGCTGTCACTGCAGCTTGCATAATGACCAAGCGTAGCGAATATGAGAAAGTCGGAGGTTTCACCGAAGAGCTTCAAGTTGCATTTAATGATGTTGACTTTTGCTTAAAGCTACGCGAGATTAACGACCTGATCGTATACACGCCCGAAGTCGAGCTCTATCACTACGAGTCGATTTCTAGAGGCGTTGAAAACAATACGGAAAAGCAGATTCGGTTCCACAAAGAAGTCGCATACATGAATTATCGCTGGGCAAAATACTATGTCGAAGGCGATCCGTACATTAACCCAAATTTCAGCGTGGGAGAACCCGGAAATCGCTACTATCATTTATAAAGTGTTAGCTTAATTCTGCGCTTTCTAATTTTAGCCTTATTAAAATGCGACTAATAGATAAGGGAATCGAGGGTCAACCCTCGATTCCCTTACTATGAATAATTGCATTCCATACATGATATACAGTTAAGAAGCGTTTGTGATTCGATACACAAGCAGGCGTTGATTCCGCATGCTGGCCAGAATCCGCATCATTCCAAAGGCGTATTTAAAACCCAGCCCCACTGTGGTATAGCGGTAGTGTGGTAGTAGTTCAGCCACCAAGCAAGTGATGTTGTCCTGATGTAACCGATGTTATCCATAACCATACCGTTTCCGATATAAATAGCAATATGGCCCCAGCGGGCACCAGCACTTGTATGAGTATGCGTAGGGACCGCAACGATCATTCCAACTTTAAGCTGAGATATATCTCGGCTGTAACACCAATTCCAGAACATGTCGCATGCGTCGCCGTTGGGATATGACCCCAGCACGGGGTAAAACACATGGCTAACCCACTCCGAGCACAGTCCCGCCCCAGGAGAAGGAACGCTATGGCAACGATTAACGATCTGGGACTGCAAGGAGGCGCGCGCGGAGTGCTCAGGCTCCACCCAAGCACCTGAGGCATTAAAGAAATACTCGGAGTCTCCAATTCTGTTCCAGCCATTTACCATTTGTCCAGAAGACATAAGGTAGTACCACGTTCCATCATCATCGAGGAACCAGCCAGTATTCATGGCTCCGGATTCGTTGTCGAGGTGATACCACCTACCGTCAATGAATCGCCAACCGCGCTGCAGAACCCCATCTGAGTCTGTGTAAAACCACACCTGTGCAGCTGAGGACCAATACCAGCCAGCGACAGGCTTTCCCTCGGGATCCCTGAGCTTAATTCCACCCGCGCCGTCCTTGACGCCCGAAAGCACAATCGCACCACTGCTGCACGCATAATATACGTTTTCATCTTGTGAGAAGACCCAAGTGTTGCACTTTAATGCACCGCCGCTATCCGGATCCAAATAATAAATGGAGCCATTTACAGTTTGAAATCCTTCCAGCATGGCGCCATTATTATTGGGGTCTAGCAAATACCAGCTAGAACCATTGTAAAACCACCCGGTACGAATCTCTCCCGATGCGTTGGAGCAATACCATGCCCCATCGTTAATAAACCAACCGGAGCTCATAGAACCGGATTCGGAAAAATGATACAAAGAGCCGTTAACAAGCCTAAAGCCCGTAGCCATTAATCCAGAAGGCTCAAGCCAGTACCAAGTATTGCCAAGGAGTAACCACCCGGTCTGCATAGCGCCCGAACTGTCCAAATAGTACCAGCTATCATCAATTAAAACCCAGCCGGTCTTCATTGAACCCGATGTCTCGTCAAGGTAGAACCAGCGCCCACCGGTGGCAGCCCATCCCTTCAAATGTGCACAGGAGTTAGAAAATAAATGCCAGCCATCGTTCAAGTATTTCCAGCCAGTAGCTGCATAACCTTCGGAATCAAAATAATACTCCGCCCCTCTAATGGACAGAAAACAGTTTGACGGCCAACCACCAGCCTCATATCTCCACCACCATTTACCGTTTTGGTAGGCCCAAGAACCAGGAAGAGCGATGTTATTATCAGAGGAACGAACGATCTGGAACGACAGTTGAGAGGTAACGCCGGCGTAATTCCCTAGCCCATTCACTCTTAAAGTGGCGCAGCCAGGGGCAACATTATCTGAATACGTGACTTCATAATCGATTCCGCTTGCTAGCACAGAACCGCTGGCAGTCAAAACAGAGACATCAGGAGTAATCATATCGCCAGTATATTCATATATCGACGAATCGATAGATGCTTTGAAATTATCGGAATCCAAAGTCAAACGATCGCTACCTGATGTCCCAAATGCTTCCTGACCCGATTGAACCAAAGAGCCATCAGTGCCTTCAGCCACGCAATCTTCAGTTAATGAAAATGCGATTGCGGGCCATAAAAGAGAGATGAAACAAATAGATGTTAGACAAACCACGCTGATTAAACTCAGATGTCGATTTTTCATCATTTTTCTCTTCTCGCCAAATCAAATTAACCTTTGAATATCCAGATGCAGTCGACCCAGAGATGCAGTTCCCAAATTAATTAATATGCAAGACAACTCGCTTGATACGTTGCACCAGATAAAACGATAAGACACTCAACATAGGGATTGTCTATTTGTTAGACAATCCACAACCAGCAGTCGAGCGCGATCAATGGTGCACAAACTTAGGAGCCCTAATGAGGGATAGCCGAAGGAACTGAATCAAACCATGTATTGAGCTCATTCATGATCAGACCTTTTCTCAAGCTCTTTTTCGAGCAGGGCAATCCTATGAGTAAGGTTTTTGATCGCCAAAACATGACGACTCGCGGCAACGCTAAGAGACAGAGAGATTGCAAGCAACAGCACGATTGCACCCAAAAAAAGGAAATTGGCCGGGTTGACAAACCCAATAGCTGTTGAGCAACTATAAATAATCTGAGGACATAAATCACAGATCAAGGCCGCCATACACATCAAAATCCACAGCAAAGAGTACTTAAGAAGCATCTTTCCGTTGGACACGAGACGTAAAACATAGACGAGGAATCCGCCGAAAAAGAGGGCCGCACCAATCCTCAAAATAAGATTCATTATTTGTCTCCCCTATGAACCCAGCACACAAGGACAATGGCTAACGTAACCTTGACCATATAGTAGACGGAAGAGAAGCCCCCGATAGATGAACGTCCACCTTGGCGCTCATTCATCTTTACAGGCGCTTCCATAACGGGAAGACCAAGCTTCATAGCCAAAGCAATCGACTCTGGCTCCGGGTAGTCATCAGGATAACTCTTGCAGAACAGGTCGATAGCATCTTTATTGCAGGCCCTAAAGCCAGAAGTGGGATCGGTGACCACCTTACCCGTAAGCAACTCGAGCAAAAATGAAAGCCACCTGATTCCAACACGACGCATAAAAGTTGATTGAAAACCATCAGTCTCAACCAGAAATCGAGAGCCTATCGCCAAACTCGCACCGCTCTCAATCAGCTTTACAAGCTCAGGAATATAAGAAGGATCATGTTGGCCATCGCCGTCAACCTGAATGTCGATATCATAGCCAAATCTCTGGGCATATTTATGGCCCGCTTGGACCGCTCCACCGATACCAAGGTTCTGCGGCAAATCCAATATGTTGATACCATGCTCTCGACAAAGCTCAAGCGTTGTATCTTGTGAGCCGTCGTTGATTACGACATAGTCATAACCCGCAGCTTTTATAGCTGCAACGGTATTGAGAATGCACTCCTGTTCGTTATAGGCAGGAATTATTACGAGAACACGCAGATGTCCTTTTGAACATGTCGTTGAAGTAAAAGACAATCGAGATTCATCCATTCCAAAAACAGTTGGCTCTTAGCGACGCCCAAAGAATTTGCGACTCTTACAGTCCAACGCATAGCTTAACTCAGACTTAAGTTTACTGTATCCTGTCTAACCATTAGGAAGTTACATCTCAAGCTTAGATATTTAGCTTGCTCAACTAGAGCACACATGGAGTCCCCATCCATCACCGCAGGAAAAGGACCCCTTGCAGTTCTGCCTCAAATACGGGGCGCATGTCCTGAGCGAACCCTCAACGCCGTCCCATTCGATCCAATCGAATCCAACTAATTGCCCACTCCTACTATAACCATGACCTATATCGCTAATTTAGAAAAAACGGATATACAGAAGCTCGAACATCACAAAATACAGCAGCGCAAATGGAGCCCCGAGCATAAAGGCTGTAACTTTAGCCTTCACCTCCTCATCGCAGTAAATAGGGAACCTGAGCAATAGACAGGCAAAAGGTATTATCAAAGGTATGAGATATCGCGCTTGGACACCCGCAACTGTCTGGCTTCCAACTCCTGTAAAAGCGATGTATAGAGCCAAAGCAACAAGGTGGCAAGTAGCAAGAACCAGGAATAGAGTCCAAACAATTCCGCAACGGCTAAGCTTTATTTTAGTATCTTTTTCATTATCAATAATGCAAATAGCTTCAAACAGCATGATGGGGAGATACGAAAGCCATGGGAACAGATTAGACACGTCCCCAAGATAAGCCATATTCGTTGATATTGAATTGAGAAACGCCGGGGTCAGCATCGATCCAAAAACGAAATTCGAGATTACAGCTATAGTTCCAACTGGATTTGCAAGCACTCCCGTCGTTTGACCAGCCGTAGAGACTTCGGAGCCACCACGTGCATCAGAAATATTATTTACGACAGATGAGAAATATGGCGTCAAGAAAGATAGGATCATAATGGCACAAACGAATAGAGCAGTACCAATCAAGATACGTCTTTGCTTGCTTGAAACATATTTATTTGCAGGAATTAAAAGCGCAAGTCCAAATAAGGGAAAATAAATCGCTTTAGCTGCAAACCCGATTGCAAAAGATAGTAGAAATGCGAAGAACGTTTTAGCAGAAATATCCTCTTCAGAAATAAGCATCTTCAACAAAAGAGCTGTTCCTAGCAAACTGAACGATATCACACAGGGATCATACGAGTAACTGGCTGCCATTAACACAGCAGACGGGAACAACGCAATACAAGTGAAAAGACATTTTCTGCAAGGGGCTATACGAATTGCGATTCCGCAGATAACTGCATACGCAAACAAATTAAAAATTTTACCCAATGCAAATTTGATAGAGAATGGGAGATGAAGCAAGCGACCCAAACAAAGGCCGATAGATGAAGGAATATAGGCAATTTTAGAAAGAGCCACACTATCAAAACAATTAAAACGTTCGATACCTTCAGCTAAATCATTTTTATCAGCCTCTCTGACCAATTGCTCAACAGAGCCACGGTTAAACTCTCTTGTTTCATCTATTGGGTACTTACCCAAAGCTGCATCCAAACTAAAGCCGTCCCCCATATAAAACTGCTCGACTATCATTCGGTCAGAATTTGTTATTTCAGCATTTGTGAGGTAGGAAAAACTGTTTGCATTTCCATAGTGGACCTCATCATCCCATGTCAAAAAATTTGTAACGGGAAAGCAAATAATTACGGATAGACCAATTGAGACAATGCATGCGAAAGCGAACAGTTCGGGCTTCAGATAAGAAATGCCCCCATTAATAGCAATCAATCCGATCAAAACCGTAATGGGCAAAGCAGACGCGAACAACACCGTCTTTGACTTATCGAGCGGAATGCCAATAAAAGCGATTAAAACAGCAAAGCCAACAAAAACCGCCAAATAAAAGAAACACTTCTTAGCATCAGTTTTCTTAACCGAGGTTACGAAGCTCTTCATCAGGCCATAGCAAAGCTCAATTCCCTGGAACGCTAAAACTAAATGAAAGCATATAACCAGACCTGAGATATTCCATGCACCAAGACCGAAGGGGCCAAACGTCTTCGCGCCAGCCAATATGATGAAAACTAGCAGAAAGCTGCTGAGGATACTGGACGCGACGAGAACGGTTATCTGACGAATAGCATCACCGCTCGACTGTGATTTCGGTTGCAAATATAAGCACGCAACAGCAACGACATCGCAAAAGAGTTCAAGAATGAATAGATTTAAATTCTTATAGTGCAATGATGTCGCGACAGCTAACAAAAGAAGTCCCAGCCCAAAGATGGCAAGCGCGTACTCGCTTTTCTTAATTGCAGGATTATTCAAAACGTGCATCTCCAACTAAAGACAAAATCGAATAGGATAAGTCGACAATAACAAATTCGGGTCTTAGATCCAACTTCACTCAAAAGCTAAGTAAAAGCCAGCCAAGTATCACTTAGCAAATACAAAACGCCTTCTCGACATCTATAGCAGTGGCGTCCCAGCTATATCGATTTTCAACAAGGGCCCTAGAGTTTCGAGACTGTAGAGAAAGCAGCTTTCGATCATCAAAAAGCCTGCATAATGCCGAAACCACCTCATCAGATGACATGGACTGAATTATCGTGCCGTAGCTATCATCTGGAATAAGCTCGTGCGCGCCTCCCACATCTGTTACCACAGCAGGCGTTCCGCAAGCTGAAGCCTCAAGAAGTACCGTCGAAAAGCCTTCGGACCGAGTTGGAAGACAAAGCACATCTGCTTGCTGAAGTAAGGAGGAAATGTCCTCTGCGCTACATCTCCCAAGCCAAAACAAGTTCGACGAACAGGCTTCCTTGACTTCATTGGCCAGCGGACCATCCCCTGCAAGAACAAAACAAATATCACGCTTGGTAATATCCTTTGCGCGAGCTGCCTCAATAATTGAATAAATTCCCTTTTCAGGAATAAACCGCCCAACAAAAGCCACAACTAAAGATGACTGAGGGACACCTAATTCTGATCGGAAATCTCTACCCGAAGAGATGCTCCTATAAATTGAAGCATTGATTGAGTTCGATATTACGCCCTTTGCACCGATATTAAAATGCTGAAGCCATTCAACGCTTTTAGAAGAAATCCCATAGAAATCAGGTTCAAACGTCTTTACGCGATCAGTAATCCAATCCTCATATCGGCGCACAAAATAATCAAGGAATGGCTGATTGAAAGAAAGATACGCTGAACCATGGTCGAGAACGACGGCCCTAGTGTTATGATCCACAGCAAACTTCAGCCCTTCGAGTGAGAGGGGGAAAAGCCTCGTGTTGATAAGTACGCCGTCCCACTCATAATCATCAAGGCTTTGCAGGAGCCGATAATAATCACCGGTTTTTTTGGGAAGAGGAAGCCTTCCATCAAGCAATGAAATACATGGAAGCCGAATTATCTCGAGACCGTTTTCGACTGAATGACCGACTCCTACGCGCATTGAATCATTAGTAACGATAACCACCCTGTCGCCGCGGGCAGCTAGGGCATGAGCGAGACCATCGACAAAATTACCAATTCCACTAAGTTGCGGGTGATAATGATGGGTGAAAATACAAATAGAAGAACTCATTACATAACCTCATCTGGTAAAGATTTCATATCCTTAATTCTGCGCAGTCCAGACTTCACCATCCCCAAAGTCAAGCAGAAGAGGAAGATGGGTATGTCGATTTTCCGGCTCCGGAATTTTCTTCCATTCGCCATACATCGTTGTAAGATATTTATCCGTCATACGAGGAACGGGGAATTCACTGCCTTCGAAAACCGCACTGCTCAGAGGGAAAATCTCTGAAATAGGCACTGGCGCCATATTCGGCCAGCTTAACGTCAGACAATAATCAGAGACCTCACCCGTATTTGAGTCGGCAATACAGGAGTCGAACAAATCCTGGTAAGAGCATGCGCCTCGAGAAACCAGTCGTTCCACTACGTGTATAGCAGAACAACCAATTTGCTCGAGTTGTCCAAGGAACCCTTTATGAGGGACAACAATGGAAGAAGAGTGATATAAATAAGCTCTTTTCTGTGCAATTGATGCAGTTCGGACTTGTTTTGCACGAAGGCGTTTATCTGTATAGAGCTGGTCATATGGAAAGATGTCGACAAAAATACCCATCGAACTGGAAGCCTCTCGAGCCTCCTGATTCTCGAAGCGAGTTTCATCGCGATACACCTTAGCAAACATCGCAGCATAGCCAATAGTATTCCGCGATGTATGGAGCGAATATCCTTCCGGTAAACCATCCTCGGCTAAAGAGCAAAAGCGGTCATAGTCTGAACGCATCATTCCGATATCTATATCATCATCCCAAGGGATAAACCCCCTATGACGCATTGCTCCTAAACATGTTCCGCCATCAAGCCACCACCTGATGCCGTGCTTAGAGCAGAATGCAGCGACAACCTGAAGGATATCCAATTCAGTGTTTTGAAGCTTTAATAGCGCGTGAGCTTTAGACATCATCGGCCTATCTCTTTTCCCCAAACCATTCTTGCGTCTGTTTCCCCAAAACAAAAGACTGATAAATAAGGCAAATAGCATTGGATATAAGCGCCGTTACAGTAGGGCCATTTAAGCCAAACAACACTTGCGCGGGAGCCATGACAGCAACAGCACTGATTAAGGACAATATGCTGCCAACAAATACCCCTCGGTAGTTATCAAGAGAAACCAGCAAATCGTTGACAAACCAAGCAATGCCAGTCAAAAAGGCACAAGCCAACATAGGCTGAAGGAGATCAGAATGTTTGGCTATTCCAGCGCCATAAAACAAAGACAGCAATAATTTGCCGAAAAAGAAAAGCGCAACTGCTGATATGACGCCGACAAATAAAATACCGGCAAGTATTTTACCTATAAGCGTAAAAAAGGACTTTTCCCTAGAATAGTAACGCTCTACTAAATAACCTAATAAAGGATTATAGATATACGTCGCACCCATTTGGATAATTGCCACGGGAGCAGCAACTGATGCATAAATGCCTAGAGCAGAATCTCCGAATGTATAAGATAAATACTGCCTTGGAATATTCGGCGCCGCAGAAGCAGCAATGCCGCCCAGAACGATGGGCAAACAGCCACATAGGAAAGCTCTGACCTTCGCTTGGGTAATTCCAAGTTTGATTGCAGAGATTCGATTTGATCTCGGATAATCGTAAATAACACCGATACCTATAGTCACTACCGTCATTAGCAACAATGCACCTTCGAGGCTATTTAACAGCCCAAAGACAACAATGAACGAAAGGAGAGAACCAATGCCCTGCATTATGAGGGATTTCCCAATATAGTCCATCCTATGGCCAACCTGATCATTGGCATGCATGACATCAATAACTAAGCCGGCGGTTTTATAGAGAGCATACAAAAGAACAGCAGGCACCGTATCAATACGACACGTCGCAATGGAATAGACGGCCAACATTGCAAACGCCATAAACGTAGTAAAGAAACGAAAAGTCAGGTATTCACCAGCAGAGTTTTTCCTTTCAACATCTGCAATTTGTACCGTGTACATCCTGTATTGGGCCAATTGAGAAAACATGTTGAAAATAGACATAGCAAGGGAATAAATTCCAGCAGCACTATATCCATCAGACAGTCGAACGACCAATATAGTGATTAGCCATTGACAGCCTAAATTCGTCAACGAGCCAACGGTATTCCAGAACATATTGTGTTTAATCGAAAGAGTCTTCTCTGTGGCTTCCACAAATATAAGCGCCCTTCTGAACAAGTCGCGATTCGGATACGAAGCTATTTTGCTTCTTTAATCATGTTTAAAATCAAAAGAAACAGCCAATTCGGTACAAGTCGCATAATGATTTCAGCTTTAGCAATGGACGGGCAAGCTCGTCGATATTTAAGCAAGCCAATTATGGAGCGTCGCTCTCTTGCATCGGCGAACCCCATTATTTCCTTTAGGTGCGGTGAATCAGGAAATCTTTCGGCAAATTGCTTAGCTGTATCAACCCTGTTTTTAACTCTTGTTAAATACCAATCATCTTTTGAAGCAACACCCGCAAGGAATCCAGTTTCATTCCCGCCATGTCGACGATACTTAACCAAGGGAGTCGTTGTAAAACTGCACTTCCCCAGTTCGCTGCAGCCCAATGTCAACCACAAATCATGTGCAGTGGATTCCGGAAAGGGAATCATCGACTTAGCAGCACTCGCATCTAGCATGAGAGCCATACCAATGCCGTAGCATACACTTGCAGCCTGAATAGTAATATCCTCTCCGGAGCACCAATTTACTTCAGGCGAATTTGGATGAGCTTTTCTGTAGCTCTCTACCAGCATGTTTCCGTTTTCGTCGATTACCGATCTATCGCAAACATCAAGAATTGAGCCTTCTTCTAGCATATGGTTGAGCGAAACTTGAACTCTGTTAGGCTCCCAAATATCATCTTGATCGCAAAATACTACGTAATCCCCTTCTGCCAAAGAGAGTAGTGCCTCGAACGATTTGACATAACCGAGATTTTTATCGCCATGATAATAACGATAGGCGTTTTTCTTTATATGCTCTTGGATAAACCCCTCTAAAGAGGCCGATTCGGGGCAGTCATTTCTGACCAAAAGCGTAACCGGAAACGTTTGTTCATCAATCGAATCAAGTTGAGCGGCGAAAAACTTAAGATCAGGTTTATATGCTGAAAGAAGTACGCATACGCCTGTACCATTTCCCTTTTCTATTTCCAAAAATCCTCCCAAAGTCATGTTTTCAAGATTAGCAAAGCAATCATTAGAGATTTAAGGTGTTGTTTATTACGCTCAAAAAAGACAGGAGAAGGCTCGGCCTTTAGATAATACATGGCGGCAAATTGAATGGTGCTCCCGTAATTTTTAACACCAACACCGACATCTCGCCCCCCTAGAGGGAGCGAGATGGTTGGCTTTTCAAAATAATCTGAAAAGGAAGCTCGTAGAGAATTAAAATCCTGCGCACCGGAAGTGCATACAGTTTATGACTGCCTTCTCATGAAACCGCTTGCCAAATCAAAGCACCTCAATTGGAAAAGAGTCCCTTAAGAATCAGTGTCTTTCTCCCACCTTTAAAGACACTTGTCCAATATCAATAGGTAACAACCTTTGTTCCATAAGGAATGTTATCGTAAATCCATTTTGCGTTCTGGATCTCAAGGCGCACACATCCTGCAGAGGATGGAACGCCCATCGTGGGATCCATCACCCGGTTACTGTTGACGTAGTAGGGCGAAGAATGGAATAGATAATCACCGTAGAACTGTGTGTAGTAATAGCAAGTATATCCATGCCCAAAGGAGTATCCCTTTCCGTAGACTTGGTACTCCCCTATCACAGTTGGCGTACTGGCTTTTCCCGTCGAACATACATATCGACGGTTTAAGGACCAATTATTCCATGACCCAGTGTAGATGCTCGTGATACAACGCGACGTATCGACAAGTATCAGCCAATTTGTATTGCTTGAATAACTTTGAGCTTTAGCGTCCATATAGTCTGACACCCACGCGCCGTTAGCCATGAAGTAATTCCAGGATCCGTCCACAACGCGCCAGCCAGTAGCCATAGCCCCACTAGCATCAAGCCAATACCAGGTGCCGCCCAAATTGAGCCATCCCGTCTGCATATAACCAGACGAATTCAAGTAATACCAATATCCGTTAACGGCAACCCAACCGGTTTTCATAACGTAAGTAGATGGATCTAAATAGAACCAGGAGCCATCCTTGCTCAGCCAGCCAGATCGTGCATAGCCAGCGGTCTCATCAAAGAAGTACCATTTTCCGTTAACGTTCTGCCAGCCGACGCTCAAGGAGCCATTAGTCGGATCAGCATAGAAAATGCAGCCACCAAGCGTCACGAAACCGCGCGCTTCGACCAATTCGCCATCGCCGTTTGAAGTAAATAACTTCCCATTGCGCAATGTTCCGCACAACGAGCAGTCAGAACCAGCAAAAGCCTTAGACGGACCATCCTGAACCGAGTCCTGGACATCTACCCATTCACGACAAGCAACAGCGCCTGAGCCTTTTGCATAATAGCTTTTCCCATTTACAGAAAAATGCCCGAGCAGCATTTTGCCGTCGACGGCAGGATCAAGATAATAGTATTGGCTACCGTCCTTCAGCCAACCCGTCTTTACAATACCCGATGCATTAGATGGCTCAGCGTAATACCAGTCTCCATCGCTCATAAACCAGCCGAGTGACAGCGCTCCCGTTGAAGAAAAATGATACCGATTCGATCCGATGGAAAAAAAGCCGGTAACCATTCTATTGTCATTTGCGATATCGAGCCAATACCAAGCGCCGTTCACCGAACGCCAGCCCGACGCAAGTGCGCCGGAACCGTCTGCGTAATACCAGTCCGTACCATCAAACGCCCAACCAACAGCCATTGCACCGGAATCCGATAAATAATAACGTGATGAGCCAACGGAAACGATTCCCCTAGACATAGCACCATCATTGGCGGGATCAAGCCAATACCAGTTATTGCCAGTTTGAAGCCAACCGGTTAAGACTTCACCATTGCTACCCCAATACCATAAACCGTTATCAAGACACCATCCATTAATCAGTCCATAGGTTCCAAGAAGATAAGGATGCCCATCGATAACACGTCGCCCAGTAACCATGGAACAGCCGTCAAGGGAGTCAAACCAGTACCATTGGCCTCCGATAAGCTGCCAACCATTTGCCAAAGCGCCTGATGGACTCGCGTAATACCACTTATTGTCAGTAAAAATCCAGCCGCAACTCATCGCGCCGTCACGAGCGGGGTCCAAATAAAACAACGAGCCGTCAACATTCTGCATTCCGGTCAAACGGCAGTCGTCAAGATAGTAATACCAGGACAAACCGTCCCATTGCCATCCAGATAGTTTTTCCGTCGTCGACGAGTCTTGGCTTTCGACAACCTGTGGATTCGAATCTTCCGCTGTTTTGCCAGCATAATCGTTGGAATCTTGAGCGAGACCGCCGCCGACAAAAGCACCCGACCCTTCCGTCGAGTCGCGCTCTACGATATCGTTATCCGCCCCCTCTTCCACGGCATAAGCAGTGCAAGAAAACGCGGGGGCGAAAACCGAGAGCGAGGCGGATAGTAGCACCAAGCCGATTGCTCGCCAGCAAATTCGATGATCAATCCGAGCATTCATTTCAGGCCCCCAACCGGTACCGACTGTCTTACAAGGAATCAATTAGATAAACGGACGGGCTGCGCCGATCACATTTCCCCTAGCGCTGACGGGATGAATACCGACACCCTGATGAGGCCAGGAGTCAATCATCATACCGCCGCCAAGTGCGATTGCGATATGCCCGCGATAATAAATCACATCGCCACGCTGAATCGAGCTGGTGCTCACGGGCATAAAGATGTTGCTTCGATACCAATTCATCGAATTGTAGGTTTGGCTTGGATCCCAGCGATGGTTATAAGGGTTGTAAACACCCATATCCATGCCAGTAGCATAAAGACATTGCAAGACAAAACCAGAGCAATCAACAGCCCCGCCGGGAGCGGTAGACCAAGGCTCAATATATTGCGTACCGATATATTCGTAAGCACGCTGAATAAAGGCATTCACGCAATCTTCCCGCGTCGCTTCGACAGAAATGCGAGAAGGAGTCACATAGGTAAAGTAGCCAGTGCAGTAGCTAGGCAACTGAACAGTCCAAGAGCTGACCTGGGGATACTGCGGAGGATTTTGCCAGCCAACCTTGTCGCACTGGCCATCGCTCCAGAAAATTCGACGCACGCCATCGATGGTTCTTGCGCCTGTTGCCATAGCACCGCTGCCGTCTAGCCAATACCACTTACCCGAATCTTTAAGCCAGCCAACATGCATGCTGCCGTTGGAGTCAAGGTAATACCATGTTCCATTGAGGCATTTCCAACCAGTTGCCATTTTTCCGTCGGCGTTTAGGTAATACCATGCACCGTCAGTAAAAACCCATCCAGTTTTCATCGCACCAGAATCGGCATCAAGCCAATACCAATCGCCATCAATCTGCAGCCATCCACGATGAATGACGCCCGTTCCGGGCTCAGCATAAAACCTTTGATTTGCAACATTAACCCAACCGGACGCAACCTGCCAGCCATCAGCTCCAGCTGTTTTTAGGATAGTACCGTTTTCGCGGATCACATCTTTGCAAAGATATCCATTGCCATCGGCATATCTTTCTACGCCGTCTTTAACGGTAATCCAGCTTGACACCACAAGTCTACCGCTCAGGTTTGCGAAACAATCGTTGCCGCCCACCTCAAATAAGCCCGTTTTCATGAGATGGCTAGCAGGGTCCAGGTAATACCAACTCACGCCCTCTTTATACCAGCCAGAAATAAGCGCGCCAGATTCAGAGGCAAAATACCAGCCGTCCTCGGACTGAGCCCAACCAATAGCCATAGTCCCATTCGAATTCAAATAATATGCTGCATTGCCAAGGTCTAAATTCCCAACAGACATTTTGCCGTCGGAAGCCGGATCGAGATAATACCAGGTTCCGTTAACGAGTTGCCAGCCAGTGACCGCAATACCATTAGAGCAGTAATACCAATCTACTCCATCTTTGAACCATCCATTTACGAGGCCATAGTCGCCAAAAATGTAGGTACTTCCATCGATCTCGTGACGACCTTTGAACATAGCCAGCGTCTGAGAGTCAAAATAATAGCGAGTCCCACCTATCGTCTGCCATGACGAAGCAAGTGCGCCCGATGGATATGCCCAGTACCAATTCCCGTCAACGAGAATCCAGCCGGTTTTCATAGCACCAGTGGCATCTAAATAGTATTTCCCGCTCCCGAGGTCGACAAAACCAACCTGCATTATATGGGTGGCAGGATCCAGGTAATACCATGTGCCGTCTTGATAAAACCAATCAGCAGCTAAATCGCCTCCAGCATTGGCATAAAACCAATTTCCATCTGAGTTACGTAGCCAGCAGTTCTGATATAGCGCGCCAAAAGGCGTTGCGGCATTGCCGTCATTCGCATAAAACGAAGCAGTCGATCCGCCAGCATCGGTCACATTGAAATAACCTGTCTGCATTGCACCATCATTGGCCGGATCAAGCCAATACCAATAGCCCCCGCTTTGCAGCCAGCCAGTTTGGTGTTTACCGTTTTTTCCGTAATACCAAACTCCAGACGACTCGTCTCGTTGCCAGCCATCTTTTATGACGGAAGAATTATCAGGTTGCAAATCATCGGAAACCACAGAAGAAAAATCCGCTTTTGACTCAATACTCTGAGCCTCAACGGAATCCTGTGCAAACGCGACATTCGCACTCAGGGGCAAGCAGCAAGCAGTGATTAATGACGCAGCAGCACAAACAAGCGTGGCCTTCTTTTCGAATCGATACATAAGCGACCCTCCCAGATATCCTATTTAGTTATTTTAATCCACCTTTCGAGATTGATTTTCGCTACTTTCTGTTCAGTCTATGTAGCTAAATACAATTGATTGAACATATCGTTCAATCATTCTATTCTTTTCCTAAGCAATGAACATCTTAATTGGAGGCCTGCAGTGGAACTGACCAAGCGTAACTTTACAGTTCTGTACGAATACCTAAAGAACCCATATGCCAGCCAGCGAGAAGTTGCCGAGCGCACCGGCCTTTCACTTGGATCAGTAAACGCAGCGAATAAAGAGCTCACGAATGAGGGGCTTATCGAATCGGACAGCCTAACCGACGGCGGTTACGAAGCGCTTCATCCCTATAAGGTTGAAAACGCAGTGATATTGGCTGCGGGGCTTTCGAGCCGCTTTGCTCCCATTTCGTATGAAAAGCCCAAAGGCCTTTTAAAAGTACGTGGTGAGATCCTCATTGAGCGACAGATTAGGCAGCTGCAAGACGCAGGTATCAGCAATATCACCGTCGTTGTCGGCTATAAAAAAGAATATTTCTTCTATCTCGAAAGCAAGTTCGGCGTCTCGATTGTCGTCAACAACGAATATGCATCCAAAAATAACCACGCATCGCTTATGTGCGTAAAAGAGCGGCTTGGCAACACCTATATTTGCTCAAGCGATGATTACCTTCTAAACAATCCGTTCGAAGCATACGTTTGGAAAGCATTTTATTCTGCTCAATATGCTGAAGGCGCCACCAAAGAATGGTGCATTCAAACCGGAGCAATGGACAGAATTACCAATGTTACGATTGGCGGTTCCGATGCTTGGTATATGCTCGGACATGTCTACTTTGATAAAGCCTTCTCGCTTGCATTTAAGCAGATTCTCGAAACGGAATATAACAAGCCCGAAACAACGGACAAGCTTTGGGAAGATCTATATATCGAGCACATCAAGGAGCTCGATATGGTTATCAAGAAGTATCCTGAGGGCGAGATCAACGAATTCGATTCTCTTGATGAGCTGCGTGCCTTTGATCCGCATTTTATCGAAAACGTTGACTCCGATATTTTCGATAACATCGAGCAAGTGCTCGGCTGCTCCAAATCAGAGATTCACGACGTTTATCCCCTTAAACAAGGTCTTACGAATCTATCGTGCCACTTTAGAACCAATGACGGAGAGTACGTTTACCGCCATCCGGGAGTCGGGACCGAACTGCTTATTAACAGAAATGGAGAAGTAGCCGCACTTAAAAAGGCCAAGGAGCTCGGCCTTGACGACACGTTCATTCATGAGGACCCGAAGCGTGGTTGGAAAATTTCGAAGTTTGTACCCAACGCAAAGCAGCCTGACCCGCATGATCCTGCCCAAATGAATCGAATGATGCAGATGTGTCGTTCGCTTCACGAGAGTGGTGCAAATGTTGAAACCGAATTTGACTTCTACCTCGAAGCGAAGCGCTACGAATCACTTCTTCTGGAAAAAGGTCCCATCGACATTCCAGGCTACAGGGAAATGTCCGCCGAAATCGATGAATTGGAGCACTTTGTACAGGCCGATAATGCACCAAAATGCCTTTGCCACAATGACTTCTTTTACCTCAATTTCCTTATCGATGAGAACGACAAGTACTATCTCATTGACTGGGAATATGCTGGCATGAGCGATTACGCAAACGATTTTGGAACATGCAGTGTCTGCTGCGAGCTTTCCGAAGATGAAGTCGACCGCGCGCTTGATGCATATTTTGGGCGCAAGGCAACAAACAACGAAATTGCGCATAACTATGCGCACATTGCCCTTGCAGGATGGTGCTGGTACCTCTGGTCTCTTCTGAAAGAAGCCGAAGGCGACTTCGTGGGCGAATGGCTCTATATCTACTTCAATTACGGTGCCAAATACCTCAAAAAGGCACTGGAGATCTATCGGAAAGGTGAGTAACGATGCAATTCGGCTTTTTTAGCGGTCTTCTTTGGGGCCTTGATACAGTAATTCTTGGAATCGGCTTGGCGCTTGCGCCCTATATTGGATCGGCGGAAGCGCTTGCATGCGCCTCCATTGCGGGATCCTTTCTCCATGATGCCTTCTGTGCAATTTGGCTCTTTGGCTACATGGGAGTCCGAGGCAGACTAAAAGACACGCTCGCTGCACTTAAAACTCGTTCGGGCAAGGTCGTCATCGCCGGCGCCCTACTCGGTGGACCTATCGGAATGACCGGCTACGTATTGGCAATTAATAACATCGGAGCTGCCTACACGGCAATCATCTCCGCCTTCTATCCCGCAGTCGGAGCATTCCTTTCCTTCGTACTGCTGAAGGAGAAAATGGGCAAAGGCCAGATTCTTTCCCTTCTCGTTGCTCTTTGCGGTGTAATGACGATGGGCTATCTATCGGCCGGATCGAGCGAGATTGCAAATGCCCCCCTCGGCTTACTCGGCGCAGTGCTTGCCGTTATTGGATGGGGATCCGAAGCGGTGCTGTGCGCATGGGGAATGAAAGATGATGCCGTTGATGACGAAACAGCTTTGCAAATCCGCGAAACTACAAGTGCGCTTGTTTATGGAGCGCTCGTACTCCCCCTCTTCGGAGCATGGCATTTCACGTTGGGCGCTATCCCAAGCATGCCCACATTGATTATTGCACTCGCCGGACTCGCAGGAACTGCATCCTATCTGTTCTATTACAAGGGCATTGCGGCAATCGGAGCAGCGCGTGCGATGGCTCTGAATATCTCCTATTCGGCATGGTCAGTGGTCTTTGGCCTGATCTTACTTGGAACAATTCCCGACATGGCATCCGTAATCTGCTGCGTTGTAATTGTATGCGGAACAGTTTTGGCAGCCAGTAACTGGGACGAACTATTTGGACGTAAGAAGACGGCGTAGCTAGATTAACAATGTAGCAAAAGGGGAGAGCTCGTCGAGCTCTCCCCTTTTAGCATCATGGCTATTCAATTACCACGGCCTGGCTATCCATCTGTTGCCACGTGCCGAAGAACACTTGGGCATTTCGCGTAACATTGCCGTTAATCGAATCCGAAAGATAGACAATTCCCTGCTCGTCATCATAGCCTTTAAGGACTACGGCATGATTACCGCCCCACAGACCATAGGAATGCCCGTTATACCAACGCGCAGCATAACGGCCTCCTGGCCAACTTCCCCATTCGGTATTCCACATCTCAACAGGTTGACCACAGGTCAGCCTGTTCTTAATGGAAGAAATTGACGAGAAAGAGACGTCTTTTGCCTGCTTGCCACTTCCAGCAGCACGCAGAAAGTTATTACCAGCAATAGTAATCGCAGGTGCGACGCATCCCATGAGACCCCCGCTGCTACGCCTTGGATTGCCATCAAAAGCGGTAACAAAATTGCCATTACTTCCCTTGGGCAAATAGTAATCCGCAATAATCGTCTTACCTAAACCGAAACCATAGTAGTTAAGCAAGTTTGTAAGGGCAACCGACTCACAGCCAGTAGGAAGTTCCGGGTACTGCGAATAGCACGGGACATCGACCCAAGCGCCAACCATTGCGCCGGATGAACTGAACTTGTAGTCAGTAGAGCCGATCCAATACCAACCGTTGCTCAACATTACTCCCCCACGTGCGGCATCAAGGTAATACCATGTGCCCCCACGGGAAAGCCATCCCGTTTTCATTATGCCAGAAGCGGAATCTAGCCAGTACCAGTTACCGCCATCGTTAAGCCAGCCGGTCGCCATTCGACCATCCGAGTTAAAGTAATACCAAGACCCAGCAATTTGCTGCCATCCAGTCAGAATTACCCCATTAGCAGAACAATAATATCGAGAACCCTGACTCTCAATCCAGCCCGTTCTGGCATTACCGTCATCGTCAATCAGCTGGATTCCCGAATCGGTCATTATGCCTTTAAGGTCAATTGCGCCGCTGGATGACGAATGATACATCCAAGACCCATCACCGTTTGACCAGCAATTAGCCATCATCTTGCCGGTACTATTAAATATGTATTCACATGATCCGATAGTTTGAACGCCCGTGGTCATGGCATGCGTCGAGGGGTCGAGCCAGTACCATGCACCGCTTAGGCTGAGCCATCCGGAGGCGAGGGCACCGGAGCCAGTCGCGTAGTACCAGGTCCCGCCGTCGAGGACCCACCCGGTCGCCATGGCGCCGGAGGAGTTGAACCAGTATGCGGAGCCGTTGCATGCGTGAAGGCCCGTCACCATGGCGCCGCCCGCGTCGGGGTCGAGCCAGTACCAGGAGCCGCCGGTGTAAAGCCAGCCGGTCGAGGCGATGCCGTTCGCAAACCAGTACCAGGAGCCGTCGACGAGGCCCCATCCGTTAAGGGGGCCGCAGCTGCCGAAGTAGCGGCGGACGCCCTGCGCATCGGTCTGGTAGCCCGTCAGCATGGCCCCCGTCCGGGCGTCGAAGCAGTAGGGCACGCCGCCGACGGATACGGGGCCGCGCGCCAGCGCGCCGGAGCCCGTCGCGTAGTACCAGGTACCGCCGTCGAGGAGCCATCCGGTAGCCATCGCGCCGGACGCATTAACCCAGTACAGTGAGCCGTTGCACTCGTGAAAGCCGGTAGCCATGGCGTGCGTCGAGGCGTCAAGCCAGTACCACGTACCGTTTAGGTTGAGCCAGCCGGAGGCGAGGGCGCCGGAGCCCGTCGCGTAGTACCAGGTGCCGCCGTCGAGCACCCACCCGGTCGCCATCGCGCCGGAGGCGTCAAACCAGTACGCGGAGCCATTGCACTCATGGAGCCCGATGGCCATGGCATGCGTCGAGGGGTCGAGCCAGTACCAGGCCCCATTGGTATAGAGCCAGCCAGAATGCAGCGAGACCGGATTAACTGAATCCACATAGAACCAGTTACCGTCAAACGAATTCCAACCCTGATACCATTTAACGGATTCTTGAGCAGACCCATCATTGATTGAATCGGAAGAATTAAGAGTCGAGGAGACGGATTGCTGCTCAAAATCAGTAGGGATGGAGGAGCTTATGGATTCTGCGTTCGCGATATCAACCACACCGGGCCCAGCGAGCAGTAGAGTTGAAAGAATGATTAGGATTAATGTTATTCGCTTTTTCCTTGCCATGTCAGCCCCCAGTAGTAACCACTTTTTACATAAACATAGTCTACAAATGGATAGCTAAGAGCAATATGTAATTAGAAAAAAGCAATTAAAGAAGAGTTGCTAGCCGAGCCAAGCACCATTACTAGCAAAAGAGTATTGTGCCCCGTCGATCTGCTGAACACCAGTAACCATAGCGTGCGTCGAGGGATCGAGCCAGTACCAGGCGCCGCCGACATATGCCCAGCCGGAGGCCAGCGCGCCGGAGCCCGTCGCGTAGTACCAGGTACCGCCGTCGAGGAGCCATCCGGTAGCCATCGCGCCGGACGCATTAACCCAGTACAGTGAGCCGTTGCACTCGTGAAAGCCGGTAGCCATGGCGTGCGTCGAGGCGTCAAGCCAGTACCACGTACCGTTTAGGTTGAGCCAGCCGGAGGCGAGGGCGCCGGAGCCAGTCGCGTAGTACCAGGTCCCGCCGTCGAGGACCCACCCGGTCGCCATGGCGCCGGAGGAGTTGAACCAGTATGCGGAGCCGTTGCATGCGTGAAGGCCCGTCACCATGGCGCCGCCCGCGTCGGGGTCGAGCCAGTACCAGGAGCCGCCGGTGTAAAGCCAGCCGGTCGAGGCGATGCCGTTCGCAAACCAGTACCAGGAGCCGTCGACGAGGCCCCATCCGTTAAGGGGGCCGCAGCTGCCGAAGTAGCGGCGGACGCCCTGCGCATCGGTCTGGTAGCCCGTCAGCATGGCCCCCGTCCGGGCGTCGAAGCAGTAGGGCACGCCGCCGACGGATACGGGGCCGCGCGCCAGCACGCCGGAGCCAGTCGCGTAGTACCAGGTCCCGCCGTCGAGGACCCACCCGGTCGCCATGGCGCCGGACGAATTAAACCAGTACAGGGAGCCGTTGCACTCGTGAAGGCCGGTTGCCATGGCACCGCCCGCGTCGGGCTCGAGCCAGTACCACGTGCCGCTCTGAAACAACCATCCGGCATACGCCTTGCCGTTGGAGGCTGCATAATACCAGGTGCTGTCAATTAGTTGCCAATGATAAAGGGAGACATCAACATACGCGTAGTTCATATCAACGTTGCCGTTGATTCCAGGGACTTTTCCGTTGCTCTTATACTGCCAAAAACTGTAATTGCCGGTATAGTCACATTGCGAGTTATATTGAGCAATCCAATGATCCCAAGAGCTACTCTTAAATACAGAGTCAGTCAAAATGTTGTTAAACCAATTTAAATTTGCATAAATACCAGGCTCATATCCTGCGGCAGAAATCCTATTACAAAAAACCTGCGCCCTCGATGCAATTCCGGTTTGACGTCCATTTGCAATTATCGAGTTATCCTCAAGATCGTAATACACCGGCAATCTTGGATTATGTCCAGAAAGGCAATTGATCACCATTGATGCCTCATCGGCTGCCTGCTGATTATCAAAAGCATATGAATAGATATAGACGCCGTAGGGAATTCCGAGTCGCTCGCACTCAGAAATATTTCGATTAAATTGATAGTCAACTCGACCGCCCCAAGATGGAGCGCCAAATCCAACACGCAGAATAGCGAAATCGATACTAGAAGCCTTAACAGCATTCCAGTCAATACGTCCTTGATGCTCACTGACATCGATGCCCTGCGCCGTAGCCCCATCGGGAAGAATGTCCATGGACAATAAGGCTATTCCATCTTCTTCGGAAGAAGCATCCTCTGCGACCAATTGCCCATCCTCATAACGCCAGGAATTCTCAACTAGGGACCGCGCAGCTTCCGCGTTCGAGGGGAAAACAAACACAGAAATGGGCGCAAGGACCATCAGCACCAACAATGCCGAAAATAACTTAAGATGTTTGCTCATGTAAACCTCGTCATTCGTTCTTGTTTGCGTTTAGCTTACAGCATGGCTGTGAAAGATTTGCGAACATCCAACTGGACAAGATGCCATCTAGGACGACAAATAACTGCACGCAATACCACAATGTAAACAAGAACTTCCCAGCAGGGTGAAACCAAGGACTCCTAGTCCCTACTCTTACCCCCCCCCAAGAATACCGACTTCAAATAAACTTTCAAACTAGATGTCAAAAAGGTAGGGGACCCAGAGAGTCCCCTACAACTCAGAATTCTAACGAATCAATATTACTTTCGATGGACCCAAAGAGGTCAAACCGGAGATGCGGTTTCCATAACCATCACTATGCCAGAACAAATTTTCGCTCGGCGAATTGCCCCAGAAAAAGCCAATGTGGCTATCGTCGGCATATGGGTTGTAAGGATTGAAGAACACAATGTCCCCCTTACGAGCCAAGCCACTGCGCAACAACTCATCAATAGAGTTGAAATAAGTCACGTTCGCGCACGTATCGATAGCGTAGCCGTACCAACGATAAGCGTTAACGCAGCCGCCCCTTCCGGGACCTCCACTCCAAGGGGAATGGCTCTGCTCGGCGGCAATGGGAGCTAAATTACCGCCCGCTTTCATATACGCATGCGATACAAATCCGCCGCAGTTCATACCGGTATACCCATCCCAACGAGGATCACCCTTTGGATACATGCATGTTTCTTGGCTAAGATGCGTATCGTAGGGTGTTCCACGGTAATAGCCATCGTTTTCGTGGCTCATAAGCCAATTGACCAGGCTGGACCTATTAACCCCCAAAACAGAACCAGACGTATTCAACCATGCACCACTTGCATTGAAGTAGTAGTCGACGCCATCGATTTTCAGCCACCCGTTAGCAAACATAGCGCCCGAAGGCTGAAGCCAGTACCACGTGCCGCGGTCATTGAGCCATCCGGTCTTCATCTTGTAGGTGGAAGGATCCATCCAATACCACGCACCGTTAACATATTGCCAACCAGACTTAAGGACACCATTGGAAGATGCGTAATACCAAGTATTGCCGCTTTCGTCAAAAGCGTCTTTCGACATAATCCAACCAGATGCTACATTGACGGCACCGTTTGCATCCGCATAGAAAACCGCGTCTCCAATATGAATCACACCTGGCAATGAAGACGAGTCAGCACGATCAGCGACTACGGGAGATCCATCAGATGAAGTAGGCAACGGCTCGCTCAGTGCTCCAGACGAATTCGCCCATGCCATACCGTCGCTCAAGTTAATCCAGCACGAAGATGCCATCGCACCGGAATCATAAGAAAAATAGCGCGTGTTTCCTACCGCGAATTCACCAGTACACATTGCGCCGGATACATCATCAAGGTAATACCAGGCGCTTCCGAACTTTATCCATCGTCCTCGTTGAATAGCTCCATTTGATGCGGCGTAATACCAAGTACCATCAACAAGTGCCCAGCCTGTTGCCATGGCGCCTGAACTCGTAAGGAAATAGGTGGACGACTCCACTTGCATAAAGCCCGTGAGCATAATATGGCTTCCTGGATCCAGGTAATACCAAGAATTCCCTAGAAGTAACCAGCCTCCATGCAGTAAGCCGTTGGAGTCAGCGTAATACCAGTTGTTGTCAATAAGAGCCCACTGGGAGGAGAGCATGGCCCCTGAGCTGTTAAAGCTATAAGAAGTGCCATTACATTCTTTCAACCCGGTGGCCATAGAACCGTCTGCAGGATCAAGCCAGTACCAACGACCCCCATCCGAGAGCCAGCCTTTCACCATGGCACCAGAGCCGGAGAAATAATGCCAGACGGAAGCATCAAGGTGCCATCCGATAAGCATTGCGCCAGAAGAGGAGAATCCATACGTGGCTTCCCCGATCTGCAGCATTGTATCGTGGACCATCTTGCCCTCATCATCCAGCCAATACCAGTTGCTGCCGTCTGAAAGCCAGCCTTTTACCATGGCGCCAGAACCGGAGAAATAACGCCAAGCAGAAGTGGGGCCTGTAGAATCTAGGTACCAGCCGACACGCATTGCACCCGAAGAGGAGAATCCATAAGTTGCACCCCCGACTTGAACCAATCCATCCTGAGCCATTCGACCTTCGTCGTCGAACCAGTACCAGCTACCGTTTATGTGTCTCCAAGAAGAAACAGCGATTGTTCCGTCGGACAAGCCCCAACGCCAATAACCAGCCCCTTCTTCGGGTGATATCCACCCCTGATGCCAAACAATTTGATTCGAAACCTCAGAAGGGGTCTCATTATCAACCTGAGAGTTCTGCTCGACAGCGAAGGTCGATTCGCGCTGAGCATCAACGCCTGACTCGACAGAAGCAATAGCAACGTTAGATGCGGGACCTTCGTCAGTGTTATTCGAATCAAGGGCGTATAACATCGAGGGCGAACCCAAAAGGAGTCCCAAAGAAACAAGGCCCGAAAAGACCAACACCCCGAATGAGCATTTCTTCATAGCAGCACGGTATCCAATCACGCAGCGACCCCGTCACCTCAGGGCAACGGGGCCTCAATCAAAACTAGCTCAATAATGCGTTAGCCAATTTGTTGGCAGTTCTTGCACTCTCGTAAAGCACCGCGCTTCCGGGCCTCCTGGATAGAGATCTGCGAATAGCCCTTTGCGTCCTTGCCAACGGTACGACACTTATGCGTATGGTAAACATCGCTACCGCTCTTATACCAAACTAAACCGTAGTCCGGAATCCACTTGCCGTCCTCGCCGACATAGTAGGAGCCAACCCAGGCATTCGTAGCCATGGCGCCGGAAGACTGGAGGTAGTAGTCGCCGACCCAGGCGTCGTGGGCCATAGCGCCGGAACCGCTAAAGTAGTACCAGGCGCCGCCGACCTGACGCCAGCCGGTGGCCATCGCACCGGAATCGTCGAACCAGTACCAAGAGCCACCCAGGCTGCGCCAGCCGTTAGCGACCATGGCGCCCGAGCCGTCGAGATAGAACCACGTACCGCCGATGTTGAGCCAGCCAGTGGCCATCGCGCCGGAGGCGTTGGCGTAGTACCAGGTGCCCGAATCGTTGATCCAGCCAGTTAGCATGACACCGTACTCATTGAAATAGTACCAAGTTCCACCGATATTATGCCAACCGGTCAACAGCTCGCCGCTGGAAGTCGCATAGAGCCACTTTCCATAGATGGAGTCATAAATCCAGCCACTATGCTGCATGCGGCCATCAGCATTGGCGCCAGGGGTGTTCAGGAAGTAGTTTTTGCCATCAATCTGAACTCGGCCGTATGCCATATCGTGGTTTTCGGGATAGAAGTAGTACCAATCCCCGCCGATAAGCTGCCAGTTCGACACCGCGGTCCCGTCAGCGCCGAAATAGTACCAAACGGCTTCGTAATCGTTATACCACTGGTTCGTGACCATGACGCCAGTCTCGGGATCGAAATAGCGAAGGTTGCCGTCCTCGCACCGAACGAGTCCGGTCTGCATCGAGCCATCGTTGTCGAAATAATACGTTCCAGCAGGACGAGAAACAGAGAAACCTGTCAAATTGCGAGACTCGCTATGATCAATATATTGAAGACCAACGAGAGAATCAATATCAGCAAATGAGGGCGCCGGGGCAACCGTCATGCAGGCGGCGGCAAATACAGCAACTCCCAGCGCTGTTAGTCCTCGCCATCTTTCTCGAAGGTTATTCATACGACATCCTTTCTCCGAGATTTAAGGCTCTCTTAAGTTATTCTCAGACTATCAATTTAGTTTTTCAACAGGAAATCGATAAAAGGTATCTTTGTGACTGCAATTTGATGAGAGCCGCCACGTCCTTGCCGTCCCGTGCATTGTCGACAGCAACGTCTTATGGCACAAACCGGATATCCTTTTCGGCGCAAATCGTTTGAGCAGGCGGCACGCGGAAGGAGTGTGTAGAGCGGTTTTCTGCTGGCTGCCAGCCACGGCATCCTTTCGGAAACCTAATTGCCGCCGGAATTAAAGTCCCCGGCGCGGACTCACCTTATCTCCCCGACGCGGGCTCGATATCCTCTCGGATATCTAATCGTCTTGGACTTTTACCTGCCCAAGCACAGTACAACTTTTACGTGCCGCCACACGGAGCAAGGCTCGGGGATTATTCTCTAAAAAACCATGCTTTCAAAGCAACTTAGGCACAAACGTAGTCAAACAAAATACCTTTCAGGTCTTTCTTGAAGATAAGCAGTAGATTAAAGTATCCGACAAGAAATCCCGCATTACATTCAACCCGCAGAAAAAACAGAGCACTAATACTCCGCCATGCCTTCGGACTCATATAAAAACCTCATATGATCGACATCGAATCTAAGTGATAGCACATCTATAGATTTGCGTACATCAGAACACAGGCAAACGAATTTAAAAAACGAATCAGTTAATTCGCTTTCAAACTCTTTGTCGCATATACGTTTTCCAAGCTCAATAGCTTGGCTCAATTTAGTAGCGACAAAGTGGTTGGAAATTAAACCAAGCATGTTATTAGCCTTCTCAAGGCTATCAAGAACAGGCAAAACGTATTGTATTGCGAAATCTAATGTGACGGTATCATCCTCAATATAATTCGGAAGTCGATACGCTAAATCACATGTATTGATATAATATTTGATCCATGACTCTTTCATTTTTGGAAACCGAGAGATATGGATTAACCGACTTTCAGCAGAGGTATCGCCCAATCTATTAGAAGTTGGAATTAAAATAGTATTTGACCTTTGCTTTCGCCAAGACGAATTATCGAAATTCAATCGAACACGAATATACTCTTGCAACCAGACAAAATAGCACGCTCCATCATCCGCTAAAGAACATCTAATTAAAAGAAAAGGTATTGCAAACATTTCAGCGTATAAAAGCGTCTTCGTATCAATGGAAAATGGAATTTCAGGTTTATCTTCGAGTGGCTTGTTTGTTCCCTTCACCTGAATTGCCATTAATTCACCAGTAGCGAATCCGTTTTCAAAGCGCTCAAAAATTTTATCGATTCCAAAATCACGTTCTGTTAAGTCTCGAACAACCCAGTTTTCAGAAGGCATAAGGGAGGTGACGAAAGAGCATGCCTCTGTATCAATTATGTGGCTATTTGGACGTTTCGGAGGATATGCCATAAAAATCAGCTCCATCAGCCTTAGCGCAAGAGCACCTAATAACGACAAAATAAAGATAACAACCAACATAATTAGACTGCATGTCAGTTGATATCGAATAAGCGGTTAAGGACACAATAACCAATAAAACAATAGCACTCACTGTGTCCAGGGGCATGGACCATCTCCTCCATCCTTCCTGCTCGAGCACGTCAGAGTAACCACCCGGTGAAACCATTGGCTGAGAGCTGCGCCCCCAGTCCCCGGGAAGCGGCCCTCTTGATTAAACTGCTCAGTATTTCGTGCTCACGGGCTCAATTCCCGGTGACCACTTGAGTCACTTCATAGTAGAGAGCAACGACAATGTCGACGCTGCAGGTCTTAAGAATACATTCGCAATAGATGTTCCGGCTGTTCACGCCACTGCAGTGAAGCTGACCGGCCTCGGCTTCTATGATCGAATTAAGCACCTGATCGGAGAGCCTGCGGATAAGCACCAGCTGTCGATCGTCCCGTCGCTGAGGTGGGGCTCAGCGAACATGTCGGGCGCGGCGTCCGCTAAGATCTACATTGCGGTCCTCATCCTTCTCAAGAACCTTCCTTGTGGTTATTTCAGATTCTAGTGCGAAAGCCGTTTTGCGTCAGGCAGACGTCATCACCCCCCCCACGCTTACGCCATCTATTTTTTGTGCGATCCAAAGTATCGCTAGCTCACGCTCTTCACTATCATCAAATTTGCAGGTCTCATATTTGATGTTTCATTCAGCTCCTTAGAATCGATAACCAAATCCCATTGTCCATTTTGGCCCGGCAATGATCGGCAAAGTTGTTTGTTAGGTATACGAAACAATCGATTAACTGGAGTCAAACGCTTAACTCCAAAACATTTCAAACTGACAATTTCGATACATAATAAAGCTGCCAGTGAATTCAAACAGTTCTCCAAATTAGCTTTTCTAAAATACGTACCACGATCATGTTTCACAGCGTTATAGCTATCCCACCAAGTTAATTTTGCATACATTCCATTTATCCACGCATTAAAAGGTTTGAGTGAAATACTCTGGTTAATCGCAATGTCAACTACCTCATTTACAAAGGCAATATCATTCAAAGCAGACAGGCACTCGAATGCTTCCTTGATATTAGATGGTCTATTTCCGGATCGAAGTTCGACATAATCTTTAAAAACCGAATCAAATTCAGAACAAATCGATAAAAGCATCTTTGCAAATTCAACTGAATAAGTTGAGAAATTATCGTTGCTCAGCTCAACATAATTAAAGGAATTAACAAGCTCTCTTTCAAGAACCAAGTAGTAATCCCAATTTGATAAAGATAAACTCATAGACAAGCAACTCCCGTTAACGTAAATTACACCAAATTATCTTTCGAAATGCCCCCGTAGATATAGCAATCGCCAGCTCAGAAGTCTACTGACGCCCGATTCAGCTGACAAATAATTGACTATACGGCACTATTAAAGGATAACTAGCACTGTTCATCTACAGGAATATCCAGTTTATTCGCCGCGCAAATGCAAAGCTCTTTATCCTCTTGAGTCATCCTGCTCCCAAGAATAACTCGCAACGGCTTGCATGGGCGTTGTACATAATTCATCTCAAGCTCATCTGGCTCTGGTACAAGACGGGCACGATATTCGTTCTCCCGCTCAAACACACTGCCCTTTCTGTAAATTGCCCGTAGATCACTAAGCATGTCATCACTGCTCACATTAAGACCAAGCATCCTAGCAGCAGTCCAAGCAATTTGAGGGTCGCAATTAAATGGTTCGTCATCATATAAAATTGGTAATAATTCAGTGCGCATTCCGTTAGCTATGTTGCAATTGCGAATAGCTTCTCTGTCGTAAGCAAGAACGAAACCCGCTTGGCTTTCGGAATATACATTCCACATATTCGAATCGCTAGGATTGTCCGTTAGGCACAAAATGCGACAACAATTTCGGCAGCTATTCTGATGAACTGGGGCAACAAATCCTCCAACAAATAAGCGCAAGTTTTTAACAGCCGAGCGAAAAAGACTAACTTTTCCCTCATCGGATAGTATCTCGAACTCATCTATTCTTGCTGGATTAAAAGGAGCCCCCAGAACCCCTAAAACAAACGCAAGTCGTCTAAAATCAATTTGATTTATTATCTTTAACGCTTGTTCATCATCATTGAGATTACTTTCGATTTCATCTATACCATTCCAGTTATAGATCGGTACCGAGTCGCACTGATCGCTGAAAACCTTTGGATGAGAAAATGTAACAGTCGCGTTTTCTAGATCGGCAAAAGCGTATTCACTTGGAGGTCGATAGCGGTAAAGCATTCGCGGGACGAGAGAAGTCGATAGCGCTTCCAGCTCCTTCTTTGCGGAAACAATGGAGGCGCCATCGTTTTGCTTGGCAACGAGATTAGCCAGCGTCTCCCGATATGTTTCTTTCTGTGTCAAGCTTAGCGCCATGCAATATCGCTTCCCGATCTAGCTAAATTAGATGCAGTTGATTTTATCCAGTGCAAAAATACTGAATGCACATACGAAGCAGAAGTCATGTCTATCAACTACCAAAACATGATTCCGATTGGAACGTACCGGAAATCGTAAAAGCTGCCAACGGATATATTTATAATAGCCTGAGATGGCTAGAGATGAAAACATATAGTCATCAAGCAGTCTTGTCCTCCGATGAAGACGCCAGCTATGACATCGAATTCCACTCTCTGTCAGGTCGCTTTACCAATTACGGAGCGCCGCAGAGGCTGCATAAGCAGTCGAGTATGCAGAAAAGATTTATATGGGCGCGTCAATTAAAAAAGCTCTGTTAGACCAGGATTGACACACATCTGTCCCCACGGCGCCATATCGTTAGCCTCGTAGACCGCGGGGCAGCATGAACGCCGAGGACCTGGTAATCGCCTTCAAACGGGACATGGCGAAGCTGAGCGGGACCGAGCGCCGCCGCGCGATTGAGTCCGTCAGGGACGTGATCCGCGCGGCGGCGTTCGACGACACGGCCGGCTCCGCCTACGAGGTCGAGCGCAGCCGCGTCTGCCTCAAGACCGCCTACGCCATGCGCCATAGGCTGATCGAGTGCCTCTCGGCCCACTGCCCCCATTCAGGGCCGGGCGGGGCTGCGGCGGCGAGCTCGACGAGATCTACTTCCCTGAGTCGCTCAAGGGCAAGGGCAACCGCGCGAAGGGGTTGTTCGCGATGCCGTATCGGCAGCATAGAGACGGTATGTCCATTTCGTCTCTTTTAGCGCTGAATACCATGTATCGGGTTCATTTTCTCATGCCTTATTAGGAATATATGAGACGGCTGAATTCGTAGATGCCTGTTGTAAATGAATGTATGTGAGAAAGCTAACAACTACTTAATAAGAGTTGCGTTTGGCATCAGGCAACGAAAACCGTTGCATTTTGTCTCTTGCAACTAAAAGGGTTGCTTTTGGTGTCTAGCAACGAAAACAGTTGTGCACGGGCAAGATAACCCTCACGCTTTGCGAATGATATCTTTGTTCCTGCAAATTAAAACACGCAATGTTATAGATAGACGAAATCTGATTAGCGGGCGACGATGAATGCCATATCTCTATTATCACGGGGACTGCCGCCCCAGAAAAACCCGATATGGCAATCGACGCTGATAGCAGTCTTAAAGAACATGACGTCGCCCTCACTCGACCTAGAACCGTTCGAGAATCTCCTCGGCGTTCTCTCGCAGATAGATATCTAGGTCCGGCACGGCAAACTGCACGTAGCCCCTCTGTGGTGCCTGAATAACCTCTCTTTGTAGCAATTTTGCCCTAATGGAGCTGACCTCATTGGTCTTTTTACCCATGCGCTTAGCAATCTCGGATGATTTGGACTGTTGTTTATCCTCGCACATGGCCAAAAGGTATTTGATATCGTTGAGCCCCAGTCCAGAAATCGCGGGCTCGTGAACAACATCGTGAAAACGAGCCTCTGCCAGCGCAATGCCTTCAGTGACGTCGCGCTCGCTCACAATGGCACTTTTGGCACGATGCAAGTTGGCGCGCTGCCAAATGGAATAACCGACCAGTTGCACCAGATAGGCATAGCCCTTAGTGGCCTTAGCGGCTCTCGACAGGAGATTGTCCTCTATGGTCAAGCCAGTCGCGACAAAGCTATCGCCCATAGAGAGCGCTACCTCCACCTGGTTGATAGGCGCCAGATCTTCGGGGAGGGCACGACGCAAGAACGTAAGCGCCTTGCCGTTAATAAGATCCATAACACCGGCGGGTAAACCGGCAAATGCAAGTGCAATATCTACTTTTTCCCCTATCAAAAGCTGAACCGTAGACGCAATGGCACGCATATCGTCAATCGGAGCGTCCTGGACTTCATCGATGGCAATAAAAAGACCCTTGGATGACTTCGCTGCCGAACTTAGCAACTTTCTAAGGCTCGACTCTTTGGGCGCAACATCGACTTTCGCGGAAACAAAGCCGGCGTTTACGCCGACCGAAGCATTGGCCGCAAGGGAAGAATCAGCAACCTGATCCCTCAAGTCCAGCAATAGGTTAGGGCCAGCAGAAACAATAGCGGTCTTCCATCCAAGCTCTCGTGCACGATCTCTAAGATCACAGAGCAAAACAGTTTTTCCGGAACCCCTTGGCCCGGCAACGCGCATGAGCCTCGCAGGTGCACCAATTCCCGAATTCAAACTCTCGGTAAACTCAAGGGCAATATCATCACGACCAATTATGCGCGGAGGCTCAGCGCCAGCAGTGGGACGAAACGGGTTATGGAATATTGTGGCGCTCACTTGTTTGCCTCTCAAGGAAATCGATTATCGGTCAATCTTAGCTTTATTAGTTTATCGCAACTATATCGGATTATATCGAGTTGTATAAGCCTGTACAAACTTATCGTAGAAGTATCGAGCTATCGTAATGTAAACTAACAAATAGCCTAAACGCTGCCTTCTTCCCAACTCATGGCGAAGTCAAGCTGAGGGCCTTCTAACAACCATTGTCTAAAGCGAGAAGTACTCACTCTCGGAAGACAAGTTAGGCCCCAACCACGGATCGCCCGTCAAGAAGAACTCCGGCCAGCGCTGAATGAACAGTGCCTGTTCACGTTTCCAGCGGCGCAGCTTTTCCTCGTTGGCCTCTTCCCTGCCGCGTGAGGTGAACTCGTAGTGGTACAGCTCGGCATAGGGCGTAAAGATGGTGCGGTAGCCTGCCTCCCACACGCGCAGGCAAAAGTCTGCGTCGTTAAAACCGACGGCGAATTCCTCGTTATAGCCCCCGACCTGCTCAAATACGTCGCGTCGCACCATCTGGCAGGCACCCGTCACGGCGCTAAAGTTGCCCGGGCGCACAGCACGGGCAAGATAGCCCTCGCGCTTTGCCGAGAAGTCTTGGTTGGCATGGGCAAGTGCGCCACGCACGCCAACCAAAATGCCAGCATGTTGCACCAGATGGTCGGCAAAGTAGAGTTTGGCGCCCACCACGCCCGCATCGGGACGCTGCAGATAGCCCATCATCTCTTCGATAAAGTCCGGGCTTATGACCTCGGTATCGTTGTTCAGCAGCAGCAGGTAGTCGCCCTTGGCGTGCTTCGCACCAAAATTGATGATCTGAGAGTAATTGAACTCGCCCGGCCAGTACACAACGTGCGCGATGCCCTTACCTTCGGATGCTGCAGCCACGCGCTCTGGCAGGGTTTCGTAATACGCAAACGTCTCCGGGGCTTCGCTGTTGTTCTCCACCAAGACAATCTCGTAATTGGCATACGTGACTCTCTGGGCGATCGACATTACACAGGCGTCGAGCGTCTCAATGTGATCCTTGGTGGGGATCACAATGCTCACCAACGGCGCAGGCTCCGGCAGCGCATAGCGCATGCGATAGACAAACGGCGTCTCGGTCTCCTCGACCGTTCCGCATACATTCAACGAGTCAAAGTGGCGCTGCAGCGCAAGACGACCGGCCTCGATGGCATACGGCTTGCTATCGGCAGAGCCATCGGCGGTCGACCCCGGATGAACGCGCCAGTGATACAGCACGTGCGCAACATGTTCAAACCGCGCGCCCGCCGCAAGGCAGCGAAGCGTCAGGTCGTAGTCCTGGGCACCCGCAGCGTCTTCTGGAGACGTGCCAATGTAATCGATGAGTGCCTTCTCCACCATCAGGAAATGCGTCACGCAGTTATGGCTATAGAGCAGGTCGACGTTGAGCTGCGTCTTAAAGACCGGCTGGCCCCACTCCCCCGTTTTCTGGAACATGTCCTCGTCGCAGAACAGGACCTGGGGACGCTCGCCCTCGGCAGCCTTGTTCAGCGCGGCAACATAGTGGAACAACGCGTCCGGCTCCAGAATGTCGTCATGGTCCAAGAACGCGACGTAGTCGCCTGTCGCTCGCTCGATACCTGCGTTGGTGTTGACCACAATGCCGCCGTTGCCGGGCAGCTCAATGCGACGAACGCGCTCGTCGTGAGCGCCTGCCGCAAGGATGGCCACCGCATCCCATTCGGGCGAGGCGTCCATAAGCAGCAATTCCCAGTTGTCATAGCTCTGGGCTAGCACCGAGTCCAGTAACTCGCGCAGGTAAACCCGATCACTCTTATAGCACGGCACCACAATGCTCACGAGCGGCCTGTAGGCGAATGCCGCCGCGGCGACGCACTGACACGCCAAGTCGCCCGGCCTTGCGCGATGTTGATCAAACCAGCGTCGATAGGCCGCATCATCCGCACGCGCATCCTTCATGCGGTTCCAGCTGTCGTCGACCATGCCGTTGTACAGGCGGCCATCCATGGCGCAAAAACCGCTCTGAATCTGGCCCGTGGCATCAGCCGCAATCGCGACAAAATCGCGTATATCCTGAGGCATCTCAACGCTCAGATACGTTTTATTGACGCGACATCCGTTTTGCTGGAGAACATCGACCTGTGACTCAAACATATGCACGGTGGCATCAATCGCATTCATGTGCGTATCGAAGATCTGGAGCTCGGGGGCGCACTGGGGATCTCCCGCCCACTTGGCCTCATAGCGCCAGACGGCGCCCTCATCTGCCGGTAAATAACGAACGGCATCGATCTCGTAGCGACCGCAGCACTCGCCGCGCTGCGCATCGCGAACGAGCGCGCACATCGCAGCCTTTGCTTTGTAGTTAATCTTGGATTCCAGCTTGGCCACGCGGCTATCGAGGCGAATGGAGCCCAACCTTTGACCACCGGATGCAAAGACGACATCCATCGACGAGCCATCCAAAAACGGAAGCACCAAGACGGCGAGCTCGCGCTCGTAATCGGAAACGGAAGGGCAAAGCGCCAGCACACGGTCATGATCGACTGGGAACACCAGCGACGGCACACAAGAACCGCTCGTTGTCGCATGGGCAAACGCCTGAGAACCCTCCCGCTCGATAAGCGCGGCGACATCCTGACCGGCAAAACGAAGCAGCACAAACAGACGGCCCTGACTGCGGCAAAGTGCCAAACGCTTGATACTCATCTACACTTCTCGCTTTCCAAGGGCGTTCGCTGCCATGCGTTTGCAGGCACCCAGGCGCCCAAACCTCAAGACGTCGTAATCGAACATGAGCTTTTTGCACGCACGGGCGCTAGGGGCGTCGCTGGAAAGCGCTGCGCGCACCATGGCAGCGACAGAAGGAGCGCATTGCGCGAGCGCAACATCGCTGCCCACGGCAGAACCGGCAAGCGCAGTGGCAACGGCAGCAAACACCTTGCCGCAGTCCGAGCCCAGCAACCTGAGCGCGTCGTACAGCACCAGATCGCACAGGAAGTACGCCAGGTCATCGGCATGCTGGGCATCGAGACCATCGCGCTGCCAGTCAGCCAGCACCGCGGAGTAAATCTTCACGTGCTCTAGCAGGCGCGTCTCGTCGTCATAGCGCATGGTGTCCATGAGCGAGCCCTTGCGCGCCACACGGTAGTCATACAGCTTGTTCGAGATAAGCGAAGTCTTGTACGAACGGCCGTACACGGCAAAATCGAAGACCTGGTCCTCGCCATACTTAACGGTTTCGTCGAACACGATCCCGTAACCCAGCAAAAACTCACGCTTGCAGGCGGTGCGCCATGCAAAGGGGCGAGATGCTTCCTTAAACAGCAAGTCAGAGCTATAGCCTTCAAACGACACATCGCGCGGGCTCAGAACATAGTTAAGCCACGGATACCCCGCCTCCAGCGGATACGGGTTCGCGCCAAAGGTCAAAACGTCGCAGTCCTCGCGCTCAAAGGCATCGACGATCACGCGGCACGCATCGGGTGTAAAGCGGTCATCGGAATCCAAGAACGCGACGATAGGTGCCGTGGACGCGGCGATGCCTGCATTACGCGCACTCGACAAGCCGCCGTTTGGCTTATCGACCAGCGTAAAGCGCGCGTCCTTTTCGCAATAGGCAGCCGCAATATCGCGCGAACCGTCCGGCGAGCCATCGTTGACCAGCACGCCCTCCCAATCGGGCATATCCTGCGCAAGCAGGGAGTCCAGGCACCAGGCCAGGCACTCCTCCACCTTATAGATGGGAACGACAACGGAAATCTTGGGGTTAGCCATAGTCACTCGCTCCTACTGTGCGGCCGAAACGTCATCAGGGTGTGGGTTGTCGCCGTAGGTGCGCTGATACGTCAGCACGCGCCAGACCAGCGGCAGGCCGCCAATCTTAAAGTAATGCTTAAACGTATTGAGCTTGCCCGGCTTTTTAAAGTCAAAGCGCGAATCGATATAGGCACGGGGAGACTTGACCATCAGGCGCAAGTCGGTCTCGCCACGCGGATCGAAGAGCGACAGGTCGAAGCGACCGGCATCCCAATCGGCCTTGAGCTCGGGAGATGCCATCTCCCAAAACTGCTCGCGCAACTCATCGACCAAACGCTCGTCATTCCAACGATACGTATCGACCTTCATGCGCATTAAAATCCCCTGGAGCTGAGCCTTGAGCTCGGGGCGCTCATCCAAAAAGCGCTGCATCTCGGCATATTCGTCGCACACGCAAAACACCTTGTTGGGCGAATTAACGGAGCTCTTCTCGTTATCCTGGCGATAGCACAAAATGGGGTCCGCAATAAACGCGGCACGCTCGGCGCAAGCCCAAACCTTAAAGTTAAAGCCTGCGTCCTGATACGAGGCACCCGGCGTGGGAAGGAACCGAATCTGATTGTCGTTGAGGAACGCGCGCCGATAGATAGCCGACCAAATGGAAGGTTTGCGGTAGAAGATGCCCGGGTGATCGACGGGGCGATACGCGGCGCCCGTCATATGCTCGTCGATGATCCCAAACAGCTCACGGCGCTCGCTGGGCGTGGACCAATACAGGTAAAAGTCGCCCTTAACGACATCGGCATGCTCAGCATCGGCCTTGGCGACCAGCTTTTGGAGCGAATCCTCAAACATAAAGTCGTCGGACTCAAGGATGCCCACGTACTCGCCGCGCGCCGTCTCCAGGCCGCGGTTCATCGAGTCGCCGTAGCCGCTGTTGGCCTTGTCGATCATCTTTACACGGGGGTCGCGCTCCATGTACTCGCGGATGATATCTGGCGAACTATCGGTAGAACCGTCGTTGATGCAGATGATCTCGATGTCCTTGAGCGTCTGCGCCACGGCGGAATCGAGGCACTCGCGCAGGTAGCGCTCAACATTGCAGATGGGAACAAGCAGCGAAACTTTAGGGGTATCAGAGTTCTGCAAGAGAACCTCCTGTTGAATAGCGTATAACAGGGTTATTTTAGCAGCCGAGTTGCGGCGGGCGGCAGCGCTTGGAATTAGAGAAAGCGCTCCAGGCAGGCTTTGAGACCGCGAGTCGAAAGATAGAACAGCGTGGCGTCTGCCATCGAAACGCCCGAGGTCGCCGCAACGAGCTTATGGGCAACACGACGAACGGCACCCTTAGCAGGCATATCCGCCCACTCCGTTCCCAAAAACGTCGTGAGGTCCATGTTGACGCGAGCCGCCACGCGATAGAAGTCATCGGCATCCAAGCGCGCCAGGTCGAACACAATTAGGTCCAAAAACCAAGTTATCAGCTCGCCGGGGCACAGGTCTAAAAGACCGTAGGCCGCCCAGTCCTCCAAGACCTCCTCGAGCATCCTCATGTGGGCGTCAAGCTTTTTGGCGCGAGCCTCGGCACCGTTGAACTCGTGCGTCGCCGATTCGCTCTCCATCACGTAGTGGTAGAACTTGTCCGGCATGACGACGGTCTTGCGGGCAAGCGCATAAGCCGCAAATTGGAAGACGACGTCCTCGCCCAAAGCCAAACCGGGGGCGAAGCGAATGCCTTCGCGATTGAGCAGCTCGCACGAAAAAGCCGCACGGCAGGCATAGGGCTGCGCATTCGAATGGAACAGCAGTTGGGGATCACGGGCGCCGAAGGTACCAGCTTTGGGGCTCATGAGTTGCTGGACGCGCTTGGGGGCAGCATCGGCAGGTTCACAGACGCCGCCAAAAACGGCGGCCTCGGCATCTGCAGACTCCATGGAATGCAGCACGTGCTCGACCGTCCGGGCATCGATGTAATCGTCGGCGTCCACAAAAAAGACGGTCTCGCCCTCGGCGACATCGATACCGGCATTTCGAGCACACGAGACGCCCGCGTTTTCCTGGTCAATCACCAGTACGCGATCGTCGGCCTGCGCGATCTGGCGCAACACGTTCAACGAATCATCAGTCGAACCGTCGTTGACGCAGACAACCTGAATCGAGCGCTCGGACTGGGCCAACAGCGAATCGAGGCATCGCTGAATGGAGCGCGCAGAGTTGTAAACGGGGACGACAATGGTAGCTTTAGGACACGAGGCCTCTCCCATGCCGACCTACCCCCTCAGCGATTCGATGAGGAAGGCAGCAACCACGCCTGGGCCTCCAACCGAGGCGTAATACTTAGCACGCCCCAAGGCACCATCCGTCGCAAAACTCGGGTGCTCGTCAACCCAGCCCTCAGGATCTTTGAGGATGGCAGCGAGATTTGCGCGCTTCCACGGCTTGAGGTCGTCAAGCGAAAAGTCCCCGGCGTCCAAGGCCGCCTGAAATTCCTTGGCCATCTGCACCAGGAACTCCTTATAGAACTTAGGCGCCAGGCGCACGTAGTTCCACATGTACGAATCGTACTTAATGAGCTGATTGAACTTGAGCATGCGCGCGACATCGACGCTTGCGTGGTCGCGGGCATAATCCTCTCGAATCCAACGCTCAATCTCGGCATACTCGGTATTGACGCAAAAGACCTTAGCCGAAGAATTGACCGAGGAATTCTCGTTGTCCTGGCGATAAGACAACACGACATCATGCAGGTAAACAGCCTTTTCGGCGCACGCGATCACCTTAAAGGCGAATGACGTGTCCTGAAAGGATGCCCCCGGAGTCGGCAGGAACGTAATGCCGTTGCGCTCAAGGAAATCGCGACGGTACACGGCCGACCAAATCGACGGCTTTTGCTTAAAGAACTGCGTCGTATCGCTCGGGTGCACTGGCTTGCCGCAATCCTGAGGTCTAAACATCTCGTGCAGCGAGCGGCGCTCCTCGGGCTTAGACCAGTAAAAATCAAAGTTCGCCTTCGCAAAGTCGGCATTATTGCTATCGGCGGCCGAGACAAGCTTTTCGAGTGCGTCGGGCGCCATAAAGTCATCGGACTCCAAGATGCCAACGTACTTGCCACGCGCCATCTCCAGGCCGTGGTTCATCGAGTCGCCGTAGCCGCTGTTGGCCTTGTCGATCATCTTGACGCGCCCATCGCGCTCCATATACTCGCGGATAATCGCCGGCGAGTTGTCGGTCGACCCGTCGTTAATGCAGATGATCTCAATATCCTTGAGCGTCTGCACCAGGGCGGAATCGAGGCACTCGCGCAGGTAGCGCTGAACATTGTAAATGGGAATAAGCAGCGACAGAACAGGGCTGCCAGAGGCGTTAGTAGACAAATGTGCTCCTTAGGAAATACCTGTCGTTTCATGGTATCAAAGGGTCAGCGCGCCAGCGGGCGTTTATATAATCTATGGAGCCTCTTGCGGGCAAAGCAGCCCCACGTCATGCGGCGGGCCCGTGGCAGGTTCCTGCGTTTTATTCAAAGCTTGCCGCCAAAGCGCACCGAGCCTTTACAATAAGACAGTCCCAAGGACGTATTCGATAGCTTCCGCGCAGCGATCGCCAGCCGCGCGTGAAAGGATATATTGCCCCATGCCTTCAACCCTTCCCGCCCCCATCGACAAGCTCGCCATCGTCGTCGTTACGTACAAGCGCCAGGAACTCCTGGCCAACTTGTTCGACTCCATGACCGAGCTCACGGCAACGCCCTGGCGCATCGTGATTGTCGATAACGAGAATTCGCGCGAGACCGAGGCCATGTGCGCCGCATTCAACGAGCGCCTGGCCAACCTGTGGGGCATCGACACCGAGCAGCCTGACGCGCAGGGCGGCACCGACCGTGTCATCTACGCCCCGCAGCTCGAAAACGGCGGCGGTGCGGGCGGCTTCTCCGCCGGCACTAAATGCGCCTACGACCTGGGCGCTCAATGGTTCTGGGTGATGGACGACGACGTGCTCGTCATCCCCGAAGGCATCGAGCGTCTTGCCAAGTGGACCGACCGCTACGACGTCATCCAGGGTTCGCGCCTGGACTTTGACGGCGGCGCCTTCTTTTGGCAATACCAACTCATCCTTTCGCTCGGCATTCCCAACCCTGTCGCCAAGTGGGACCTGGGACCCGAGGGCTACCGCGCCATGAACCAGCTATGCTTTGAGGGCGGCATGTTCTCGCGCCGCGTGGTCGACAAGATCGGCCTGCCCGATGCGCGATTCTTCATCTACGGCGACGATGCCTGCTATGGTTACGTGGCCAGCCAGCACTTCCCCGCCGCTGTTGTGGCCGACGTGGTGCTCAAGCGCGCCCGCGCCGTCTCTAACTGGGATATCGCCGGCAAGCGCCAGCTCAACTCTACGAGCGACACCAACCGCTACTACATCATGCGCAACCGAGGCTTCCTCGCTCGCTATATGCAGATCTACGGTGACTACCACCCCATGCTGTTCCGCCTGGGCAATGCCGCGACCTTCTGCAAGGAATTCATTCGCCTGGCTGCGGTCGATAAGTGCTATAAGACCGGTATTCCGGCGCTGCGCCGTGGCATGAAAGACGCCCGCAAGATCATCAAGGATCCCAACTGGAAGCCCATGCCACCCATGAAGGACACCGAGTAACGGAAGCCGGAAACACCTCAGCGCTTAAAGCCGCTGGTACACCGTAGCCACATGCTGTCCATCAAACCCAAACCCCCAGCGCATGCGGCCAACGCCGGGTCGCGGCACACGGATTTCGTCGATGCCGTCGCGCTCTATGTCGAGCAGCGCCTGCACGGCCAGCAATTCCAGGCCCAGCGCATCCACACCGGGGTCATACATCATGTTGATCGTTATCAGCGGACGTTCATCGAGCATACCGATCGTATCGGCTATGTCGAACGCGGCGCCCGTAGGAAAAACCTGGATGTCCCAGCGATCCGCGCCACACTTTCGCCTCGAAGCAGGATTGGCATAGCCCGGCAATCCAAAGCAGAGTCCTTGCAAGAGTAGGTGATATGGCAGCGGTGTATCTGGGTCGGTCGCACCGATTCCCGCATCTCCCAAGATGCGGCTTAGCGCCCGCCTCACGGTATCCTCGTTCCCATGGCACAGCCCGTCGCGAAACGCATCGACGTCTCGAATGTCTTCTGCAGCGCACTCAAACCACTCAATAATCACTAGACGCAAGGCCTGGCGAAGCTCGTTATTGGGCAATCGCAAAGCACGGAAGCGATCGCCATGCTCTGACTCCTCAGTCATATCCGTCGTGAGAAAACCGGACAGATACAGCGCTGTCCACATGCCATCGTCAGGCGAGACATCTGGCTCTGCAGTGCCCAAACAAAGCGGGGCCTCAGCGCACCCATGGGCCTCGAGCAAATCAAACAAGACCGAAAGGCGGTCGAGATTCCACCCGGCAACTACCCTACTCAGGCAATCGGCATATCCATACAGATCGGCACGCACAGGCGCCGTGCAGCCTCGGCCCAGAAAACCGATCACACGCTCTGGACTCGAGCAATAGGCCCTGCCAAACCGATACCCCTCGAGCCATTCACGCGCATCATTCAGATATTCCTCGCGCCCAGCATGATTCAAAAGAGCCTCGACCTCGGCATCCGAAAAACCGAACCAACGGTCACACCACGCCGACAGCGGCGTCGTCAGACAATACGAGCAGCCGCGCGAAGAAAGCGCCGCTTCGGCAGGACCGGGACACTCCCCCATCAGACACGTCAGCCGCAACGAATCGCGCGCAGTGGCAATGGCGTCAAACAGCGCACGGTCAAGTAGTTCTGCCGGATCGGCGTCGGAAGCGTCCCTCGCGCTCGCACGGCGAGACCACGCCGCATCGTACCCATCAACGAGCAATACAACCTGCTCATCGCAGGCAATCTCCAGCAGCTCTATGAGCACACCGAGCACCGAGTCAACCTCGTCCGCGCTCGCCACGCCACGCGCGACACGTTCGATGTGACGCACCTTATCTCGAGCTAAATCCGGAGCCTCCAAGAGCGCCAACAAGCGAGCGCACTCGCCCGAAAGGGCATCGCGCACGACGCCGGCAACAGCGGGGCCACGCCTCCCAGCGCCAGAAAAGTCCAGCGATATCACCGGATAGCAAGCATACTCATCCCGATAGCGCCCGCCGTTCGCATCCCAAATCTGAGCATCGGCAAACAAACGCTGACCAGAGCGACCGACCGCTGGACGCTCCAGAAAAGCCCTGAGCATCGACAAGTTCATGCTCTTGCCAAAACCCTCGGGTCGACAGCACACCACAACGGACGCGTCGCAGTCCAACACATCGGCAATAAACATGGTCTTGTCAACCAGCATGCAACGACCAATGGCATCGGCAAAATCATGCACACCGACCGGCAAAACCGCATCATCGACATGGTTGACAAGCCGTACGCCAAAAGTATCGTCACTGTTGCAATACTCCTGTTCAGACACCGTAACTACTCCCTAAAACGCAGCACGAAGCCCATTGTAGCGAGCAGTTCAAGTGCAACGCTGGATCCGTGCAAAGGCATCGGGCAACGGTAGGAACAAAGGCCTTGAGGGGGCATAACAAATCGTTGTGCAACAAAATGGGGCCCGATGCAACTGCACCGGCCCCCATTGCGAATCTTTAGTTGTCGGGCAACCGAAAGGGACTACTCCTCGGAGTCGTTCTGCCCAGCAGCCTTCTTTTGCTGATCGAGCTTATGCTTGCCACTCACAATAGACGTGGCACCCAGCGTGGCCAAGCTTGCACTGGCAAGGCTCGCCATAACGATAAGGTCGCCCGTCTTGGGCATGTTGCCGCCAGATGACTTGGTTGTGGTGGTCGTGGTGGTTGTAGTGGTAACCGTTTTGGAGTCATTTTGCTCCTGGACTTGGTTGTCAGCACCGCTCTTGTCGTCGTCTTCGGACTGTTTCTTTTCGCCCTCGGTCTTGCTCTCGTCCTTCTTCTGAGCGGATTTGTCGTCCTTCGCCTCAGAGCTAGAACCCTTATCGGATTTGGTCTTCTCGGAAGCCTTGTCCTTGGAGTCGCCCTTTGCGGCCTCGGTCTTTTCCGTGGAAACCTGATCAGAGTTGTCCTTGTTCTGGGTCGAGCAGTTATTGACACCAGCCATCAGCGAAGAGCCCAGCGTAGAACCAAGCTGCACGGAGAAAGAAGGCTTCTTGTCCGGCGAAGCAACGGGAGCGTCCGGCGCCTTATTCGAGTCGTCCTTGGAAGCATCGGAATCAGAAGCGGCGCCAGTGTTAGAGTCATTGCTAGAACCAGTATCGGCGGAAGAATCGCTCGAGCCAGTGGAAGAGTCAGAGGAACCAGCGTCGGTCGAACCAGAGGCGGCGCTGCCCGTATTGCCGGCAGAGCTTGAAGACGAATCGCCCGCAGCAGAGCCGTTCGAATCGGAGCCGTTCGAGGTGGAACCGTCGTTGATAGCGCCACCAGCAGAGCCATTACCGTCAGCATCGGTCGAGGGCGCATCCATCCTGTCATCGTTGGCATCGTCACTCGAGCCGTCATTCGAATCAGGCGTCGGCGAGGGCGCCGGCGTAGGCTCGGGCTGCACGGGCGTCGCAGCGGCAGCGGCCTCGTCCTCGGCGATATAAACCAAGCAGTCCTTCAGCTCGTTGCGGTAGCGGTTCTTCCAACCCTCATGATACTGGGGCTGACTTGAAAACTTGGTGGCGACATTGTTGACCACGCTATTGGAGAGCGCCGTTGCAAACTCGCGGTCGGACATATCGTTGGAAAGATTCGCCCAGCGGAAAAAGTCCCTGCAGCCACCAGTACCGCACATGTTGGTAATGCTCCACACCATGCCCTTGACGCAATCGGCGCGGCCCGAAATATCAATACCCAGGCCGCTCTTGAGCCACGCCTCGGTCACCGCATAGTACGAGTTGTACGCATACGCATCCTGCAGAGCCGAAAACTCAGCAGGGTCGATGTTATAAGCGCCCTGGAAGGCCTCCTGCGCAATACGGCCCAGCTCGGTGAGCTGGCCGTTCTCGTACATGGCATTGCTCGTGTTGGAAATCTCGCTGCCGCGATCAATCGCAGCTTTAAGCATGCCGTACTTAGCAGAATCGTAGTTGTAGACCTGCTTCATAAACGGAATGAGCGACCAACGACGGTCGAACTGGTAATAGCCCAGCGCGTTGTAGCCGTCACCATACGAAAAGCCCTGGTTATAGTTGCCGTGGCTCTCGTATTTGGTGAAGTACTTCATCTCGGCGGTCACGTTGACAAACGAAACGCCCTGAACCGACCTCAGCACGCCCGAGAAGGATTGCTGGGTGTAAAGGCCCTTATCGATATCGGTGGCATCCGAGGCTACGCCCGGCGTGGGCTCCTCGGCAGCGGCGGGTGCCGGCGCGGAAACGGCGCCAAACGAAAGCGCCAGCGTCAGGCCCGCGACAATCGCGGAATGCTTGGGCTGCATAAGATCCTCCCTGCATTGGTGTAGTTAAAGTTCAGTTTGCAAAGATAAAAATAAGTATTGCAGCTCGCCCGTTGTTACACAACAACCCCTCGGTAAACGGCAACAACCCTCCGCGAAATCTTAAGGAATTAGACAAACTGGTCATCGGGCGCCAACAGAAGCTCGCCGTAACGTTTCGTCAGCCCGTCTCTCAACTGACAGAAAGCGGGAATATAGACGTTCAAGATGCGCTGAATCAAATCTTGAGCGAGCTTGTTGTCGTAGATATGGACGTTCGTATTGCGGTCTCTGAGCATATCCAGCCAGGCTGCCTCATCAATAAAGTCGTAGAATCGGTAGGACTCCTTCAAGATGGCACGAGGAGACCCCGACGCGGCAAGCGTGGCGCCCTCATACTCGAGCAGACGCTTAAGGAGCTTCCAGCTCAGTTCAAATTGAAGATTGAACTTATTAATCAATCCACTCTGAACAAAATCATTGTTGAGATCCTGATTGGGCGCATCCTCAAGATTCGCCAAGGCGCTGGCAAAGTTCTCATATTTTTTCATACAGAATCACACCATCCCTGGCAATTTCATCGAGCAATTGCTGCGATAAGGGCTCATCGAGATTGACGACATCTACATCTAAAAGAGTATCAAGACGCTCCTCGATCAAATATGACAACCGGCCGAAATCCCGGCAACCTGCTACGGCGATGTCAATATCGCTCTTAGGCAAGTTGTCACCTCGAGCGCGGGAGCCAAACAGCACAACCTTCTCGGCGTCACATTCCCGAGCAAAAACTTCAATTTGCTTATACACCTTGTCGAGAGATGCCATTTGCAGCCCTACAGCTTAATGTCGAAGTTGATTTCGGGGACGGCGGCCAGGTCGGCCAACGTCACGCCGTCGACATAGTTCTCGATGACCTCGTCAAGGCCACGCCAGAACTTGACGGTGGAACACAAGTCACTGCGGGCGCAGCTGTTGTCGATGCCATCGCACGCCACCGGAGCCGTGCTGCCCTCAACGGCACGCAAGATGTCGCCGGCACGCACCTCGGCCGGGTCCTTGGCCATCATGTAGCCGCCGCCCTTGCCACGCACGCTCTTAAGCAGGTCCGCCTTCATAAGCGGACGTACCAGCTGCTCCAAATACTTTTGCGAGATATGCTCGCGGTCGGCAACCTCGCGCAAGGCAATCTTGCCCTCGGCGTCGCCCAGCGCCGCGATATAGATCATCAGTCGGAGGGCATAGCGGCCCTTGGAAGAAATGAGCATACCTACCCTCCCATCGCATCTGGGACAACATAACCAGGTTTGTTTGTCCCAAATTTAAAGTAAGTGGGACAAACACAACAGGTTATTTTGTCCCAGAATTTGAAAAGTCGAGTGGATTAGTCGGGTTTTCCCTTGACTAACGCCGAACCCATAGTAACTTTATTCCGAGAAGATTCCTAGGGTTTAGTACACCTATGAGTACACCATATACAGAGAGGGACAGCATGAGCGCAAATCCGCTGCTTTCCATCGAAGGTCTGACCGCCTCCGTGGACGAGAAGACCATCCTCCACAACGTCAACCTCAACGTCGCCGCCGGCGAGACCCACGTGTTGATGGGTCCCAACGGCGCCGGCAAGTCCACCCTCGGCCACCTGGTCATGGGCGACCCCGTTTACACGATCAACGACGGCCGCATCGTCTTTGACGGCCAGGACATCACCGAGCTCACCACCGACAAGCGCTCGCGCGCCGGCCTGTTCCTGAGCTTCCAGGCCCCGGTCGAGATTCCGGGCGTGCCGCTGTCGAGCTTTTTGCGCGCCAGCATCGCCGGCCGCCCCGGCCTGGAGATGAAGGGCAAGGAGTTCCGCCGTCGCGTCAAGGAACTCGCGGCCGAGCTCAACATGGATACCGCCTACCTCAACCGTGAGCTGGGCGTGGGCTTCTCGGGCGGCGAGAAGAAGAAGGTCGAGATGCTCCAGCTCCTGTTGCTGCAGCCCAAGCTCGCCATCCTCGACGAGACCGACTCCGGCCTGGACGTCGACGCCCTGTCCACCGTCAGCCACGGCATGGACGCGTATCGCAAGAGCTGCGACGGCTCCATGCTCATCATCACGCACAACACGCGCATTTTGGAGCACCTGGATGTCGACCGCGTCCACGTTATGGTCAAGGGCCACATCGTGCGCGAGGACAACGCCTCGCTCATCCCCTGGATCGACAAGAACGGCTTTGAGACCTTCGAGCGCGAGGCCGCCGAGCAGCGCGCCCAGGCCGAGTCTGCCGCTGCCGAGCAGCAGGCGTAAAGGGGCGACGCAATGACCAAGAACCGCACCGAGGTCGCGGACATCGACCGCAGCCTCTACGACTTCACCTATGGCGAGGAGGGATTCGAGCGCCTCGACGCCGGCATCACGCCCGACATCGTGCGCGAGATCAGCGCCAAAAAGGACGAGCCGCAGTGGATGCTCGACCTGCGCCTCAAGTCCCTCGAGATCTTCAATCGTTTTCCCGACCCGACGTGGGGCCCCTCCATCGAGGGCCTGGACATGGACAACATCGTCACCTACGTCAAGCCCAACACCGACCAAAAGCACGACTGGGAGTCGGTGCCCGACGACATCAAGAACACCTTTGAGCGCTTGGGCATCCCCGAGGCCGAGCGCAGCTACCTGGCGGGCGTCGGCGCGCAGTACGACTCCGAGCTGGTCTACCACAACATGCAGGACACGGCGTCCAAGATGGGCATCGTCTACTCCGGTATTGAGGAAGCCCTGCACGATCCGCAGTGGGAGCCGCTCATCCACGAGAAATTCATGACGCTCATCCCGCCCACCGACCACAAGTTTGCGGCCCTGCACGGCGCCGTGTGGTCGGGCGGCTCGTTTGTCTACGTTCCCAAGGGCACCAAGTTGGACTTCCCGCTGCAGAGCTACTTCCGCCTTAACGCCAAGGGCGCCGGCCAGTTTGAGCACACGCTCATCATCGTCGAGGACGATGCCGACCTGCACTTTATCGAGGGTTGCTCCGCGCCCAAGTACAACGTGGCCAACCTCCACGCCGGCGCTGTGGAGCTCTTTGTGGGCAAGCGTGCGCACCTGCGCTACTCGACCATCGAGAACTGGTCCAAGAACATGTACAACCTCAACACCAAGCGTGCGCGCGTGGACGAGGACGGCGACATCGAGTGGATCAGTGGCTCCTTCGGCAGCCACGTGGGCTACCTCTACCCCATGAGCGTGCTCAACGGCCGCCGCGCCCGCTCGAGCTTTACCGGCATCACCTTTGCCGGTGCCGGCCAGAACCTCGACACCGGCTGCAAGGTCGTACTTAACGCGCCCGAGACCTCGGCAACCGTCGAGACCAAGGGCATCTCCAAGAGCGGCGGCATCCAGACCTTCCGCAGCTCTATCGTGGCCACGCCCAAGGCCGAGGGCTCCAAGGCAACCGTGAGCTGCCAGTCACTGATGCTCGACGACCAAAGCCGCTCCGACACCATCCCCGCCATGGACATCCGCGCCAAGAACGTCGACGTCGGCCACGAGGCCACCATCGGCCGCATCGGCGACGATAAGGTGTTCTACCTGATGAGCCGCGGTATCTCGGAGGAAGAGGCCCGTACCATGATCGTCAACGGCTTTGCCAACCCGGTCTCCAAGGAGCTACCGCTGGAGTACGCCGTCGAGATGAACAACCTGATCAAGCTCGAGATGGAAGGAGCGATCGGATAATGAAACAGACCACGAACACCGCTGCTACCACCCTTGAACAGGTCAATGCGATGCCGGCTGCCACTTGGGGTTGGCTCAAGATGAACCAGACCAAGCTCGAGCTCTCTGACGAGCTTGCCGCCGCTCCCGCCGAGACCGTTAAGGTTGAGGGCTTGGACGAGCAGTTTGCTGGCGTGGCAGACGCGTTCGACGCCGCCATGGACGCCATGGCCGAGCGCTTCCCCGAGCGCCGCGCCTCCGCCCCTGGCGATGCCGCCGACCGCGCCCGCATCACGCCCGAGACCGAGCTCGACGTGCCCGCCACCTCCGTCTACCAGGCCGGTGCCATTAAGCTGGAGGAGGAGCTCTCCCCCGCTGAGGCCTTCGAGACTGGCATGGGCGAGGCTGCCTACACCTACCTGGCCGACCACGCCACCAAGCGCGTCGTCATCGATGTGCCCGCATACAAGCACGCCACGGTTACCGTGCGTGTGAGCGGTGTCGATGCCGCCGCGGCCATCGCCGCCATCGACGTCGTCGTCCGTCCCCAGTCGACGCTCGACCTGCAGATCGCCCTGGACTCCCCCGTTGCCGGCGAGGGCGTCGTGGGATCCGTGCTGCGCGTGTGCGCCCACGAGTACGCCACCGTCAACGTGGCCTGCACGCAGACGCTCGACGATAGCTGGATCGCACTCGACGACACCGGCCTGTTCCTGGACGAGGGCGCGCGCGTCAACGTGCAACACACCGTCCTGGGTGCCGGCGCCAGCGCCACCGGCCTTGCCGGCGACCTGCTGGGCGATACCGCCAAGGTCACCATCGATACTGACTACCTTGGCGCCCGCGAGCAGGTGCGCGACTTTAACTACGAGCTGCGCCACCGCGGTCGCAAGACCGAGTGCGAGATCGACGCCAACGGCGTACTGACCGGCACGTCCAAGAAGGTCTACCGCGGCACCATCGACCTCGTGCACGGCTGCAAGGGTGCCGTCGGCACCGAGCGCGAAACCGTGCTGTTGGCCAACAAGGGCGTCGACAACAAGACCGTTCCCGTCATTCTCTGCGACGAGGACGACGTCGCCGGCAACCACGGCGCCACCATCGGCCACGTCCGCGACGAGCAGCTGTTCTACCTCGCCTGCCGCGGCCTTGACCAAAACGCCGCCGAGGACCTGTTCATCCGCGCCAAGCTGGAGGACGCCGCGCTTTCCGCCACCGACGAGCGCACCCGCGCAGCCGTCGTCCGCCTGGGCAACAACCTGATCGACAACTTTGAAGAGGAGCTCGCATGATCGACACCGAGCACGTTAAATGCGATACCTGCACTGCCCCCGAGCCCATGGAACTCGACGCCAGCGACGAGGCTTCGCGCGGCTGGCCCACCGTAGACATCGAGACCAACCCCTACAAGGCGCAGTTCCCGCTCTTCCAGCAGCACCCCGAGATCGCCTTCCTCGATAGCGCCGCCACCGCGCAGCGCCCTGCCTGTGTGCTCGACGCCGAGCGCGACTTCTATCAGCGCATGAACGCCAACCCCCTGCGTGGCCTGTACTCGCTGTCCGTCGAGGCAACCGACGCCATCACGAAGGTCCGCCAGCAGATCGCCGACCTCATCGGCGCCTCACAGGCCAACGAGGTCGTCTTCACCCGCAACACGAGCGAGTCGCTCAACCTGGTCGCCAAGAGCTTTGCGCCCACGGTCCTCGAACCGGGCGACGAGGTCGTCATCACCATCATGGAGCACCACTCCAACCTGATTCCGTGGCAGCGGGTCTGCCGTGAGACCGGCGCCAAGCTCGTCTACCTCTACCCCACCAAGACCGGCCAGCTCACGACCGAGGAGGTACTGTCCAAGGTGGGCCCCAAGACCAAGATCTTGGCCGTGGGTCAGGTCTCTAACGTGTTGGGCGTTGAGAACCCGGTCAAGAACCTCGGCAAGCTCGTGCACAAGTACGGCGGCTATCTGGTCGTCGACGGCGCGCAGTCGCTGCCGCACATGCCGGTCGATGTGGCCGACCTTGGAGCCGATTTCTTTGCCTTTAGCGCGCACAAGGCCATGGGCCCCATGGGCATCGGCGTGCTGTGGGGCAAGATGGACCTGCTCAACGCCATGCCGCCCATGCTTACCGGCGGCGAGATGATCGACTCGGTCACCGAGCAGGACGCCGTCTGGGCGCCCGTCCCCGAGAAGTTCGAGGCCGGCACGCAGGACGCCGCCGGCATCTTCGCCACGGGCGCGGCGCTTGACTACCTGGTTAACACCGTGGGCTACGAAAACATCCAGGCACGCGAGCAGGCACTCGTCCACTACCTGATGGGCGAACTCATGCAGCTCGACTTTGTCCAGATTATCGGCTCCATCTATTGGGACAATCACCATGGCGTCGTGAGCTTTAACGTCAAGGGTATCCACCCGCACGATGTCGCGAGCATCATGGACATGGACGGCGTGTGCATCCGCGCAGGCCACCACTGCGCACAGCCGCTGCTCACCTGGCTGGGCGTCGAGAACCTTGCCTGCTGCCGCGCCAGCGTGGCCTTCTACAACGACAAGGCCGACATTGACAAGTTCATCGCCGGTCTGCATCACGTTTGGAGCACGTTCAATGGGTAATCTGTACACCTCCACCACATTTATGGAGCACAACTCGCACCCCGACTATAAGTACGAGATGGACGCTCCCACGCACGAGCACGACGGCATCAACCCCAGCTGCGGTGACGAACTCACCTTGCAGCTGCGCGTCGAGAACGGCGTGATCGAGGAGGCCTCCTTTACCGGTCATGGCTGCGCCATCAGCCAGGCCAGCGCCGACATCATGGCCGACCTCATCACCGGCGAGACGGTCGAGGAGGCGCGCCGCCTGGCGGGGCTCTTCCTCGCCATGATCCGCGGCGAACAGCTCTCCGAGGAAGACCTGGAAGACCTGGACGAGGCTGCCCAGCTCCAGGACATCTCGCACATGCCCGCCCGCGTCAAATGCGCCGAGCTCGCCTGGCGCACCCTCGACGGTATGCTCGAGGGGCAAAATAATCAGTAATAGTTGTCTCGAATCTGAAGAATTCTGTTGGCCGAATCGCTTAACTTTCGCGATTCGGCCATTTTCTTTTCTGCCTTTATTTCGAGCCCTCGGCCTGCGCGTCCACTTGCGCATAAGCACGCACAATACGAGAAACCGTACTTTTGCCAATCCCGGTATAGCGCTCAATCTGGCGCACCGTAAAACCGGCATCGTGTAATCCGAGAATTACACTATTGCGCTGCGCCGACGGCGCAGCTTTAACCCCGTGGAGCGAAACCCCGAACCCCTTCGCCAATTTGTCGGCAAAGGCGTGCCGTTCCCACTCCGTCTCTTTCATATCGCACAGCGCTGGCTCGCCGCCGTCGGGCGTCGAAAGCGAATAGGCAATAAAGCCCTCGGCAGAACCGAAAAGCTCAAGCACGCAAGAAGGATCGGAAAATCCCCTCGTAGCATCTGCCGCGCCACTGTCGTAAGCGCGTAGATGCTCCGCAAAACTGCTCCAGGGATAACGCTCGATTAGGCTCATGCCCGCCTTCTGCGGATTGGCGTGAACGGAGCGAATAGCCTCCATCACCCGCCAGTCGGTATCGAGCGAGCGGCGCTCAAAACGTTCACGAAACAGGCAGCCCGCGCGCCCAGTGCGCTTATTGAACCGACGAGCATACGTCAACAGCAGCCGCTGCATGGCTGCACTCATCGCGTCCTCATAATCCGCGAGTACCAGGTGCACATGGTTGCTCATAAGGCACCACGCCACGACCATCACGCCGGCATCACGGCAGCAGTCGCGCATTAGCTCCAAAAACTCCCACCGGTCGTCATCGGTCTCAAAGATGATCTGCTTTCCGGTGCCACGGGCACAAACATGGTAAAAGCCGGTGACCGTTCTCCAAACGCGCTGCACGGCACCCCCTTCAGCGGCAACAACTTGCGCCTTCCAATACACCACGATTGAAGCGTACTATCAAAACAAACACGTAAAATGGCATCCGCGCACGGCAAATGGCAGTAAACAACCGGCGAACGGCACTTCGGCGCAGGTCGGACAATGCGAGGTTTCCGCAAGCTGACCAAAAACGACAAATATAAGACACGCGCTTCTAATGAATTATTCTCATTTAAATCGTTTCAATTGAAAGTTCCGCGCTTCTCGCTACGAAAACTGAGCCGTTCGCCGAATATTCCGTGCATTTCGCGGTATTATAGGGGCTGCATGTCATGTCCCTTTCGAAGGGTCGCCCGGCAATCGCCAGCCACGACCCCCAGACGGGACGCCAACACGATAGAGAGGAGAGGCATGCAGTACTCACAGGAAGTGGAGAACATGTGCCCCGTTGCCAAGGGTGCATACCACGGCCCCGCACCCATCCCCGAGGAGGGCAAGTGGGTCCAGGCTAAGGAGATTTCCGACATCTCCGGTCTTACGCACGGTGTGGGTTGGTGCGCACCTCAGCAGGGCGCCTGCAAGCTCACGCTGAACGTCAAGGACGGCATCATCGAGGAGGCCCTCGTTGAGACCATCGGCTGCTCGGGCATGACCCACTCTGCCGCCATGGCTTCCGAGATCCTTCCCGGCAAGACCATCCTCGAGGCCCTCAACACCGACCTCGTCTGCGACGCCATCAACGTTGCTATGCGCGAGATCTTCCTGCAGATCGTTTACGGCCGCAGCCAGACCGCGTTCTCCGAGGGCGGCCTGCCCGTGGGCGCCTCCCTCGACGACCTCGGTAAGGGCCTTCGCTCCCAGGTCGGCACCATGTTCGGCACCAAGGCCAAGGGCGCTCGTTACCTCGAGCTCGCTCAGGGCTACGTCACCCGCATGGCTCTCAACGACAAGAACGAGATCATCGCGTTCGAGTTCCTGAACCTCGGTAAGTTCACCGACGCCGTCAAGGCCGGCAAGACCCCCGAGGAGGCCATCGCTGGCGCTATGGGCCACTATGGTCAGTGGGAGAACGCTGCCAAGTACATCGACCCGCGCACCGACGAGGAGACTCACTCCGTCGCCAGCGTGTTCCCGGTTCACGAGTAGAAAGGGAGGGAAATAACTATGACTGTTACGTTCGAAGGTTACGAGCGCCGCGCTGACAAGATCAACAAGTGCCTCGCCGACAACGGCATCGCCTCCCTCGAGGAAGCTCTGCAGATCTGCACCGACAAGGGCTTCAACCCGCGTGAGATCGTCAACAACACCCAGTCCATCGCCTTCCAGAACGCCGAGTGGGCCTACACCCTCGGCTGCGCTCTCGCTGTCAAGCGTGGCGCCAAGTCCGCTTCTGAGGCTGCCGCCATCATCGGCGAGGGCATCCAGGCCTTCACCGTTCCCGGCTCCGTCGCCGAGGACCGCAAGGTCGGTCTGGGCCACGGCAACCTGGGCGCTATGCTGCTCTCCGACGACACCGAGTGCTTCGCCTTCCTGGCCGGTCACGAGTCCTTCGCTGCCGCTGAGGGTGCTATCGGCCTGGCTCTGAACGCCAACAAGGCTCGCAAGAAGCCGCTGCGCGTCATCCTCAACGGTCTGGGCAAGGACGCTGCTCAGATCATCGCCCGCATCAACGGCTTCACCTACGTGAAGACCCAGTTCGACTACTTCACGGGCGAGCTCAAGGTCGTCGAGACCATCCCCTACTCCGATGGTCCCCGCGCCGCCGTCAACTGCTACGGCGCCGACGACGTCCGCGAGGGCGTTGCCATCATGTGGCACGAGAACGTCGACATCTCGATCACCGGTAACTCCACCAACCCCACGCGCTTCCAGCACCCCGTCGCTGGCACCTACAAGAAGGAGCGCCTCGAGGCTGGCAAGAAGTACTTCTCTGTCGCTTCTGGTGGCGGCACTGGCCGTACCCTGCACCCGGACAACATGGGCGCCGGCCCTGCTTCTTACGGCATGACCGACACCATGGGCCGTATGCACTCCGACGCCCAGTTCGCCGGTTCTTCCTCCGTGCCTGCGCACGTCGACATGATGGGTCTCATCGGCATGGGCAACAACCCCATGGTCGGTGCCACCGTCGCCTGCGCTGTCGCCGTCGAGGAGGCCCTCAAGGCCTAATCGCGCTTGCGCGATGCTCATATAGTTGAGCTTTGGAGCCGCTATCCACCCGGGTAGCGGCTCTTTTTGTTTGCGCTGTCGCAGGGTAGCTAATGCCGATATATCAGTTGGGGCGAAATACAAGATGTGATGAGATGGAGCGTCAGAGCGTCCATGACACCCACCTGCCATATTTGCCCTTTACCGATTTGCCGGGTCTTTGCGGCCCCATTGCCGATCAACCGTGCGACAATGCGCCGGACGAGAAAGGAATCCGATGGAATCGACTGATGTACTGGTAATTGGATCTGGCATTGCGGGCCTTTGTGCCGCCATCGAAGCGGCACGCACGGGTGCAACCGTCACTGTGGCAAGCGCCGGCAAGACCATGAGTGGATCGAGCTTCTTCCCGGGTACCTGGGGCCTCGGCCTCATCGGTCCCGTCGACGAAGACGACGAGCAGGACCTCATCGACACCATCCTGGCCGTCGGCGGCGGCGTTGCCGACCCCGAGCTCGTCCAGACGTTCGTCCACGGCATTCCCCGGGCAATTACATGGCTCGAACGGGAGCTGGGTGTTGAACTCCAACGTCCGCAAAGTGCCGAGAGCGCCCAGCAAAAGCAATTTATCCCCTGCTTTGACCACAAGACGCGCATGTGGCGCGGCCTCACCCGCAAGCCCCTTGAGGACGCTCTGACGACCTGGATCGAGTCGCTCGGCATTCGCCTGCTCCCCCGCCATGAGCTTATCGACCTTGTTGAGGACACGAACGGCAGAATAAGCGGAACCGTACTCCACGACCTTACCGAAAATCGAATCGTGCCCTTTGCTGCCAAGGCCACGATCATCGCAGCCGGTGGCACAGGCGGCCTGTTCGAGCGCAGCCTTACGTCGGCTGATGTGCTCAGCTCCTCGCAGGCCATCGCACTGGCGCACGGCGCAACACTTACTAATATAGAGTTCATGCAGATGATGCCCGGCTTCATCGAGCCCAGGCGTAACTTGGTCTTCAACGAGAAAACCTGGCGCTACGTGCATGTAGACCAGCCGGTAGATATTGCCGACGACAAGCTGGACGACCTGCTCGAGCAGCGCTCTGGATATGGTCCCTTCACGTCACGCTTGGCCTCCCGCGCTATCGATCTCGTCATCGATCAGGCAGGTGTCGAAGGCCTGGCACTCCACTACGACTTCCCCCGCGAGGATTTCCCAGAGTTTGTGCAGACCTTTGCCACCTGGCTGCAAGACGAGCACGGCATCGCTCCGACTGACGAGATGCGCGTTGCGATGTATGCCCACGCCGCTAATGGCGGCATCAAGATCGATAAGACCGCGTACACGGGCGTTGAGGGTCTCTACGCTTGCGGCGAGGCGACAGGCGGCATGCACGGAGCCGACCGCATTGGTGGCTTGTCAAGCGCCAACGGCATCGTGTTCGGGCGCATCGCAGGCGCATCGGCAGCCCTTGCAGCGCAGAAAGAGCCTAAGACAGCCCTGAAGGCGGATATCGCCCTCCCCCAGCACGGCATTGCCACAACAGATGCCGAGCGCCTGACCCGCAGCCTTAAGCACACGATGAGTACCTATTGCATGATCAACCGCACCGAAACAGGCCTATCCGAAGCACTGCACGAGCTTGAGGGCTTGAAGACGGAGGCAACGACCTTGAGCACACAGAAAGCCCAGGACAGCGAAGTCGCAGCCCTCGCCCGCCTGCAATCGCAGATTCAGCTGGCACAGGAAATGGTCAAAGCCATGCGCAAGCGAACCGAAAGTCTCGGGTCGCACTATCGAGCGGATTAAACCGGACACCTATCTAAAGCAGAACACAACCAATCGATATCCATGGGCCCCGTGAGCTCGAAGCAGCACGGGGCCCATTCGTGTCCGCACGACAGCGTATCCTTATTCTGAATACAGAGCGGGCAAAGCCCGCATAGAAAATAGACCAGCGAGGAGGAGATATGGACAGTAGAGATATCGAGAAGTGGCGTATCGAACTTGATAGCTACGCCAATGTGGAAGACGGCGTTGAGTATTGGCTCGCACGCGATTTAATGGAACCCATGGGGTACACTCGATGGGAGAACTTCGCCGAAGTTGTTAAGAGGGCAAAAGTCTCATGCGAAACAAACAAAACTCCAGTTGATTCCCATTTTCGTGACACCACGAAAATGGTAACTGCCGGTGTCGCCGCTCGCGCGGTTAAAGACTACAAACTTACGCGCTATGCATGCTATTTAATCGCACAGAACGGAGATTCAAACAAGCCAGAGATCGCGCTCGCCCAGGCATACTTTGCCGTGCAGACGCGCCGCCAAGAGCTCATAGAGCAGCGCTTCGCAGAGATTCAGCGCTTGCAGGCGCGTCACTCGCTATCCGATTCAGAGAAACAGCTCTCGGGTATTGCGTTCAAACGCGGCGTGGACTCCAAAGGATTCGCGATCATCAAGTCGAAGGGCGATGAGGCGTTATTCGGCGGCAGAAGCACGGCGGAAATGAAGCAGCAGCTCGGCGTACCCAAGAGAGCGGCATTGGCGGACAGGTTAGCCGATGTCCTCATCAAAGCAAAGGACCTTACGAACTCGATGACGGCCTTCAACGCCGAGGAACACGACCTGTACGGCCTGGACCAGATCAAGCAAGAGCACGTCGAGAACAACACAAGCGTGCGTGGCAGCCTCATCGACCGCGGAATTGTCCCCGAGAACCTACCGCCTGCCGAGGATACAAAAAAGCTCGAGCGTCGCGTGAAGACAGACGAGAAGAAACTCAAGGAGGGTACTGACGGTTTTACCGATCCCCAGGGTAGGCTCGATCTGTGAAAGCGGCTGTGCCCTTTCGGGTTCGACCCCATGCGAGGTCAACAAAAAAGCGACCAGCCTGAGCCAGTCGCTTTAACGATCTTTGGGTGGGCCGTCAGAGGGTCAGCCTGCTGCGCAGGCGGCCGCTGCGGCGCCAAGGCGCCTTGCGCGCTGCGCTGACAAACGCTTACGCGTTTCCTCAGCTCCGCACCCTTTCGGGTTCGACCCCATGCGAGGTCAACAAAAAAGCGACCAGCCTGAGCCAGTCGCTTTAACAATCTTTGGGTGGGCCGTCAGGGGGTCGAACCCTGGACCTTGGGATTAAGAGTCCCCTGCTCTACCAACTGAGCTAACGACCCAAAGCTAAAGTCCGTTGTGGCGGACTTTAGAGGAGATATCGTGTGGTGGGCCGTCAGGGGGTCGAACCCTGGACCTTGGGATTAAGAGTCCCCTGCTCTACCAACTGAGCTAACGACCCGATATCAACACGAAGCAAGAACTGGGGTGGGTAAAGGGACTCGAACCCTCGACCTACGGGACCACAACCCGTCGCTCTAGCCAACTGAGCTACACCCACCGTGTCCTGTGCGCTTCGCGCTCGACTATTATTGCAAGGAACGCCACGCGATGCAAGCCCCAATTTTCAAGAATTTTGAAAAGAGTTTTTCGAGACCATTTCGAGCAAATCCCACCGGTTTCATAGGAGTAAACTTGCCCCACTGCAAATCCTCGAAAGGACCGTCATGAAAGAACTCTCCAACCGCACGGCAAGATTTACCGATTCGGTCATCCGCCGCATGACACGCATCTCCAATAAGTACGGCGCTGTCAATCTCTCGCAGGGCTTCCCTGACTTCGATCCCCCGGCGCAGCTGCTCGATAGCCTCAGCACCATCGCCGCCGATCCCAAGCCGCTCTATCACCAGTACTCCATCACCTGGGGCTCCCAGGCCATGCGCGAGGCGCTTGCCGCCAAACAGGAGCACTTTATGGGCATGCCGGTGAACCCCAACGAGAATATCGTAGTCACCTGCGGCTCCACCGAGGCCATGATGGCCGCCATGATGACGGTCACGAACCCCGGCGATAAGGTCGTCATCTTCTCGCCGTTCTACGAGAACTACGGCGCCGACACGATCCTTTCGGGTGCCGAGCCCATCTACGTGCCGCTCAACCCGCCCACATTCGACTTTGACCGCGAGACACTCGAGGCGGCCTTCCGCGACAACGACCCCAAGGCCATCGTCCTGTGCAACCCTTCCAACCCCTGCGGCAAGGTCTTTACACGCGATGAGCTCACCTTTATCGCCGACCTCTGCAAAAAGTACGACACCTACTGCATCACCGACGAGGTCTACGAGCACATCGTCTACGCGCCCCACGAGCACGTCTATATGGCCACGCTGCCCGGCATGTTCGAGCGAACCATCAGCTGCAGCTCGCTGTCCAAGACCTACTCCATCACCGGCTGGCGTCTGGGCTACACTATCGCCCCTGCCGAAATCACCGAGCGCATCAAAAAGGTCCACGACTTCCTCACCGTAGGCGCCGCCGCTCCCCTGCAAGAGGCCGTCGTTACCGCCCTCAATTTCGACGATAGCTATTACCGGGAGGTCCTCGACCTCTACACCGCCAAGCGCGACCTGTTCTGTCAGGGACTCGACAGCATCGGCCTCACGCACAACGTGCCGCAGGGCGCCTACTACGTCATGATGGACATCTCTGAGTTTGGCTATGACAGCGACCTCGAGTTCTGTGAAGACCTCGCGTCTAAAGTGGGTGTGGGCGCAGTGCCCGGCTCGAGCTTCTTCCGCGAGCCCGTCAACCATCTGATTCGTTTCCACTTTGCCAAGCGTGACGAGACGCTCAACGCGGCGCTGGAGAACCTCAAGTCGCTACGTGATAAAATCAAGCCGCGCGGGTAAGGACGGCCCGACAACTAAAGCAACCAAAGAAGCCCCGCACCGCCCGCCGCGTTGCGAGGCTTCTTTTTATAGCGCTTTCTTAAATGGTTTAGAGCTCTATACTTTAGTCACGGAGCAACTCGTCCCAGAGAGAGGAATACTATGGCAGAACAGCAGCTTATCGGAGCGCTCGAGGCCGGCGGCACCAAGATGGTCTGCGCCACGGGCTATGCAGACGGTACGGTCCTGGAGCGCGAGCAGATCGCGACCACGACTCCGCAGGAAACCGTCGAGGCCGTCAACGCATGGTTTGCCGACAAGGGCATCGCCGCGCTGGGCATTGGCGCCTTTGGCCCTACCGCAGTCAACCCCGCCTCGCCCCAATACGGCAAGATCCTGGAGACGCCCAAAACGGCATGGCGCTACTTTGATCTGCTGGGCACTATCCAAAACGAACTCAATATCCCCTGCGGCTACGATACCGACGTCAACGTCGCCTGCCTGGGCGAGGTCACCTTTGGTTGCGCCCAGGGCCTCACGGACGTGGTCTACCTGACCATCGGTACCGGCGTGGGCGCCGGCGTGCTCTCGGGCGGCCAGCTCGTGCACGGCATGATGCACCCCGAGGCTGGCCACATCCTGGTCACGCGCGACCCGCGCGACACCATCGGCGAGCATAGCGCCTGCCCCTTCCACGACAATTGCCTCGAGGGTCTCATCGCCGGCCCCGGCGTTAAAAAGCGCTGGGATGGCAAGAGCGCCGGAGACATGGCCGATGACCCGGAGGCCATGGACCTGCTCGCAGGCTATCTGGCACAGGCGCTCATGACCTACACGCTGTGCTACGCGCCGCAAAAGATCATCATCGGTGGCGGCGTGGCCGACCACACCCCCATCGTGCCGCTCGCGCGCAAGAAGTGCGCCGAAATGCTCAACGGTTATATCGTCACGCCCGAGGTCAACGACATCGATACCTATATTGTCAACAACAGCCTTGAGGGCAAGCAGGGCATCATGGGCTGCCTGGCCCTGGGCGCGCAGGCGCTTCAGTAACAGACGCACCCACAGGGCATGGCGCGCCCGGCAAATCCAACCTACGGAACGACGCCACCACGCCCTATATAAGCCCTCTAATAAAAAAGGCCGCCTAGCACCAAGCATACGTCCTAGGCGGCCTTTTTGGCACATATAAGCGACCGTAAGAGATATCGGAGCACAACGCCCGTTGCCGCTCCACAGCAGTCGATCATCACATCGGTGATCATGCCGGCGCGTCCCGGCACAAAGAGCTGAATCGTCTCGTCAATCGAGGGAATCAGCAGCAGGAACACCGCCGTGGGCAGCAGCACGTCAAAGGTGCGCCGGCCCTCAAAATCAAAGGCGTGCGTTGCCAAGATGCCGAGCACCATATACTCGGTAAAATGCGCGCACTTGCGAACAACAAAGTTGGTCACCCATTCATATGGAAGTCCCACGCCGTGCAGGAAACCGCGGATAGCTTCCATGACCGTTAGGCTCAGCGAGCCCGACCCCGAGCCGGGAACCAGCGAATTGCCCCAGATCAAGAGCGCCATCAGGCAGGTCACGACCGCCCATTTTCGATTGATCTTAACCATGCAGAAGTTATGCCTCCGCGCGGAGCGGCGCGAAGCTGGCGGTACCGCCCTCGATAACGCTCAGATAAGCACGGCCCGTACGCTTGGCGGTAGAGGACTGCAGGCGCTCGATCTCTTCCTCGAGGATCTGATTGACGCGCTCGTGACGACGGTTTTCCATAATGCCGGCGGCAATAGCCTCGGCCCGCTCGATGCTCTCGCGCGAGATACGGGCAGTATCCTCGGGGAACACAGCGCTGTGACGGCCGACATAGGCGGGGGCAGCAGGCTGAGGGGCAGCGACGGGAGCGGGGGCCGTAACAGGAGCAGACTCGTCAATCTCATCCAGAATCGCGGTGGCGGCGGCCCACATGTCCTCGTGGCCCGAGTAATCGGCCATGGGAACATCAACCTCGAGCGAGGCGTCCGGAAGGTCGCCGGTGTCGATGCGATCTTGGACATCAATCGATGCGGTGATGGCCGCAGGCTCATCGAGGTCATCGAGATCGATGTCCGCGGCACCGGAGATGATAGGCATGCTGGCGAGGTTTGCATTGTACGGCGCAGCCTCAGCCGCCTGCTGCTGGGCAGGAGCGCCCCACAGCGAGCTTTCGGCGGCACGGCGGGCGGCAACGGCCTCCTCGTCCGCAGTCATGGCTTCATCAACGTACGAATTGTCGGCAGAAGCGTTCGCGTCCGCCGAGGTAGCGCTGTAGGCGTTATTGGCTGCCGCGTTGGCGACGAGTGCCACGAAAGCCGCCGTGCTGCCCGCAGGGGCGGCCTGGGAGCCAGACACGGCGCGTGCCGCGGCGGCGATGTCGTCGCGATTGAAGGAGCCGGTCTGCCCGCCGTTGGTGAGCTCGTCGATGGCGACTTGATAGACGTCGCGCGAGTGTGCAGGGTCGCAGCTCACCGGCGAATCGTCGTCGAGCATACTGTCGATCATGGACCAAGCCTCGGCCTCGTCCATAGCATCTGCGGCTCGAGCGATGGTAGGGACACCATCATCGGCATGACGGCGCTGGAACGCACCAGTCAGGCCGGAAAGGAATGCCGAGGTAGACTGCTCCGCCTGAGCCTGAGAAGCAGAAGCCGCAGCGTAAGGAGTCACATCCTGCTGCTGAGCTGGAATCGAGGCGGTCTTGAACTCGCTTTGATGCTGATTGAGATTGGCGGCACCGCCCATGGCATCGGGCTGGAACAGACGCTCTTCACGCTGCGCACGGTACTCGGAGATACCCAGCGAGGCGGCATAGATACCCACGCCCGCCACCGCGCCCACGGCGAAGGGAACCGCACCTGCCACGACTGTCTCGTTCACCGACGAAAACGGCAGCGTCGCGGCATACATAACCACGGGAGCGGCAAGGCCGATCCCGCACGAAAGTCCGGCAAGGACTGCTCGTTGTGTTGCATCAGAAGAAGCCATGAGCTCTCCCCATCTTCCAGCACCCAAATCGCATCATTCAGTTGGCTGCGCGAGAGAAGATGAAGCGGGGCTATGCCCCAAAGCAACGGTATATGGTTCGTTTCATCTGCGTTTTCCGTCGCGAAGCTTAAAAGCTATTATGCGAAACCGCCCTGTCGATTGCAAGCGACGATGTCGGATTGAAACGGGAAACCTGCTGCTTGCCAGTCTTATGGTCAAAAATAAGTGCGAAGCGGCGATATAGAAAAGGGCCGAGGCTCAAAGCCCCGACCCTTTATCGCATTGATGATTAACGCTGCGTGTGGATGACAACCTAGAACGTCTGCTCGTAGTCGCTGTGCTTTTTGGCCGAACGCACCAGGAACTCCTGGTTGGTGTTGGTGCCCTTTAGACCCTTGATAAATGATGCGGCCGCGCGCTCGGTGTTGTTCATGCCGGCAAGAATGCGACGCAGGCCAAAGACAAACGGACGCATCTGCTCGTCGACCAACAGGTCCTCGTTACGCGTACCGGAGGCAACGGGGTCGATAGCCGGGAAGATGCGGCGATCGGCCAGGTCGCGGTCGAGCTTAAGCTCCATGTTGCCGGTGCCCTTGAACTCCTCAAAGATGACCTCGTCCATCTTGGAACCGGTGTCGATGAGGGCAGAGGCCAGGATAGTGAGCGAGCCACCGTTCTCGATATTACGGGCTGCGCCCAGGAAGCGCTTGGGCGGATACAGGGCCGCCGAATCGACGCCGCCCGAAAGGATGCGACCCGAGGCGGGCGCCGCCAAGTTGTAGGCGCGGGCAAGACGCGTGATGGAGTCGAGCACCACCACAACATCGCCGCCCAGCTCCACGATGCGTTTTGCGCGCTCGATGACGAGCTCTGCCACACGAGTGTGGTTGTCGGCGGGCATATCGAAGGTCGACGCCACAACCTCGCCCTTGATGGAACGCTGCATATCGGTAACCTCTTCGGGGCGCTCGTCGACGAGCAGGCAGATGAGGTGCACCTCGGGGTTGTTAATCGAGATAGACTGGCAGATCTTCTTGAGGATTGTGGTCTTGCCGGCCTTGGGCGGGGACACGATCAAGCCACGCTGACCCTTGCCGATCGGCGACACGATGTCGATGGCGCGACCGGTAATGGAGTCCTTGCCATGCTCCATGCGCAGCGGCTCGTTGGGATAGACCGGGGTGAGGTCACCGAACTTGGGGCGGTTGCGAATCTGCTCGGGGTCTAGACCGTTGACGGTCGTGATTTTGGCGAGGCCGGCGCGCTTGTCGCCGCCGCGCGAAGGACGAAGCGAGCCCTCGATGACGTCGCCCGTGCGCAGACGCGCGGAGCGGATGAGGTAGGCGGGCACGAAGGCGTCGTCGTTGGACTTCATGTAGCCATGGGCATGGATGATACCGGAGCTGTCCGGACGAATCTGCAGGATGCCCTTGATGTCGCGGAAGCCCTCGGCCTTCGCGGCGGTGACGTAGATCTCCTCGACGAGCTCGGCTTTCTTCTTGCCGGTCGTCTCAATCTCGAACTCCTTGGCCTTCTCGCGCAGCTCGGCGACCTTCATGGCCGCGAGCTCCTCGCGCGAAAGCGTGGGCTCGGTGGGAGCGGCATTACGCTCCTTGTTGCGCTGCTTGCGATCGCGCTGGCGGTTGCGGCGGTCGTTGTTGCGCTCGTCCTTGCGCTCGTTGCGCTCCTCGTTGCGCTTGTGCTGGCGACGGTTGGGGCGAGCGTTGTCATCGGCCTCAGCGGACGCGGCGCCATCGGCTGCGGCGGCGTCTTCGTTAGCCGAAGCATCATCGCTGGCCTCGGCATTGGAATCGCCCTGCGGCTCGGCCTCGGCATGCTGCTCGGCGGCCTTGGCCTTAGCGGACTTCTTGCGACCGCGCTTGGGCTTCTCGGACGCAGACTGTTCGACGTCCTGGGGCTCGGCGGCATCAGTCGATGCATCGGCGGTCGTCTCGGCGGAATCCTCGGACGCACCCTTCTTGGCAGCCTTGGCCTTGGACGTGCGCTTAGCAGCAGTACGATGGCTGCGACCAGGGCGGACGTCGGCGGGCTCGACATCAGCAGAAACGGCCTCGGAAGTCGTAGCATCCTGGACGGGCGCGTCGGCAGCGGTTGCAGGCTCGGCGGTCGCCGCAGCATCCCGAGCGGCGGCGGCTGCGGCTGCGGCCTTCTCGGCCTCGACGAAAGCCTTGGGCTTGCGACCGCGACGGTGCGGGCGCAAAGCCGGATCGACAACGGGAACTTCGCTGGCCTCGGCAGGCGCAGCGGGCTCAACAGGCGATGTGCCCTCCCCTGCCGCGGAACGGACCGAAGCCTCAGCGAGCTCGGGGGTTACCTGATCGGCAACCTGCTCGGCCTTAGCAGCCGTGCGACGGCGCGTGCGCGGTACCGGCTTCTCGGTCGGCTGGTCGGCGGCAGACGTCTCGGGCACAGACGGGGCTGCAAACTCGGTCAGAGCCGCGGCCTCGCGCTCAGCAGCACGACGGCGGGCGCGCACCACCTGAGCCTCGCTAATCTGCGCCAACGCACGTGCCTGCGCGACCTCATCGGAAATCGGCGCCGAGGAGTCAGCTGCAACGGTGCGCTTGGCGCGCGTCGTGCGCGCGGTACGGCGCTTGGGCTTGGTGACCTCCTCGCCGTCAGCGGCAGGCTTGGCCGCGCGGCGCGTGCGCTTGGGCTTTGCCGGAGCAGCCTCCTCACCAGTTGCAGGCACGGCCTTCTCAGCCGTTGCAGGCGTAGGCGTCTCAGGAGCCGAGGTTTGCGCGGGCGCCGCGACCTGGTCCGACGCAACCGGTGCAGCGGGAGCGGCCTGCGTCGTCGTTATTTCGTTTTCTTGCTGTTGATCAGACACAGTGTTTGCTCAACTTTCTTTTCAAGCCCTGTGATCACATGCTCCCTGCATAAACCTTCAGGGCGGCTAAACAGTCTAGTTCCGTTCAAAACGACGGACATCATTGATCTGTATCGAGATATTTGCGTCATATACGCAGCGTTAGTGTAACACAACCGCCGCCACCTGCAACTTAGTCATTGGGGACGTTCTTAAACGACTAGTCAAAAGGGACACTCTTTGGTTTAACACCCACAAATCTGACTGCCTCCGCCAAAACTATGGCGGTTTACTACGATGAATCGCTCAACCGCGACCACTCCGAAACTTGTTGAACTAAAACCGTAGGTAGATGCCTTGCACTTTCTAGCGAAAAGCCGGCGTGGTTGGAATATCTCAATTCATCGTAGTAAACCGGCATAGTTTCGTATTTCCAGCAGTTCCAAATTCGTCAATACGTCGGCGTTTGCAAAAAAGCCCGACCTCCGTGTGAACTGCGCCCCAAATCTTGGACGCCCTAAATAGCGACTAGGCCGCAAGGGCCTGATTCCGGTACTCCTCCGGGGTCAGGCCCTTCAATCTTACCTGCCTCCGGCTCGTGTTCCAGTGGACTATGTATTCCTCCAGGTCGCGTTTGAAATCCTCGAACGTCTTCCACTCGCGGCCCCTGTAGAACTCGTCCTTGACGTGGCCGAAGAGCTGCTCGGTGGCGGCATTGTCGATGCAGTTCGCCTTCCTGGACATGCTCTGGACGATGCCGGCGGCCTCGAGCCTGGATGTGTATGAGGCGTGCTGGTACTGCCAGCCCCGGTCCGAGTGCGTGGTCGGGGCGGCGCCCTCGGGGATCTTGGACAGCAGCTCGTCGAGCATCCTCACCTGCTGGGCCATGTCGGGCGCGGTCGATATGTCGCTCGCCACGATCTCCTTGGTGCAGAAGTCCAGCGTCGGGGCCCAGTAGGCCTTGCCGCCCGCCACCTTGAACTCGGTGACGTCCGTCCCCAGCTTCCGCCACGGGGCCCCGGCGTCGAAATCCCTCGCGATCACGTTCTCGAACCTCCTGCCGACGACGCCCCTGTACGAGTTGTGCCTGTGGTAGGCCGTCTCGCGTCTGATACAGCAGCGGATCCCCATCTCGCGCATCATCTTGAGCACGGTCTTGTTGGCTATCACGGCCCCCTCTTCCGCCCTGAGGCACATCGCTATCTGCCGGTGCCCGCAGCCGTTGGCGGTGCGCGAGAAGATCTCGGCGGCCGCCTCCCGGAGCTCGGGGCGCGTGGGCCTCGGCGGGTGCGCGAGGGCGTAGTAGTAGGTCGACCTCTTGAGCTCGGCGCATGCGAGCAGGTGCCCGAGCGCGTGCCCCTCGGCGCGCAGGGCCGCGACCGCTTCGGCCTTCGCCCTGGTCAGAGCCCGTCCCTCTCGACCAGGGCGCGTAATTTTTTTAGGTAGGCCACCTCGGCCTCGAGCCTGCGGCACCGCTCCTCGAGCTCCTCCTCGCGGGTCCGCGGCCTCGCCCTGGAACCGCTCGGCCGGCCCTTGGGCCTCGGGCGCAGGGCCTCCGCGCCGCCCTCGCGGTATAGCGCGCACCACTTCTTGAGCGGCGACATCGACATTATGCCGAACGCCGCCATCGCCTCGGTCTTCGTCATGCCGCCGTCGACGACGGCGGAGGCGGCGGCGACCTTCTGCTCGTATGTGTACCTGCCCTGCTTTCCGTCCATGCGCAGCAGCACCTCGCTCCCGAATGCGCGGTATATCTCCTGCCATCTTCTCACGGCTTCCGCGGGAAGCGAAAGGGCAATCGCGGCAGATTTATACCCGTGCCCGAGCTCGAAGAGCCCTATGGCCGCCTTCCTGGCCTCGACATCGTGCTTCACCCTCAAATCAACGCGCATAAAGAAAGCCTCCCATTTCTCATGTCCAAGAAATGGGAGGCAGTTCAGTGGGAGATCGGGCTTTCAAGGCTTAGTTAAACCAAGTCTATACGGTCAAATGACTCGATGATTACATCTGCTCGGGCGCGGAAACGCCAACGAGGGTGAGCACCAGGGCGAGCGTCACGCGGACGGCGTCGCAAGCGGCCAGACGGGCACGCGAAAGCTCGGGGTCGACGGGACGGCCCTCGCTCGGCAGAACCTGGCAGGCAGCGTAGAAGCTGTGGAAGTCGCCGGCGAGTTCCTCAGCAAAGTGCGTCAGACGGAACGGGGCGCGGTCGCGAGCGCAGCTGGCGATGAGGTCGGTGAGCTCGTTGAGCTTACGCGAAAGGGCGAGCTCGGTCGGGTCGGTCAGCAGCGAGTAATCGACGTTCTCACCGATGGCCTTGGCGGCGACGGCCTTCATGCCCATCTCGTCAGCCTGCTCGGGCGTAACGTCAGCGGCACGACGCAGGATGGAGCACACGCGGGCGTGAGCGTACTGCACGTAATAGACCGGGTTGGAGTTGTCGCGCTTCTTGACGGCCTCGATATCGAAGTCGACCATCTGGTTAGAGCTCTTGGAGATGAGCGTGTAACGAGCGGCGTCGGAGCCAACCTCGTCGACGAGCTCCTGCAGGGTCACCATGGTGCCCTTGCGCTTGGACATACGGACGGGCTTGCCGTTACGCAGCAGGTTGACGAGCTGGCCCAGCAGAACCTCGAACTTGCCGGGGTAACCCAAGGCATCGCAGACGCAGCGGACGCGCTCGATGTAGCCGTGGTGGTCGGCGCCCCAGATGTCGATGACGTGGTCGACGCGCTGGAACTTATCCCAGTGATAGGCAACGTCGGAGGCGAAGTAGGTGTACTCGCCGTCGGACTTGATCAGGACGCGGTCCTTGTCATCGCCCAGGTCGGTGGAGCGGAACCACAGGGCGCCGTCCTTGGTGTAGAGGTAGCCCATCTTGTCGAGCTTCTCAAAAGCGCGGTCGACGGCGGAGGTGCCGGCGGTCTCGCCCTCGGTGTCCTTCACATACAGCGAGCGCTCAGAGAACCAACGATCGAAGTCGCAGTTAACGGCATGGCAAAGGTCGCGCATGTTGTCGACCATCTTTACATAGCCGCGCTCGCGGAAGCTCTCCATGCGCTCCTGCGGATCGGCGTTGACCCACTTATCGCCGTCGGTGCGCCAGAACTCGGCGGCCTCGTCGATGATGTAGTCGCCGCCGTAGGAGTCCTTGCCCAGGGTCTCGGCAAAGTTGTCCTGATACGGATGGGTCTCGGGATGCTCGTCGTTCTCGTCGGCAACAAAGGCGTCGCGGTCGGCGATCAGCAGCTTGTGAGCCTCGTCGATATCCACGCCCTGCTTGGCGATGATGTCGGCAAGCTGCATATAGCGCGTGCTGATGGAGTTGCCGAAGGTGTTCATCTGAGAGCCGTGGTCGTTGATGTAGAACTCACGCTGGATGTCGTAACCGGCGTGATCCATAACGCGGCAGAGCGAGTCGCCCAGCGCGGCCCAGCGGCCGTGGCCGATGTGCATGGGGCCGACGGGGTTGGCGGAAACGAACTCGACCTGGGTCTTCAGGCCACCACCGACGTTGGACTTAGCGAAGTCCATACCCTTCTCGCGAGCCTCGCCAAAGATGGCATTCTTGACGGCAACGGAGAGGTAGAAGTTGATGAAGCCGGGGCCTGCGATCTCGACCTTCTCGATCGCGGGGTCCTCGGGCATATGGGCAACGATGGCCTCGGCGATCTTGCGCGGGGCGCAGTGAGCCAGCTTGGCGGACTTCAGGGCCATGGTAGAGGTCCACTCGCCATGAGAAGTGTCAGCCGGTCGCTCGATAGCGCAATCGTCAAGTTCAAATGCGGAAAGGTCGCCGGCCTCCTGGGCCGCAGCAAGCGCAGCGCGTACCAGCTCTTCAATCTTCTCGGGCATAGATCCTCCTTGTGTTAAAGCCCCCGAGCTCTTGGTCACTCGTAGGGCAAAAGCCAGAGTTTGTAGCACTCTATCACAAGCGACGGGCACTGTCGCAGGGTAAAGCTAATAGATATTGCATATGCACAAAAATGACTACAGCTTGTATGGAGTCACTCAAAGATGCCGGTCTGCCTGCAGATTATGCAGGCGTTGAAAATGCATAAAGGTGTGAATGAGCTGCGTCTGTTATCGAATACTCTTATCTATCAGAGTTGTGTGCTTTTCCTGCATAAAGTAAGGGTTTGCGCACGTCAGCGTGGTATTCTTAACATACGTAAATTCGTATAAGTTGGAGGTAGCATGTTCTCAATCGGTCAACACGTCATTCATCCGGGTCAGGGAGTCTGCACCGTCGTCGGTTTTAGGGACGACACGCCGCAGCCCATGCTGTTGCTCGAGACCAAGCAGGGACATGCGCAGACGATTCTCATGTACCCCGTGGCGCAGGCCGACCGTTTGCACGCCGCCATCTCGCAGCAAGATGCCGAGCACCTGCTGAGCCACTATGACGAGCTGGAGTGCGACACTTTTACCGAGCGCAACAGTTCACTTGAGGAGACGCACTTTAAGCAGCAGCTCAAGCTGGGCGCGCCCGAGACGGTCCGCGTGGCAAAGACCATGATGCACCGCATCCGCCAGGCCGAGGAAGCTGATAAAAAACCCAGCTCCTACTACATGCGCGTACTCAAGGAGGCCAAACGCCGCTCCATCGAGGAGTTCGCCGTGGCCTTGGGCGTCACCGAGGAGGCCGCCGAAGCCCGCCTAGCCCAAGCCGCCCTCAACTAACCCATCCGCGCCAAAAACCACCACAAAGGGAACAGGCACCTTTGTGGTGGTTTTCTTGTTCTAGTAGTATTCATTCTTATCGATACCCACGAGCACAAGGAGTCTCTTATGGCAGAGCCGCTTACCGCTGGAATCACCCGCGACCGTGCGTTCGAACTGCTCAACGAGCACAACAAAGATCCGTTCCACATCACCCACGGCGAGACGGTCGAGGGCACCATGCGCTACTTTGCGCGCGAGTTCGACCCAGAGAACGAGGAGTTTTGGGGCATCGTCGGTCTGCTGCACGACCTGGATTGGGAGGAGCATGAGGACGACCCCATGAACCACACCATCTATGCTGCCAAGATTCTTAAGGATGAAGGTGCGTCTCCCGAGCTCATTCGCGCCATCCAGACGCACACGTCCGACTTCAACACCTCGCTGCCCAAACCCGAGCTGCAGATGGAAAAGATCCTGTTTGCCTGCGATGAGCTCACCGGCCTGATCGGCGCTGCAGTCATCATGCGCCCGAGCAAGAGCGTTATGGACTTTACGACCAAGTCGCTCAAGAAGAAGTTCAAGGACAAACGCTTTGCCGCCGGCTGCTCGCGCGACGTGATTACGCAGGGCGCCGAGATGCTGGGTTGGGAGCTACCCGAACTCTTTGACCGCACCATCGCGGCCATGCAGTCCTTCGCCCCCGACCGCGATACCTTCCAGGCCTAACCGCCCACGCCACCTAAAACCGCCACAAAGGGGACAGGCACCTTTGTGGCGGTTTTTCTTGCGCGGTCGTTAGGGGCGGACCTGACCGGTGCCTCGGAGCTTGTATTTGTAAGTGGTGAGGGCCTCGGCGGCGAAGGGGCCGCGGGCATGGAGCTTTTGGGTCGAGATACCGATCTCGGCGCCCAGGCCAAACTCGCCGCCGTCGGTGAAACGCGTGCTGGCGTTGGCGTACACGGCCGAGGCATCGACCGCATCCAGGAAGCGCTCGCAAGCATCCGTGTCCTCGGCAACGATGGCCTCGGAGTGCATCGTGCCGTAGCGGTTGATGTGTGCGATGGCCTCGTCCTCGTTTGCCACGACCTTCACGCTCATCTCGAGCGCTAGGTACTCGCGACCCCAGTCCTCCTCAGTCGCGGCGACGTAGTCATCGCCTTCCACAAAGCTGGCGTCGGCGCACGCGGCGCACGTGGCTTCGTCGCCGTGAATGAGCACGCCGTGGTCGTGCAGCACGGCAACGACCGCAGGCAAAAACGCATCAGCCACAGCACGGTCGACCAGCAGCGACTCGGCGGCATTGCACACGCCTACACGCTGGGTCTTGGCATTAACGATAATGTTGAGCGCCTTATCAAAGTCGGCGGATTCATGCACGTAGATGTGGCAGTTGCCCGTGCCCGTCTCGATCACCGGCACAAGCGACTCGCGCACGCAGCGCTGGATCAGGCCTGCACCGCCGCGCGGAATGAGTACGTCGACAACGCCGCGGAGCTTCATGAGCTCGCCAGTGGCCTCGCGGTCGGTGGACTCGATCATCGACACGGCCTCGCGCGGGAAACCCTTGGTCTCGAGCGCATCGGCCAGCAGCTCGGCGATCATGGCACACGAGTGATAAGCCAGCGAGCCGCCGCGCAGAATGCAGGCGTTGCCGGTGCGGATGCAGATGCCCGCGGCGTCGGCCGTCACGTTGGGGCGCGCCTCGTAGACCATAGCGACCAGGCCCAGCGGCACGCTCACACGGGTCAGGTCCACGCCGCTTGCAAGCACGCGGTGGTCGAGCACGCGGCCGACGGGATCGGGCAGCTCGGCGAGCTTTTCCAGGCCGGCGGCCATGCCCTCGACGCGCTCGGGCGTCAGCAGCAGGCGATCGAGGAGCCCCGCTGAGGTGCCCGCATCGCGCGCAGCGGACATATCGAGCTCGTTGGCGGCGACGATGGAGTCGACACCGTTGCGCAGTGCTGCGGCCATGGCGCGCACGGCCTCCTGGCGCCGCTCATCGCTCGCCGTGGCAAGCGAGGCCGACGCTGCCTTGGCGGCAATGGCAAGATCGTGGACATACGTGGCTATATCGACCGACATGGGCGGCCCTTTCTCCTAGAAGTTTGCAACCATGGTAGCCGATTTGCGCATGGCCTCGCCCGCGGCGGTAGAATTGGTCAACCCGAAACACCGCAACGAACGGAAGACTCACATGGCCCTCATCACTTCGTACCACGTCCCCGGCCTTTACGTCGAGGACCACAGCATCGACGTCCCCCTTGACTGGCGCGGCCTGGAGCCGATGCTCCTGGCCGTCGGCAGCACCATACGCCGCGGCGCTATGCCGGCACCCATCGCCGGCGCGCCCGAGAGCATCAAGCTCTTCTACCGCGTGGTTTGCGCGCCCGACCGCATCAACGACGATCTGCCGCTGCTCCTGTTTTTGCAGGGCGGCCCCGGCGGCGAGAGCCCGCGTCCGCTGTCGCCCACAAGCGACGGCTGGATCGAGGAGGCCGTCAAGCACTTCCGCGTGGTCCTTCCCGACCAGCGCGGCACCGGACGCAGTAGCTGCGTGGACGGGCGCACGATCAAGGCACTGGGTGAGCGCGCGACGGCGGCCGGCTCCGATGCCGCACGCTCGCAGGCGGATTTCCTCAAGCGCCACCTCGCCAGCTCCATCGTGCGCGATTTTGAGTACCTGCGCCTGGTGGGCTTTGGCGGCAAGCCCTGGGTCACACTCGGGCAGAGCTACGGCGGCTTTTTGACGTTGAGTTATCTGTCGCTCTTCCCCGAGGGCATAGCGGCAAGCTTTACCTGCGGCGGCATCCCCCACGTGCCGGCGAGCGCAAGCGAGGTCTACGCGCACACCTTCCCGCGCATGGCCGCCAAGACGCAGCAGTATTACGACCGCTACCCCGCTGACGTCGACCGCGTGGCAGCCCTGGCCGATGCGCTCGAGGCCCAGAAGCCCGTGCTGCCCGACGGCTCGCCGATGACGGTCGAGCGCCTACAGCTCATGGGCAGCGACTTTGGCATGAAGCCGAGCTTTGAGCGCATGCATTGGATTATCGATCACGCGTTTGTTACTGGCGACGGTACGCTTAGCTGCGGCTCCTCGGTATCCGACAGCTTTTTGATGCGCGCCTTCGAGCGCACCAGCACGCGTACAAACCCGCTGTACTGGACGCTGCAGGAGTTTATCTACGCCGACGGCGACACCATGCCCATTCGCTGGGCCGCAGCAGAGGAGAAGGCCCATCGTGCCGAGTTCGACACACTCGCGCGCCCGCTCATGTTTACCGGCGAGGCCATGTTCCCGTGGATGTTTGAGCAGATGCCCGAGCTTATGCCGTTTAAGCCCGCCATGGACCTGCTGATGGAAGACACCAGCTGGGACAAGATCTACGACCCGCAGCGCCTAGCCTGCAACGAGGTGCCACTCCAGGCCGCGGTGTATTTCGACGATATGTACGTCGATTCGGGCATGCAGCTCGATACGCTCAGCCGCGTGGGCAACTCGCATGCCTGGGTGACCAACGAGTTCGAGCACGACGGCCTGCACGGCAGCGTGGTGTTCAAGCACCTCTTCGACGAAGCGCTCAACCGCGGAGACCTGCGCCGGATCTTCTAGCTAAGGAGTGTCCCAAAGTGCCGGCACAGACGATATGAGCAGGACATAAAAACATTGAGAGCCCCTGCTGCA
>CAUACA010000001.1 GCA_958427355.1 uncultured Collinsella sp. | reverse complement strand
GGGGTTTGTTTATATGGGACTACGGCTGGGTACGGGGCTGGCGCGGACACAAACATCTCAATCTGTAACAGTTAGGAGCGGAATCCGGGTCTAGATGTTACAGATCGAGACACAGGGGTTCCTCCCCGACTTCAATCTCGATCTGTAACATCTTGGGCCCCAAACCCCCTCTTACTGTTATAAATCGAGACATTCAAAATCCGTCGGAAGGTTTGTCTTGATCTGTAACATCTAGAACCCAAATCATCAGCTAACTGTTACAGATTGAGACAAAGGAAAACGTCCGGGCCGAATGTCTCAATCTGTAACAGTTACTCGGCAAAAACAGGTCTAACTGTTACAGATTTAGACATTCGAAACCGACTGATAGGTTCATCTAAATCTGTAACATCTAGACCCCAAAACGGTCCCTAGATGTTACAGATCGAGACAGAAAATCTCTCCCCGACTTTAAATCTCAATCTGTAACACGTAGGACCGATTTTCCCCTCTTACTGTTACAGATCGAGACAAACAGAGGGGCCGCCTGGCAAACGTCTCGATCTGTAACATCTGGAACCCAGTTCTTCTGTTTACCGTTACAGAACGAGACAAACCTCTGACACACGGGGCGGCAGACGAGGTGACCGATGGTCCTGAGTCTCCCTCGCCTGCCGTTGGCGGGTGTTGCGGGGCTGTTCGCCGCATTGCCGCCGCGCTGGGGGTGTCTAAACCGTAGGATAGTCTTATTGACGGCCTGTCAACTCGTCTGGGAGGCACTGTGACAGAAACGTTTGATATCGCGATTGTCGGCGCGGGCATCACCGGATGCGCCATCGCGCGTCAGCTCGCGCGGTTTGACCTGTCCATTTGCGTGGTCGAGGCGACCAACGACATCGCGCTAGGTGCGTCGAAGGCCAACGGCGGCCTGGTGCACGCCGGCTACGATCCGGCGCCGGGCACGGTAAAGGCGCAGGTCAACGCCCGTGGTTGCGAGCTATATGGCACGTGGGCACAGGAGCTAGGCTTTCTGTTCTGCCGCACCGGGTCGATGGTGTTGGGCTTTAACGACGAGGACCGCGCGCATCTGGAGCAACTACGGTGCAACGGACATGTCAACGGTGTGCCCGAGCTGTCAATCGTCGGACCCGACCGCATCCACGAATTAGAGCCGCGCGCCAGTGCCTCTGCAACGTGCGCGTTGTGGTGCCCCTCGACTGGGTTTGTCGACCCGTTTGAGGTCGCCATCGCCGCGCTGGAGAACGCCGTGGCCAACGGGGTGACGTTTATGCGGTCCGCGTCGGTAGAAGCGATTGAAGTCGCGGGCTCAGACGGTAACGCGCGCTTTACGCTGGCGACCCCCGCTGGCAACGTGCGCTGCCGCTACCTGATCAACGCCGCGGGCAACGGCGCCGCCGTCATCTCGCATATGGCGGGCGCCGAGGAGTTCCAGATGGTCTGGCGTCAGGGCAACATCGTGGTGCTGGACAAAGAGCCGCGCACGCTCATGCCGCTCTACCCCGTGCCGACGCCGGTGTCGAAGGGCGTTATCGTGACGGGCACCGTGCACGGCAACACCGTGATCACCGCAACCGCCGCTGTACGCGAGCCGGGCGACACGCAGACCTATGCGAGCGATGTGAACGCGCTGCTGACCGGTGCGCGCAAGCTGGTGCCCGATCTGGATGCGCGCCGCGTGGTGCGCGCATTTGCCGGCGGGCGTCCGGTCATTCAGGGAACGAACGACTTCTTTATTGGACAGTCGGCCGTGGTGCCGGGGCTTTTCCAGGCGGCGGGCATTCAGTCGCCGGGTGTGGCGAGCGCGCCGGCCATTGCCGAGCGTATGGAGCTTGTGATGCGTGAGGCGGGCGTTGCCCTGCATGAACGGGACGATTGGGACCCGATTCGCTGCGCGCCGGACGACTTTGACCGCGCACCGCTTGCCCGCAAGGAAGAACTTATTGAGTCCGACCCCGCATGGGGGCAGATTGTCTGTCGCTGCGAGACGGTGCCCGAGGCCGAAATCGTGGCCGCGATCCGACGCCAGCCGGGCGCGGTTTCGGTCGAGGGCGTCAAGCGCCGCTGTCGTGCCGGCATGGGCCGGTGCCAAAGTGGTTTTTGTCAGAGCCGCGTGGTTGCGATCCTTGCCCGCGAGTTGGGCTGCGACCCCAGCGAGGTATTACTGGAGGACGCCGGCTCCTGGCTGGTCGAGGGACCTTTGAAGGGGGTGCGCTAGGATGGCGACGTTTGATATGCGCGACGAACGCGCGGAGGCCGGAACTGTAACGTCGGTGTCGACGCAGGCCTTCGACGTGATCGTCATCGGAGGCGGACCCGCTGGCATGGCGGCTGCGCTTGCCGCGCATAAGGCAGGCGCCCACGTGGCCATCGTGGAGCGCGAGCAGCACCTGGGCGGAATCCTCCGCCAGTGCATCCACCCCGGCTTTGGCCTGTCGCACTTTAAACAGGAACTCACCGGTCCCGAGTACGCGCAGCGCTTTATCGACCAGGTGCACGCAACCGACATTGCGCTGTTCTTGGACAGTATGGTGATTGGGATTGATTCGGACGAGCCTACGGAAGACACCGCGGTCCATACCGTCACGCTCATGAGCCCTGCCGGCATGCTGCAGCTCACCGGGCGCGCGGTCGTCCTTGCCATGGGATGCCGCGAGCGCACGCGCAGCGAGATCAAGATCCTCGGCAGTCGTCCCGCCGGCGTGTTTACGGCCGGTCTGGCGCAGCGATACATCAATATCGAGAACCTCAAACCCGGCTCGCGCGCCGTCATTTTGGGTTCGGGCGACATCGGGCTGATTATGGCACGTCGCTGCACGCTCGAGGGTATTTCGGTCGAGGGCGTGTACGAGCTCATGCCGTACGCCAACGGTCTGCGCCGCAACGTCAAGAACTGCCTGGACGACTTTGGAATTCCGCTGCACCTGTCCACCACCGTCACACGCGTGATCGGGCACGACCGCGTGGAGGCCGTCGAGGTGAGCCAAGTCGACGAGCGCCTGGCGCCCATTCCGGGGACCGAGCGCGTTGTTCCGTGTGACGCACTGCTGCTTTCGGTGGGCTTGATTCCCGAGAACGAGCTTTCGGTTGCCGCAGGCGTAGAGCTTGACCCACGCACGCGCGGCGCTGTGGTGGACCAGAGCCTGCAGACAGGCGTGCCGGGCATCTTTGCCTGCGGCAACGTGCTGCACGTGCACGACCTGGCCGATAACGTGACGACCGAGTCCGAGAGGGCTGGCGCAGCTGCGGCGGCGTACGCGTTGGGCTGTGGTGCTGGGGCCGATGCGGGCGCTGCGGGCCCGGACTGCCAGCTCACGGTCTCCCCTGCCGGTATCGCTGGCTACGCGCTGCCGGGACGCATTACGGCTGTGACACTCACCAAGCTCAACTTCCGCGTACGCCGACCGGTCGATGCCGCCTGCGTGAGGATCTTGGCCGACGGCGAGGAACTGCTCGCCGGTAAGGTCCGCGCGTTTAAGCCGAGCGTCATGGAAAGCTTCCCACTGCCGGCAAAGGTCATCAAACAAGCGCTCGACCTGGATGCCAGCGAGATTGTCCTATCCGTCGATCCCATCGAGGAGGCATAAACTATGAGCGGTATCGTGATCGAAACGCTGCAGTTCAACTGCACGACCTGCCCATCCGAATGCCTTCTGACCGTAGAGGTGGAGCGCGGCGCTAATGGCGCCGTGGTGGAAGTGCGCTCCGTAACCGGCAACAACTGCCCGCGCGGCGATAAATTCGCACATCAGGAGCTCACCTGCCCCATGCGCGTGCTCACGACGACCGTGGCAGTATCTGGCGGCGACGAAGCCCTGCTCCCCGTACGCACCGCCGAAGCCATCCCGCTAGAACTCCACGCCCAAGCCATGGCCCTCATCCGCGGACTAGTGGTCAAAGCCCCCATCCGCATGGGCGACGTCGTGCTAGAGAACCTCCTAGACACCAACATCAACCTAATCGCCAGCATGGACATCGACCAGGCCTAGGTAGCTCATTTGGGACGGAGCTCTTTTAACTACCCCGCCATCCACCCGCCCCTCCTCAGTTGCGGTGAAATAGTTCCTGCTTTCCGCCAAAACCCCGACATCCAGGAACTATTCCACCGCAACTTTCTTTTGAATCAGATTTAAGGCTGTTGCCATATTGGTGCCATTTCAAAACTATGCCGGTTTACGGGGCTAAATCGATAACCACCAACCACACCGACCATTTTCGATTTTCGCCAGCCCATCTACCTGCGGTTTCATTTTTGCAATTTCAGTCATGGTCAGCCAAGAGCAATCCAGCGCCGTAATCCGGCATAGTTTTGAAAACATGCTAATTCGGCACAAGGCTTTTTGACTACTTTCGCTGCTACGTCCATTCCCCCACCTGAGTTGCGGTGAAATACGGACTGTTAACCGGCTGGAGTCGCTCAACAGTCCGTATTTCACCGCAACTCATGAGGGTACGTATGGGCTACCATGGTGGCAACCTAGCGAAAGGATGTTTCATGGCACATGTCGATGACCAGCGTGTGGCGCGCGTGCTCGATGCGCTCGAGGCTCAGCACCCCGGCGCGCAACTGCTCGTAAACGACCCGTGGTCGATTTATTACCTGACCGGCTTTTATGCCGATATGTTCGAGCGTTTTTGTGGCGTGCTGCTCGCGCGCGGAAGCGAGCCAGTAATCCTGGTCAACGCGCTGCATCAGCTGCCCGAGTACGACAATGCGCGCGTTGCCTACCACACCGATACCGACATCGTGGCCGACGCCATCGCTCGCGAGGTCGATCCGACCAAACTGCTAGGCATCGATACCGTCATGCGTTCCGGCTTTTTGATGCCGCTCATGGAGCGCCACGCCGCGAGCGAGTTCTTCCTGGGCGACTTTGCCGTCACCGCCGCACGCACCCACAAGGATGCCGCCGAGCAGGAGCTCATGCGTGTGTCCTCGGCCGCCAACGACACCGTGATGGCCGACGCCATCAAGCTCGTTCACGGGGGCGTGACGGAGCGCGAGATTGCCGACCAGATGCTCGGCCTGTACCGCAAACACGACTGCGAGGGCTTTAGCTTTCCGCCCATCGTGAGCTTTGGCGCTAACGCCGGCGACCCGCATCACGAGCCCGACGGCACCGTACTCAAGCGCGGTGACGTGGTGCTGTTCGACATTGGCGGGCGTCATCGCAACTACTGCTCGGACATGACGCGCACGTTCTTTTGGGGAGAGCCGGACGAGGAGACCGCACGCATCTACGACATCGTGCGCCGCGCCAACGAGGCCGCCGAGGCGCTCATCGCACCGGGCGTGCGCATGTGCGACCTGGACCGCGCCGCGCGCGACGTAATCGAGGATGCGGGCTATGGGCAGTACTTTACTCATCGCCTGGGCCACTCGATCGGCCTGCAGGACCACGAGCCAGGCGATGTTTCGCTCGTCAACGAGCAGGTCGTAGAGCCGGGCATGACGTTCTCCATCGAGCCGGGCATCTACCTCCCCGGCCGCACCGGCGTCCGCATCGAGGACCTTGCCCTGGTCACCGAGTCCGGCGTCGAGATTCTCAACGCCTACCCCCACGACCCAGTCCGCCTAGGCTAGCCTGGTCCCCAAGTCCCCAAACTAAGTTGCGGTGAAATAGGGACTGTTCAAGGCTTCTAGCCCATAAAACAGTCCCTATTTCACCGCAACTGATGAGGGGATGGGTTAACGGAGCAGACCGGCAACTTCGCCGGCTAGGGTGATGGTGCCGGCTGCTACGAAAGGCTCGCCCGCGGCATCGAAGGCTGCGAGCGCCTCGGATACGCTGGGGTATACGCCCGCAAGCTTGTCCGCGTCCACCAGGGCGGCGAGCTCCTCTGCCGGTAGGGCGCGATCGGAATCGGTCTGGGTTACGACCACGCGCGGGAAGGCCGGGATCAGCACATCGACGATACCCGCCACATCCTTGTCGGCCAGCGCGGCGCACAGCAGCGTGGGGCGATTCTCCACGCACGAGTCGATCTCGTCCAGCGCGCTCACAAAGTTCTCACAGCTCTGGGGGTTATGGCAGGCGTCAATCAGTTTGAGCGGATCGGTTCCCAGAACATCAAAGCGGCCCGGCGTGGGGCAGCCCATAAGCGAAGCATCGAGCTTGTCATGATCGAGCTCGCGACCCAGGTACCCCTCGCAAAGCATAATCGCGCACGCGGCATTCTGCGGCTGATACGCCGGCTTGACCATGCTCGACGTATAGATCGCACGCGGCGTGGTGCAGCTAAACTCCACCGTGTCGCCCACATGCGCTGGCACCTTAGTCGTGGCATGGCTCACCACGAGCGGCACGACGCCGCACGCGCGGCAGCGGGCATCCATCACACGCTGAACGCTCACCTCATGCGTGCCCTCGCCCAGCACAACCAAGCGCCCAGGCTTAATAACAGCAGCCTTCTCCCCCGCAATAGCCTCGAGCGTGTCGCCCAAAATACGTGTGTGATCGAGCCCAATGCCCGTAATGGCAACGGCGACGGGATCGGTCGCGCTCGTGGCGTCCCAGCGTCCGCCCATGCCAACCTCGAGCACAGCAACGTCCACTGCAGCCTCGGCAAACACCACCAGCGCGGCAGCCGTCAGCAGGTCAAACGGCGTAATGGTGTACGCGCGCTCCCCTACCGCCACACGACGAGCGTTCACGCGATGCCCCGCCTCGACGGCGGCCGAAACGCCACGAGCAAACGCCTCGTCGCTCACAACGCGCCCGTCAACCTCCATGCGCTCGGGATAGCGCACCAACTGCGGAGACGTATACAGTGCGGTCTTCAACCCCTCACCGCGAAGGATGGCAGCCGTAAAACGCGTGGTCGAAGTCTTGCCATTGGTACCGGCAACCTGAATGCAATCGAAATACTCGTCCGGACGTCCCAGCTCATCGAGCATATCGACAACCGTCTCGAGCAAAGGACCAGCATCCCCAGAAATCCGCCCCGTATCAGCAGCAAGTCCCACAGCCTCACCAAACGAAAGCAACTCAAACGAGAACGGCACAGAATACGACCCAGAACGCTTAGGCATAAACCAAAGTCCCCCATAACAGAAAAAGAGGCCCGCAATAAACAACGAGCCCCTCCCATTCAAAATATCAGCCAAACACCGCTTTGCAGTGAGATCAAGGCCACAACCCAGTGGCCCTAACACACCAGATGCATACAACCACGTAAACGACCTGGGAGCGGTTTGGGGCTTTGCTCGATACAAGTTCCGCACGAGCCGAAGGCCACTTAATGTGGCCTTCGTGCGAGCAGGACTGTCCGCAGTAGCGAGCAAAGCCCCAAACCGCATCCCCCAGTAAACCTTACGAGAAGTCAGCAACCTGAGCAGTCAGCGCCGCCAGGATCTCCTTGAGCTCAGCTGCACGGTCCCTCTTCTTCTGGACCACCGCGGGCGCGGCCTTAGCCACAAAGCCCTCGTTGGCGAGCGTCTTCTCGCAGCCGGCGAGCTCCTTCTGGACCGCGGCGATCTCCTTCTCCAGGCGCGCCTTCTCGGCCGAAAGGTCAACCTTGCCTTCGAGCACCACAAAGACCTCGACGCCGCTGTCGACCACGGCGATGCTCGCAGCCGGCTTCTCAACGTCAGTACCCATGACCAGCGAAGCGGTGTTGGCCAGCGGCTCAATGGTCGAGCGCAGGCTCTCGAGCTTCTCGATGTCCTCGGCACCGGCGCGCACAACCACGTCGAGCTCGGCCTTGGGGCTCAAGCGATAACGCGAACGCGTAGCGCGGGCGGCAGACACTACGGTGCGGCACAGCTCAAACGCGCGCTCAGCGGGCTCATCGACGTACTTGGCGTAGTCGGCGGGCTCCGGCCACTTGGCGATCATAAGTGCCTCGGCGCGGTCCACGTTGCCCTCGGCGTCCAGGTCGAGCACGCTTGCCGGCATGTTGTCCCAAATCTCCTCGGTAACGAACGGCATAAGCGGGTGCATCAGGCGAATGGAGGTATCGAGCACAAAGATCAGGTTACGCTGAGCCTGCAGACGGCCCTCGCCCTTCAGGCGGGCCTTGGTGACCTCGACGTACCAGTCGCAGACCTCGTTCCAGAAGAACTGCTGCACGCCGCGAGCCATGTCACCAAAGGTGTAGTTCTCGATGCCCTCGGTGACCATCTTCACGGCCTTGGCCAGGCGGCTGAACATCCAGGCGTCGGCCGGCGTCTCCACGACAGGCTCGCCGGGCGTGTAGCCCTCCATGTTCATGAGCAGGAAGCGGCTAGCGTTCCAGATCTTGGTCACAAAGCTCTTGGCCTGGTCGGTACGCGGGCTGTCGATGAGCTTCTTGGTCTTCTTGTCGATGTTCGCGTCGAACTTAACATCCTGGTTGTTGGTGCACAGCGTAAGCAGGTTGAAGCGCATGGCGTCGGCGCCGTACATACCGATGAGGTCCATGGGGTCAACGCCGTTGCCCTTGGACTTGGACATGCGGCTGCCGTCTTTGGCCAGGATCGTCGGGTAGATGACGACGTCCTTAAACGGCACCTCGTCCAGGAAGTACAGCGAGCTCATGACCATGCGGGCGACCCACAGCGCGATGATGTCGCGCGCGGTGACGAGTGCCGTCGTGGGGTGATGACCCTCGAGCAGCTCGGGCTTTTGCGGCCAGCCCTGCGTGGCAAAGGTCCACAGTTGCGAGCTGAACCAGGTGTCCAGCACGTTCTCGTCCTGATGCACGTGATGGCCGCCGCACTTGGGGCACACGTCGGTGTCCTCGGTCAGGGCATCCTCCCAGCCGCAGTCCTCGCAGTAGAACACGGGAATGCGGTGACCCCACCACAGCTGGCGGCTGATGCACCAGTCCTTAAGGTTCTCCATCCAGGTGGTGTAGGTCTGCGTCCAGCGCACGGGGTGGAAGGTGACCTTGCCGGAGTTGACAGCGTCGAGCGCCGGCCCCTTGAGCTTGTCGACGGCGACGAACCACTGCTCGGACAGCCACGGCTCCAGCGCGGAGTCGCAACGGTAGCAATGCATGACGGAGTGGTCGAGGTCCTCGACGTGGTCGAGCAGGTCGTGCTCCTCGAACCACTTGATGACGGCCTCGCGGCACTCGTCGCGATTCATGCCGGTGAACTCGCCGTAGCCCTCGACGACCACTGCGTGCTCGTCGAAGATGTTAATCTGCGGCAGATCGTGAGCCTGACCCATGGCGTAATCGTTGGGGTCGTGGGCCGGGGTGACCTTAACAAAGCCGGAACCAAAGTTGGCGTCGACGTGCCAATCCTCAAAGATGGGGATCTCGCGGTCGACGATGGGGAGCTTGACGGTCTTACCCACAAAGGCGGCTTTCTCGGGATCCTTCGGGGAAACGGCGACGCCCGTGTCGCCGAGCATGGTCTCGGGGCGCGTGGTGGCGACGACAATGTAGTCCTGGCCGTTGACCGGCTCGGTCAGCGGGTAGCGCAGGTGCCACAGGTGGCCCTTCTCGTCCTTGTACTCGGCCTCGTCGTCCGAGATGGCGGTGGTGCAGTTGGGGCACCAGTTGACGATGCGCTTGCCGCGATAGATCAGGCCGTCGTGGTACCAGTCGCAGAAGACCTTGCGCACGGCCTGGGCATAGTCCTCGTCCATGGTGAAGCGCTCGTTGTCGAAGTCGACGGAGCAGCCCATGCGCTTGATCTGCTCGACGATGATGCCGCCGTACTCGTGGGTCCAGTCCCAGCAGGCGTCGACAAACTTGTCGCGACCAATCTCCAGGCGGCTAATGCCCTCGCTCTTGAGCTTCTTGTCGACCTTGGTCTGCGTGGCGATACCGGCGTGGTCGGTGCCCAGCACCCAGCGCGTGGACTTGCCGCGCATGCGGGCCATACGGACGATGGCATCCTGGATGGAGTCATCGGTGGCGTGACCCATGTGGAGCTTGCCGGTCACGTTGGGAGGCGGAATGGTGACGGTGCAGTCGCCCACGCCCTCGCGGCGCTTGTAGTAGCCGCCGTCAAGCCACTTCTGCAGGATCGCCGGCTCGTTGGTCGACGGATCGTAGTTCTTGGGCATTTCTTCCATATATCTCTCCCTGTCCCGCCGGGAAGGAATGTAGGCCCGACAGGGTCTGCATTCCTTCCCTTAGGTATCGATTACTTCAGTCTGAACGACTTCGCTGAGGCTTAAACAAACACACAGAATAACACAGGTAGTTGGGGTTATTGCGTATATATAAAATAGCCTCCGACCGCGGGTGGTCGGAGGCTATTTGCAAGCACGTTTTTGGCTGGTTTAGCCGTAGATGCGCTGGGGCTGTTCTTCGCCCTTTACGGAGGCTTCGGTCACGATGACCTTGACGACACCCTCCTCGCTAGGGAGGTCGAACATCGTCTGCTGCAGCACGTCCTCGCAGATGGAGCGCAGGCCGCGGGCGCCGGTCTTGCGGGCGAGTGCCATGCGGGCGATCTCGTGCAGGGCGGCGTCCTCGAACTCAAGCTCAACGTCCTCGAGCTGGAACATCTTGCGGTACTGGCGCACCACGGCGTTCTTGGGCTCAGTCAGGATCGACACCAGGTCGTCCTCGTCGAGCGCCTGCGTCTGGGTGACGACGGGCGTACGTCCCACAAACTCGGGGATCATGCCAAAGGCGTTGAGGTCCTGCGGAAGCACCTGACGCAGCAGGTCGTTCTCGTCGACCGAAGTGGGGCCGGCGATCTCGGAGTTAAAGCCCACGCCCTTGTTGCCCACGCGATCGGCGATGATCTTGTCCAGACCCACAAAGGCACCGCCGCAAATGAACAGGATGTTGGTCGTGTCGATCTGCAGCAGCTCCTGCTGGGGATGCTTGCGGCCCCCGGTGGGCGGAACGCTTGCCACCGTGCCCTCAAGGATCTTAAGCAGCGCCTGCTGAACGCCCTCGCCCGAAACATCGCGGGTAATGGAGAGGTTCTCGGCCTTGCGGGCGATCTTGTCGATCTCGTCCACGTAGATAATGCCGACCTGCGCGCGCTCAATGTCGCCATCGGCGGCGTTGATGAGCTTGAGCAGGATGTTCTCCACGTCCTCGCCCACATAGCCGGCCTCGGTGAGCGCGGTGGCATCGGCGATGGCAAACGGCACCTCGAGGATGCGCGCGAGCGTCTGGGCGAGCAGGGTCTTGCCGGTACCGGTGGGACCGAGCAGCAGGATGTTGGACTTGGCGAGCTCTACCTCGTCCATATCGTCATCGAACTGCGAGCCCATGCCGCCATCAAAAGCGGACACTGCGGCGCCGCCCTCGATCACGCGGCGGTAGTGGTTGTACACGGCCACCGACATGGCGCGCTTGGCGTCCTCCTGGCCCATGACATAGGCCGAAAGCTCGTCATAGATCTCGTGCGGCGTCGGCACGTGCGTGATGACCTGGCGGTCGTCCTCGAGCTCAAAGCCCTCGGTCTCGGGGTCCACGGCGGGTTGGGATGCAGCCTGGCCGTGGTCGTTGAGGAAGCCCGGCAGCTTGCCGTTACGGGCGGCGTCCATAAAGTCCGAAGCCAGCGACTCCTCCAAGATCTCGGAGCAGGCGGCGACGCACTCGTCACAGATAAAGATATTAGTCGGACCCTTTACGAGGCGACGAACCTGGCCCTGCTCTTTTCCGCAGAAGGAGCAGCGGATGGGGTTGCCGTTCTCGTCAAAGTTGTCCTGCATGTTTCCTGCCATCCTAGGCGTCCTTCGCGGCGAGATCGCGCGAGGTGACGATGCGGTCGATCAGGCCGTAGTCGAGGGCCTCGGCAGCGGTCAGGTAGTTGTCGCGTTCGGTGTCGGCCTGGACCTTCTCGATCGGCTGGCCCGAGGCATCGGACAGGATCTGGTTGAGCTCGCGGCGAGTCTTCTTGATCTCCTCGGCCACGATCTCGATCTCGGTCTGCTGACCCTGGGCACCGCCGCTGGGCTGGTGAATCATAACCTTGGAGTGCGGCAGGCAGAATCGCTTGCCCTTAGCGCCGGCCGAAAGCAGCACGGCGGCCATAGACGCGGCCATGCCGACGCAAATGGTCGAGACCTGCGGCTTGATAAAGTTCATAGTGTCAAGAATTGCCAGGCCGGAGTAGACCTCGCCGCCGGGCGAATTGATGTAGAGCGAGATATCCTTCTCGGCATCCTGGCTCTCAAGATGCAGCAGCTGGGCAACGACCAGGTTGGCGCTGACGGAGTTGATCTCCTCGCCCAAAAAGATGATGCGGTCGTTGAGCAGGCGCGAATAGATATCGTAGCTGCGCTCGCCGCGCGGCGTCTGCTCGATAACGTATGGCACGAGGGCGGAATCGAACTTAGCGATCATACGCATCTCCATTTCTCTCTTGCGGACCAAATTGGTTCTAGATAAACGTACGGTGCCCGCATGCTATGCATTGGCTGGCACCGTACGAAGCAACCGGATAACCGGTGTATAACTTTACCCCATCACGGGCGCGCGCATGCGCTCGCGGGCAAGGTGGCGAGAATTACTCGGCGTCCTTGGCGGTCTCGTCGACCTCGGTCACCTTGGCGTTCTCGACCAGGTGATCGACGGCCTTGGAGCGACGGATGGACTCGCGGACGGCAGGCATGCGGCCATCGGCGATGAACTCGGCCTTGGAAGCCTCGACGTCCTTGACGCCAGCCTTCTCGAACTCGGCGTTGATGTCGTCCTCGGTGACCTCGATCTTGAGCTCACGGGCGAGGGCGTCGAGAGCCAGGGACTCACGGGCAACGTCGTTGGCCTGCTTGTGCAGGTCGCCGATGAACTGCTCCATGGTCAGGCCGGAAGCGGGCAGCCAGGTGTCGAGGGTCATGCCGCGGGCAGCGAGGTTGGACAGGAAGTTCTGGCCAAGCTCCTCAAAGACGGACTGCTCATAGTCGGCGTCCATCTCGTCGAGCTGCAGACGCTCGGCGAGAGCGGAGACGCAACGGTTCTCCTTCTCGGCCGGGAGGCGGGAAGCCTTGTCCTGCTCGATCTCGATCTTGATAGCGTCGCGCATGGCCTCGATGCTGTCGAAGCCAAAGTCGGACTTGACGAGCTCGTCGGTGAGCTCGGGGGTGTTGCGGACCTTGATGCCCTTGACGGTGACCTCGACGGTGTGGGTCTCGGCCTCCTCGCCCTCCTCGACCTCGTCGGTCCAGGTGACGGTCTTGACGTCGTCAACGTTAGCGCCGATCAGGGCCTCGTTGAACTCCTTAGGGTTGCTATCGCTACCGGCGATGAGCATGCGGCCCTCGGCGGCGAAGTTGTCGGCGTTCTCGACGGCCTTGAGGTCGACGGTAACGTAGTCCTCGGCCTCGACGGCGCGGCCCTCGACGTCCTCGAAGGTGGCACGGTAGTTGAGGAGCATCTCGACCTGGTTGTTGATCTCGGACTCGGTGACCTCCGCGGGAGGCATCTCGATCTCGACAGCGTCGAAGGAGGAGAGCTCAGCGGCGGGACGCAGGGAGAACTCGACGGTGTAGGTGTAGTCCTCGTGATCCTTGGCGAGGTCGAGCTCCTTGTAGTCACCGTTCTTGGTGGGGACGATGTCCAGCTCGTTGAGGACGGCGGGCTCGTTGGCGGCAATCAGGTCGTTGGTGGCCTGAGCGAGGGTAGCCTCGGCGCCAAGTGCGGAGTCGATGACCGGACGGGGAGCCTTACCGGCACGGAAGCCCGGGAAGCGGTACTTCTTGGCGGTGTCCTTGTAGGCCTTCTTGATCGCGGCGTCGACGTCGGCGGCCGGGATGGTGACCGTAGCGGTGAGCTTGGCGTCCTTGACGTCAGAAGCGGTGATGTTCAACACGTTCCTCCTCATACTGCCCAGCTTATCTGAGGTGCTGGTACCTTTATGCAACAAAGTATCGCGACGGCCGAGGCCGACGCAGGTGCGATGGTGCGGGCGAAAGGACTCGAACCTTCACGGGAATCCCACCAGAACCTAAATCTGGCGCGTCTACCAATTCCGCCACGCCCGCATGAGCGCACAGACTAGGAATGATAGCAGATACGAACGGCAAGCGCACGCACACCTTTTACAGGCTCACGACCTCACCACGAGTGCAAGCCAATAGAGCACGCCACCCCATCTCATAAGTTGCGGTGGAATAGGGACTGTTTGGGGCTCCAGTCCTCCAAAACAGTCCCTATTCCACCGCAACTTCGGTAGGACTCGGCAGCCTGGCGATGCTGGCCATGCGCCGGAAAGCGTGTCCCGGTTTGGGGCCTCGGAATGGGATGCGGCTTCCGCTATAGCCATTAACCGGAAACTGCAACCCGTTTTGAGCCCCTATTCCGGGATGTACTTTCCGCCAAGGGCCTCAACCGGAAACTGCAGCCCACAATTCGGTCGAAAAGTGGGCTGCAGTTTCCCCGGGCTTGCCAGAGGACGACGGTTCCTCGCCTATTCCCCCAGCAGCGCTTTCTCCGGCGTGATCGGCAGCGAGCGAACCTGATGGCCGGTGGCGTGTGCCACGGCCGAGGCAACGGCGGCGAGCGGCGTGTTGATGACGACCTCGCCGATCGACTTGGCGCCAAACGGACCCGTCGGCTCGTAACTCGGCTCAAAGGCCACGCGAATGCTGCCGATATCCAGGCGCGTGGGCAGCTTGTAGCTCATAAAGTTGCCGGTGCGCAGGCGGCCACGATCGTCATGCTCGACAATCTCGTAGAGCGCGTGACCGATGCCCTGGGCAATGCCGCCCTCGGCCTGGACGCGCGCGAGCGCCTCGTTGATCACGGTGCCGCAGTCAACGGCAGCGGCGTAATCCACCACGGTCACCTTGCCGGTGGCCTTGTCGACCTCGACCTCGGCAATGCCGGCCATAAACGGCGGAGGCGAAACGGGCAGGCAGGCAGAGGCATGCGAGGTGAGCGCGTCGCCGCCCGCGATGTTCTTGACGCACAGGTTGGCAAAGTCGCGCAGCGTAAGGTAGCGACCGCGCTCGCGCGCGGCGCGCTCGTCGAACAGGCGCACGTACTGACCATCGAAGACCACATCGGCGGCGTCCACGTCCCACATCTGGGCGGCCTTGGCGCAAATCTTCTCGCGCAGCTCGGTCGCGGCGTTCTTGGCGGCAAGGCCCGTCACGTACGTACCCGAGCTCGCGTACGAGCCGGCGTCGAACGGCGACACATCGGTGTCCACGCCGCGCACCACGATCTGCGAGCTCTCCACGCCCAGCTCCTCGGCAGCAATCTGCGCCAGGATCGTGTCGACACCCATGCCGTTATCGGTGGCGCCGGTGCCGATGGTAATGAAGCCGTCCTCTTCCAGGCGCATGTCGATGCCGGCGATGTCCACGTTGGAGATGCCCGAGCCCTGCATGGTGAGCGCGCAGCCCAGGGCGCGCACGCGGTCGCCCAGGTCCACGGCCAACGGCTTGTCGCGCCAACCGATCATGTCCATCGCGCGCAGCAGGCAACGGTCGAGCGCGCAGGCGTTGAGCTTCTCGTTGTAGTACTGCGGCATGATCTCGCCCTCGTGCACCATGTTCTTAAGGCGCAGGTCGGCGGGGTCCATGTGCAGCATGTCGGCGAGCTCGTTGACGGCGCTCTCCACGGCAAACTGGCCCTGGGTGGCACCGTAGCCGCGATACGCGCCGCCGCGGTTGGTGTTGGTGTAGACGGCGTCCCAACTAAAGCGGCTCGCCTTCACGTGGTTGTAGATGGGCAAGCTCTTGTGGCCCGAAAGGCCGATCGTCGTGGTGGCGTGCTCGCCATACGCACCGGCGTTGGACAGCGTATGCAGGTCGATGGCTGTGATGGTGCCGTCGTTCATGGCGCCTAGCTTAACGGTCATCTGCATCTGGTGACGCGAGTTGCCTGCAGTGATGGTCTCCTCGCGGGTGTAGCAGCAATAGCTCGGACGGCCGGTCTGCTGGGTGACGAACGCCACGAAGATCTCGCAGCAGCCCGTCTGCTTAGAGCCAAAACCGCCGCCGATGCGCGGCTTAATGACCTGCACCTGCGACTGCGGAATGTCGAGCGACTGAGCGACCATGCGGCGCACGTGGAAGGGCACCTGCGTAGAGGTGGTCACCGAGATGCGCCCGAACGCGTCGGTCGTCGCGAAGGCGCGGAAGGTCTCCATGGGCGCGGTCTGCGTGGCCTGGCTGGTGTAGGTGCGGGTGAAGACGATGTCACTCTGGGCGAAGGCCTCGTCCAAGTCGCCAAAATCGCTGGTACCGCTGCACACCAGGTTGCGAGCAATGTCGCCGCCCTGCGGGAACATAAAGGTCACGTCGCCCTCGGGGTGGACCACGATGTCGTTATCGAGTGCCTGTGTAAAGTCGAGCAGGGGCTCAAGCACCTCATAGTCGACCTTGATGAGCTTGAGCGCCTTGTCGGCGGCCTCCTCGGTCTCGGCGGCGACGATCGCCACCTCCTCGTTTTGGTAACGGACGAGGTTCTCGAGGATCAGGCGGTCGTAGGGACTCGGCTGCGGATAGCTCTGGCCGGCAATGGTAAAGCGACGCTGGGGCACGTCCTCGTAGGTGTAGACGCCCACCACGCCGGGCACCTTCAGGGCGCGCGACGTATCGATGGAGCGGATCTTGGCGCGGGCATACGGGCTGCGTTTGAGCTTGACGATGAGCGCGCCGGCGGGCACCAGGTCGCCCGTGTAGACGGGACGGCCCTCGAGCAGGGCCTTCGAGTCCTTCTTGGGCTGCTTGTGAGTGATCTGCTTGTAGGAGACACCGTCGCAGCTGGTGTCGTTGACCGGCAGCTCGGGCATCTCAAAGCCCACCTGCACGCCTGACTCGTTGAGAAAGCGCACGATGGCACGCAGCTGGCTCTCATAGCCGCTGCAGCGGCAGAGGTTGCCAGCGAGCTGACGCGAGAGCTCCTCGCGCGTGACGACGAGGCTCGGGTCCTCCTTGGCGGCGCGGGCGAGCGCCAGCACGTTCATGATGAGGCCGGGGGCGCAAAAACCGCACTGCTCGGCACCTTCGGCAGCCATCGCCCGGGCGAGCGCCTCGGACTCGGCCTTGAGGCCCTCGAGCGTGGTGATGGATCGACCCTCAACACGGGCGGCGGGAACCGAGCAGCTCAGCACCGGGTCGCCATCGAGCCACACCGTGCACAGGCCGCAGTTGGTGGTTTCGCAGGCGCAGCGCACCGATGCGCAACCCTGCTCGCGCAGCAGCGCAAAGAGCATGGTATCGGGGGCAATCTGAACCTTGACCTTGCGGCCGTTGAGCGTAAAGGAAAGATCGATGAGTTTGGCAGCCATTAGCGCACCTCGCTAGAATCGACGCCGGGCACGCGGCGGCAGGAATACTCGTCCGTGGCAAACTTAGGCACTTGCACGGTCTCGAGCTCGCGGGCAAGCGCGGCCGAAAGCTCGATGCCGGCGGCGCGGCGCACAGCCTGAATCACCAGCGGGGCCGAGATGCGACGGCGGTAGTCGGCCGAGCCCCACAGATTGGTACCGTAGCTCAGCGCGCGTACGGACGCGGCCAGGGCGCGCAGCTCATCCTCGGAAGGCTGCTCGTTCACCAGACCGCACGCCTCGCCCTGCAGCAGGGTCGCGCGCAGCGGGCGGGCGCCTACGGTGACATGCCAGCTGTTGCCCCACCAGGCGGCGGTGACGTTTAAGGAGGGGAAGTCGGTCGCGGCCTTGCGCACGGCCTCATAGCTGGCACGGTAATCGTGCTTAACGACCACCACGTGCTCGATCACGTCGCGCACATAGCCCATGTCCACGAACTCGGCGAGCGGCACGCGGCCGGCGCCCGTCAGCTCAACATAGGAATCGAGCGCCAAAAAGGCCGAGAGCACGTCCGAGAAGCCAAAGCGACCGTAGATGCTGCCGCCCACCGTGGCGGTATTGCGCAGCTGCACGCCCACGATATCGTGGACGGCGAACTCAAAGACATTGTTGACAAGCGCGTTGAGCTCGACATGGCGCTCGAGCTGGCGCAGGGTGCACATGGCGCCGATGCGAAACTCGGTCTCGGTCTCCTCGATCTGATCGAGTCCGCAGGCCGAAAGGTCAATCGCCGTCGCCACGCGACGCGAACCCAGGCGCATCCAGATGCCGCCGCCCACAATCTTGTTGTTGCGGTTTTTCTGCAAGAGCTCATAGGCTTCGGCCGCGCTTCCAACACGGACGTAGGTACCGAACTTGAGCACGTTCTCCCCCATCTCTTCACTTGTCCAGTACTTTTAAGTGTACCAAACGAGGGGCCGCACACCGTTTTAGGACAAAATCCACCCACCCATCCATAACTTGCGGTGAAATACGGACTGATTAGCCGTTCTGGGACGCTAAACAGTCCGTATTTCACCGCAAGTTATGAAGAGTCCTCCGGGATAGAAAAGGCTCCCAGCCGGATAGCTGGGAGCCTCATCACATGCTATATCGAGCGAAGATTTAGCAGACGCCCTGGGCGAGCATGGCGTCGGCAACCTTCAGGAAGCCGGCGATGTTGGCACCCATGACGAAGTTGCCCTCCTGGCCGTACTCCTTGGCGGTGTCGTCCACGTTGTGGAACATGCCGCGCATGAGCTGCTCGAGCTTGCCGTCGACCTCCTCGAAGGTCCAGGACAGGTGCTCGGCGTTCTGGCTCATCTCCAGGCCGGACACGAGCACGCCGCCGGCGTTGGCAGCCTTACCGGGCATAAAGGCAACGCCGTTCTCCTGGAAGTAAGTCGTGGCCTCGATGGTCGTGGGCATGTTCGCGCCCTCGCCGACCACCTTGCAGCCGTTGGCGACGAGCGCCTGGGCGTCCTCGAGCAGCAGCGTGTTCTCGCGAGCGCAGGGCAGCGCGATGTCGCAGGGCAGCTGCCAAACGCCACGGCCGTCGCCCTCGTGCCACACGGCGTTGGGCTTCTCGTCAACGTACATAGCGAGCGTGACGCCCTTGTCGTGGCCGGAGCGCTTCTTGTTGTAGACGTGCTCGAGCACAGTGTAGTCGATGCCGTCGGGATCCTCGACCCAGCCGTGAGTATCAGAGCAGGCCAGCACCTTGCCGCCGAGCTGGGAGACCTTCTGGACGGCGTAGATAGCGACGTTGCCGGAGCCGTGCACGACGACGTTCTTGCCCTCGAAAGAGTCGCCGCGGCTCTTGAGGTACTCGTCCACAAAGTAGGCCAGACCGTAGCCGGTGGCCTCGGTACGGGCGAGCGAGCCGCCAAAGGAGAGGCCCTTGCCGGTGAGGACGCCGGTCCACTCGTTGGTCAGGCGCTTGTACTGACCGAACAGGTAGGCAACCTCGCGGCCGCCAACGCCCAGGTCGCCGGCAGGAACGTCGGTGTTGGGGCCGATGTGGCGATAGAGCTCGGTCATGAAGGACTGGCAGAAGTGCATGATCTCGTTGTTGGACTTGCCCTTGGGGTCAAAGTCGGAGCCGCCCTTGCCGCCGCCCATGGGAAGGGTGGTCAGGCTGTTCTTGAGGATCTGCTCCAGGCCCAGGAACTTGAGCATACCCAGGGTGACCGTCGGGTTAAAGCGCAGGCCGCCCTTGTAGGGTCCAATGGCAGAGTTGAACTCGACGCGATAGCCGCGGTTGACCTGAACCTTACCCTGGTCGTCGACCCAGGGAACACGGAACATGACGATGCGCTCGGGCTCGACGAGGCGCTCCAGCAGGGCGGCCTCCTCGTACTCGGGGTGGGCGTCGAGCGCCGGCTGGATGGTGCCGAGGATCTCGGTCGCGGCCTGGATGAACTCAGGCTGCTCGGGATAGCGGGCCTTGAGCTCTTCGAGAACTTTCTGCGTGTAGCTCATGCTTCCTCCAATGATGGGAAACGAAAAATGTTGGTCGCGGCACCCTATGCACCGCGAACTTTATCGAGTATGGATAATATCGCACTGTTGCGGCAAAGTTTCGCAAAAGCGGACGAGCAGATGTTTCGTTTTGATTACGATGCAGGTAGAGGCGTTTTTGAATGCCTGACGTGCAAAACCCGTGTTTCAAACCTGTTTCGTCCACGTGTTCCAAACCACCACAAAGGTACCTGTCCCCAATGTGGTGGTTTTGGTGGCTAGAGGACGAGCTGATGGTAGTCGGCGGGGGTTACGCGGCCTTCGGTGGCAGCGCGGAAGGCCGCGAGCGCATCGCCCGAGAACGGCATGGCCCAGCACAACCCGCAGCCGGCGGTGATGGAGCCGGGCAGTGGCATGATGCGCCCGGGCACACCGGCGTCAAGACACAGCTGCTCGCATTCCATCACATCGAAGGTGCTATCGAACGAAACGATGATCTTGCGTTCATGGTCGAGAGCATCACCGGACGGGCCTTCGCGGTGTGCATCGCGATACGCCGCAGCGGCCGCTTCCTCTTCCGCAGTATGTCCACAGCCACCGCAACCGCAGGTACAGGGTTCGGACCCGTCGCAAGTGCAAGGTTCTCCCGTGTCGGGACAAATATCGTGAGACATGGCAACTCCAATCGTCTAGGCGAGCAGCTCGGCCGCCGCAAACTCCTCGGGCGTATTGACGTTCTCGAAGCAGAGCGTCGAGCCCGCGGCCTTAACGATCTGCGGCTCATCCATATAACCGGCCTGAACGCGATTGATCAGGCAGCGAATGCGCTGGCGGTCGCAGGCGAGCAGCTCTTGGGCAACCGGCGCACACGCGTCACGGCGCCAGACGGCGCAAAGCGGCTCAATCCCCCGCTCCTCGCGCGGCACGCACACGTCGAGCGCCTCGGCCTCAACACGATCGGCAAGCGCGCCGATGAGTTCCGGCGAGACAAACGGCATATCACAGGCGACGATAGCCGCATGAGGAAGCCGGGCCGCAGCCAGCGAGCTCGCGATGCCGCGCATGGCACCGGCGGGACCGTCGACGTCCATCACCACGCGGGGGCGCAGGCCATCAAACATAAGCTCCTCAAGGTAGGCAAGCTCGCAGGGGCGCGACGTCGTCACGACCAGCTCGCCGGCAACTGGCGCCAGCCGACCCAGCACGCGCTCGATGAGCGGCTCGCCGCAAAACGCCATGCGTGCCTTGTCGCAACCCATGCGCGACGACAGGCCGCCCGCCTGGACGACGCAAGAAAGATCGGCTCGTCTTACGGTAGTCATACGGCAAACCACCCCCATCGGTATGCTCGAAACCCGGTGCACGAAGCTAAATACCGCCGCCGAAATAGCGGCGCTACGAAAAGCTCATGCAAAAACAAAACAGCGCCTTTGCGGCACGCAGCAAGACCGCGAGCACAAAAGCGCTGGTAGCGTATGGCGGGAACGTATGTGAATCGAACACATCCAAGACGTTTTGCACGCCTCGCAACGGTTTTGAGGACCGCGGAGCCCACCGGAGCCCATCCGTTCCCAAGTGCGGCGGTATTTTACCAAACCAAACAGGCCCCATCCCAAAAAGACGAGCAAAAAGTTGCGGTGGAATAGTTCCTGTATTTGCTGCCAAAGCCTCCAAATAGGAACTATTTCACCGCAACTGAGGAGGTGGGGCGGGGCAGCCGATCTAGCGCAGGGAGCGCAGGCCGCCGGCCTCTTTGTCGAGCACCGTAAAGCGTACGGCATCCAGGTGCTCCAAGATGCTGATGGCACGCTTACGCGACACACCGAGGGCCTCGCGCAGCACGCTCGTGGTAGCAGCGCCGCCGGCCGTCTCAATGGCGGCGGCGACGAGCTCGCGCGCATGGGCCTCGGCGGCAGCGGACAAGGCAACGTCGCGCTCGACCTTCACGATGGAACGGTTGAGCGAAAGCTCGCGCAGGGCACGCGTCATGGTGTCGCGATCGAGCTGCAACCGCTCGCCCACCTCGGGCAATGTCGGTGCATCGAGGCCGTCTTCGTCCAGCAAGGCAACAATACGTTCGCAGGCCTCGCGCACCACACGCGCCGCGGCGGCAGCGGAGTGCGGGTCGAACACCTCGGCGCCCTCGGAGGCGCACACGCCACGCGAGCAGCCCTCGGCAATCAGAGCTGCGGCAACGCCTTCATCAGCGGCAGGCCACGCAGCATGGGCAACGGCGCCGGGCGTAAAGCCCGTCTCCTTGGGAGCCGCCGCGTGCATGGCCGACAGGGTCGCCGCCAGTGCATCCATCGCGGCGTCGAGCGAGGAAGAATCTGCATACAGCGAGCCATCCGAGCCAGCAAGCGCGCAAGCAGCGCCCTGCGCCACCAACCCGCGCAGTGCGGTATCGACCTCGCCGACGCCAAGATCCAAAGCCGCGGCAACATCAACCGCCGTAACCGGCAGCGTCTGCAGCACCAGCCAAGCGCCCACACCGCCCGCGATATCGCCGGACTCGATCGCCGCATACAGCGCACGCTCTCCTTCGGCAAGCTCGCGCGAGCGACGGCAGTGCGAAAGCAGCACACGCCCGCCACCAATAAGCATCACGGGAGAATAGGACAGCACCACAGCATGGTCCCCGGCACGCAGCGGCAGCGAGTTTTCCAAGCGCACCTGAACAATACGGGTCTCGCCCACCGCCATGGGGGCCTCGCCCTCCATGAACATGATGCGACCGACAACCTCGGCTGTACCCGCCATCACGTGCACACGCGCACCCGACTCGAGCACACGCGACTTGGCGCCCTCGCGGCCCAGGTAGGTGAACGTCATCAAAAAGCGCAACGTCTGGCCAAAGCGACCCGCCACGCCGAGCATCTCACCGCGACCGAGCGCCGCGACACCGTCACCAACCAGGTTGAGCGCCACGCGTTGTCCAGGCAGCGCGCGCGGCGTATCGCCATGTACTTGGATCCCGCGTACGCGGCAGGCCGTGCGCGACGGCAGCGCGACGAGCTCATCGCCCACCGCAACCGGCGCATCGTGCAGCGTTCCCGTCACGACGGTGCCGGCGCCCTTGATCGTAAAGCAGCGGTCGATGGGCAGACGCGGCGCGGCATCGGTGTGCTCGGCACGGTCGCGGCAGGAATCCCAGCAGGTACCAACCTGATCGTCAAGCGCTGCCAGCAGCGCATCAATCCCCGCGCCGGTCTTGGACGAAACAGGCACGATCAGCGCGTCCGCAAACACGGTACCCGACAAAAAGTCATCGACATCGAGCTCGGCAAGCTCGGTCATCTCGGCGTCGGCCAGGTCGCACATCGTCAGCGCGACCACCATATGCGTAACGCCCAGCAGCTCCAGCACGTGCACGTGCTCGCGGGTCTGCGGCATCACGCCCTCGACAGCCGAAACCACCAGCACCGCCACGTCGATGCCCGTGGCGCCCTGCACCATGGCGCGCAGGTAGTGCGCATGCCCCGGCACGTCGACCAGGCCCACGATCTTGCCGCTCGGCAGTGCCAGTTCGCCAAAGCCCAGCTCCACCGTCATGCCCCGGCGACGCTCGACCTCCAGGCGATCGGGATTCTTGCCGGTCAGCGCCTCAATCAGTGCCGACTTACCGTGGTCGACGTGGCCCGCCGTGCCAACGATAACGGGACACTCCACCAACGCCTGAACCTCACTCATCGAGTAATCGCCTTCTTAACGCACGCGACGAGCGTCGTTGCCGCCGTCTCGATATCGCGGTCACCCACGAGCGTGCGCACGTCAAACAAAATGCGATCGTGCGAGGTTCGCGTGACGACCGGCGTGTCGAAGTCCTGGACAAGCGAGCGCTTGAGCGCGTCGACGGACAGGCGCTCGTCAACAAGACGCACGGCCACGCACATCGTGGGCAGCTCCACGGTAGGCAGCGAGCCGCCGCCGGGAGTCGACGACTCCTCGACGATCTCCACCTGAACGGCGCACGGGCAACCCGCCTTATCGAGGCCCGCCACCATCAGATCGCGCAACTTGCATGCGCGACGCTCCAGATGAGCCTGCGGAAGCGTGAGCATATTGAGCACTGGTACCTCGCGATGGGCCACATCCGCCCCATCCATGTAAATGCGTAGTGTAGCCTCGAGCGCCGCCAGTGCGAGCTTGCCCGGGCGCAGGGCACGCATAAGCGGATGTGACCCGCAGGCCTGGACCAGATCGCGACGGCCCATGATAATGCCCGCCTGTGCGGCACCGAGCAGCTTATCGCCCGAGCACGACACGATATCGAGCCCCGCCGCGACCGAAGCCGGCGTGGGCTCCTCACCGCCGCGCACCAGGATATCATCGGGCAACAGCGCGCCCGAGCCCTGGTCCTCGTAGAACAGCAGGCCATGCTTGTGAGCAAGCGCCGCAAGCTCCCGAGAACCCACCTCCTCGTGAAAACCCTCGATGCGATAGTTGGAAGGATGAACCTTAAGGATCATCGCCGTATCGGGCGTGATGGCGCGCTCGTAGTCGCTCAAATGCGTGCGGTTGGTGGCCCCGACCTCAACGAGCTTGGCACCCGAGGCCTCCATAACATCGGGGATACGGAAGCTGCCGCCAATCTCGACAAGCTCACCGCGGCTGACGATAACCTCTTTGCCCGCGGCATGAGTCGCCAGCACCAGCAGCACCGCGGCGGCGTTGTTGTTGACCACGAGCGCGTCCTCAGCACCGGTGAGTGAGCGGATCAGCTGCGCGGCATGTTCCTTGCGCGACCCGCGCGAGCAGGTGTCCACGCTGTACTCGAGCGTGCTGTAGCCGCGCGCGACCTCGGCCACGGCCTTGGCGGCCGACTCCGCGAGCGGGGCGCGGCCCAGGTTGGTATGGATGACCACACCCGTGGCGTTAACGGCGGGACGCAGGCTCGGCAGCGCAGAGCGATGTGCACGCCACTCAATAGCCGAGGCCAGCTCGCGCTTGGAACGCGGAGCGGCACCGGCACGAATCGCGGCGCGCTCTTCGTCAAGCTCGGCCGTCACGGCAGCATGGACCACCGCGTCGCAGGTCTCCCCCGCTGCCTTCACCACCGGCCACTCGGCAAGCAGCTCGTTGACGGAAGGGATGGCGCGCAGGCGGGCGCGCACCTCATCGGACATGTTCTGGCTATCGCTCATGTGCAGCCTTTCAAAAACCAAGGGCAGATCAGTCGGCCGTTCGTCAAAACCAGCCGAATCAATCTGTTGAATCAATCAGTCGTTATTATCCTCGTGCTCTGCGATCTTTTCCACGCGAACGGCGTTTTCCTGAGTAAGGGCGGCACCCGTCAACGGGTCCCAGCGCAGCGGTGTGTGGTCGAGCGGCCCGACGCCCAGGGCCTGAGCGTCACCGGCATCGGCGCCAAACGAACGCCCACCGGGGGCGGCCGAGGTGAAGATGCACGCCGGATGCAGATACGGCGTCGTCTCCACGCGCACGCGGTCGCGGCCCATATCGCTCACGAGTTCGACGATCTCGCCGTCGGCGATGCCCATATGCGCAGCAGCATCGGCATTCATCTGCACGGCATCCAGGTCCGACCCAGCCTCGGCGGCACCTTGGACTGCAAGCCTTCGCGAGGTGTGCGACTCAAAGGGACGGTTGCCGCTAATAAGGCGAAACATCCCCGGGCCAGGCTCCACCATGGGAGCGATCCAGTCGGGTACACGACCCAGGCCGGCACGCTCCCATACGTCACTTGCCAGCGCAATTTTGCCGCCGGCAAGCGGAATCATCGGCTCACCCGTGCGCGTCGGCAGCGCCACGCCCGTATCGGCCCAACCGCGCTCCTTGAGCTCGTCCAGATCGATTCCATAAGGCGCCACCTGGGCAGCCGCCAGATCGTCAGACGTAAACTGGAAGTACTCGCCCACACCACACGCCTGTGCCAGACCGGCAAAAATCTCCCGACCGGGACGCGTGTCGTCATGCTGCACAGGCAGCACGGCGTTGCGGTAGAACACGCGCGCATCGTTGGCGCCCACGACCGTGCCCACACCGCGGTCAGCCTCCAGATACGTCACGTCGGGCAGCACGAAGTCAGAAGCGCGCGCTGTCTCGGACCAGCGAATATCAATCGTCACGAGCAAGTCGAGCTGTTCCAGAATCGATAGCCACGCCCCGGCGTTGCCATAGCCCGCACCGGGGTTACTGGCATAGACGATGAGCCCACGCAAATCGCCGGCAAGAATCGACTGACCGACGGTCGTGCACAGGCCGCGCACCGGATCGACCAGTGGATAGCGCTCGGACCCCAGCTTGGGCCCGCGCGGCACCGGCGGCGTCGCAAAGCGCGTGGGATCGAGGTCGCCCAACACAAGCGGCGTGGGTGGATTGAGCGCGCCGCCCGCATGCCCGATGCAGCCCAGCAGCACATCGACCAAGCAGATAGCGCGCGCGGTCTGGGTACTATTGGCATACGCGATACCGATGCCACCATGAAAGCCCGCATCCACCACGGCGGCAGGCGCGGCGGCAGCGAGATCGCGCGCCGTGGCGACAATCTCTGCGGCCGGCACGTCGCACATCGACTCGGCCCACTCGGGCGTCCAAGCACTGGCCGCCTGTGCCAGCTCGTCAAAACCCATGGTATAGCGGTCCACAAACTCGCGGTCGTACAGGCCCTCGTCAATCAACACGTGGGCAATACCCAACAGCAGCGCCAAGTCGCAGCCCGGACGTACGCGCAGCCAGCGGTCGGCAAGCGCAGCCGAGCCACTGCGCCGGGGGTCAACTACGATAATCTTAGCCCCACGTCGACGGGCATCGTTGAGCGCATCAACGGCCCCCATCGTCGACGAATCGACAATGGAGCGCCCCAGATACATGATGCAATCGGTGTGCGCAAGGTCGGAGGCGGGACTATAGCCCAAGCTGTGCTCCCAACCGGTAAGTCGGCTTACCTCGCAGGCACCGTCGGCACCGTACACGTTGGGCGAACCAAGCGCATGCATAAAACGATACGCCCAGTAGCGGTCGAACGAGGGCACGCCGAGCGTCATACCCAGCGCACGAGGCCCGCGCTCGTCAACAATGCCCAAAAGACGCTCGGCAATCTGCGCGAACGCCTCGTCCCACGAAATCACATCGAACCCCGAGCCATCCTGGCGGCGTCGCATGGGGTGCACGATGCGGTCACGCTCGTCAAACGGCATTGCCAGGCGATGCCGACCGCGGGCGCAGAGGGCACGCGCCGCGCACGGATGCCCCGGCACCGGCAGCTCGGCCACCACGCGACCGCCCTCAACGCGTGCCGCAAAGGCGCAATCGGCATAGCATCCCCCGCATGTGGTCACCACGGCGCGACCGTCGCGCTTCACAGCAGATGCCATCTCGATTACCCCTTTCATCAGCCAAACACAACAGGCCAAAAGCCCGGCAACGAGCCCCAGACCCAAAAAGCCTCCCGCACGGCAACGCCCCGCGGGAGGCCCAACATCAAACAGACGGTACCTTACGCCTCGGACTTCTTGGCGTAGATAAACCAGTAGCCGAGCGCGACCAGAACCGCGCCGCCCACGATGTTGCCCAGCGTAGCGGCGGACAGGTTAAACGCAATGCCCGCAGCGTTGAGTGCATCGGCGCCGGCGACGTCGGCACCGTAGCCGCATGCATGCATCACGGCGCCCATGGGCAAAAAGTACATGTTGGCGACGCAGTGCTCAAAACCACAGGCCACAAAGGCGGCGATGGGCAGCAGAATGCCCACAACCTTATCGACCACGGTCTTGCCGGCGGTACCGATCCACACGGCCAGGCACACAAAGATGTTGCACAGGATGCCGCGGAAGAAGATCGTCACCCAGTCGATCGTCACCTTGCCGGCGGCGACGCTCACCATGGAATTGGCGACCGCCTCGCCGTTGAGCTTATAGATGCCGGCCATGTACACCAAAAAGACGATGAACAGGGCACCGACAAAATTGCCGACCCACACGACAACCCAGGCCTTGAGCATCTGGACAAGGGTGATCTTTTTGCTCTTGAGCGCGCAGACCATAAGCGAATTGCCGGTAAACAGCTCGGCGCCGCACACCAGCACCAGCACCAGGCCCAGGCAAAAGCACAGGCCGCCCACGACGCGCTGAGCGCCCCAGCCCAGCGTGCTATCGCTCAAGAACACGGTAAAGAACAGGCCGCCGAAGGCAATAAACGCACCGGCGAACATTGCCAACAGAAAGGCCTTTGCGACCGGCAGGTTGGCCTTGGTCACGCCGGCGACCTCGGTCTTGGCCTCGATCGCGGCGGGCGCCAGGCAATCGGGAGCGGGGTACTCCACCTTGGAATCTGCCATGTCAATCACTTCTTTCCTAATCAGCAGGGACAAGCGCTCCTATTACTCTTGCCCCAAGCGGACAAAGTGGGAAAAGTCGTTGGCGGCCACGGCGTCGTACACGGCGTCAACGGCCTCAAAGACCTCCGGGGACATGGGGTTGTAGAACTCCGTGTCGCCCGGCTGAATCCCTATGAAGACGATATCTTCGCACGATTGCTCGATTTCCTCGATCAGAATCGACAAGGGAAGCGAATGCGTGGTGAACATCGACTTGCGGGCCACATCGCGCTTGTCGAGCAAGCGGATGGACCCGACGGGCAGCACCATGTCGGCGGCATCGACCAAGACCAGACGCGGCGGACGCTCGCGCTTGACCTCGATGATGTCATCCTCGGGCGTCTGACCGCCGTCGATGGTGTACCAACCGGCGATGGGTGCGTCCTCCATCTTTTTGGAGAGCACGGGGCCGGCGGCATCGTCGGCGCGCAGCACGCTTCCCGCCGTGAGAACAATACCGGCAAAGGGAGCACCGTTCACGCGGCCATCCACAACGCGACCCATTACTGTAACCTCCCCGTCAGATACACGCCCGACACATCGCGCACGCGCTCCACCAGATCGCGAAACTTCATTAAGAACGCGACCTGCTGGGCATGCAGGCCAAAGTCGTCGTCGAACACCGAGATGCCGGCCTTGGCAGAACCGCGAAAACCGCGCTCGTCGAGCAGCGTGTCGCAGGCCTCGAGCAGCGACGGCACCGCCGCCTTGTCAAGCTGGCACTCGCCAAAGGAGCGGATGGCCTCGAACTTGGTCTTGGCCTCCCCCTCCGGCAGCGCGTCGACGAGCGAATAGAAGACATCCACCGGCACCGACAGGCGCGGCTCAAAGCAATCGAGCACGCCGGTGTGGTGGCCCACGGCGAGCGTGTAGTACAGCACGTCGCAGGCCTCCTGGGGAACGTCTTCCTCGGTCTCCACAAACTTACGCGTGAGCTCATAGAAGACCACCTGGTCGGGCGTATGGCCCAGGCAGGGGTCGGCGACGCCCTCGGCGGCCTCGTCGCTTGCGCGCGAGGCATCGCCAAAGGAGCCGCCGAGCATACCGGGGCCCGCAAAGTAACCAGAGCGGTCCGTGAGCTCCATCTAGTGACCTCCGGCCAGCACCAGATCCTGCAGCGCCGAGTAGACCTCAACGCGGCGCGGATCGTCCTGCTTGTCGATGAGCAGCGCCATGGCACCGCGGATATCGCCCTTGGGCGCACCCTCGAGCGTGTCCATAAACTCGTTGGCCAGGTCGCGGCCGTAACGGTAGCCGCTCATGGCGCGAGCCTCGCGCTCGATGGCAACGCGCAGCTTGTACGGCACGCCGGGGTGCAGGATATCGGCCTGCTCGCCGGCGGCCTCCACCGTGGTCTCGGCATGGAGCTTTTGGTCCAGCAGACCGAGCGCCATGGCAAAGCCGTAGACGGTCTGCGCGGGGCTGGGCGGGCAGCCGGGGATGTAGACATCGACCGGCAGAATCTTGTCCGTGCCGCCCCAGACGCAGTAGTTGTCGTAGAAGATGCCGCCGGTGCAGCCGCACGCGCCATAGGACACCACGATCTTGGGATCGGGTGCGGCCTCAAAGGCGCGCAGGGCCGGCATGCGCATGGCACGCGTCACGGCGCCGGTGTACAGCAGCACATCGGCGTGACGGGGCGAGGGCACGACCTTGATGCCAAAGCGCTCGACGTCGAAGACGGGCGTGATGGAACCGAAGATCTCGATCTCGCAGCCATTGCAGCCGCCGCAGTCAACACGGTAGACGTACACCGAGCGCTTGATCTTCTTAAGAAGGGTCGCCTTGGCCTTCTCGATGCTCTCGTCGAGCTCGATCTTGGTCGGGCGGTACTGAAGCCGCTCGGGCAAAAGCGTGGGTTCGGCCATGGTTACTCCTCCTTCGTTTCAAAATCCATGATGATGCCCTCGACCGGCGCCGGACCGGCGGGAATCTCGGGCGCATCGGGGTTAAGCTCGCGGTCGATATACTCCGGGTTCACGCCGTGGCCGCCCAGATACTCCATGCCGGGGCCCTGGGGCTCGCCGGACGCAAGCGTCTCGTTGGCAGCCATGCCGTGTGCGTTGCCGGTCTTTACGGCCGATGCGGCGCGCAGGGCGTCGAGCTCGCGCTTGCACTCCTGGCACATACCGACGGTGCGGGCGGCCTGCTCGGCCTCCATGCCGCCGGCCTTTTGCAGCAGGCGCTTGGCGTAGTCGATCTCCTTGTGCGGGGCAAACGGCTTGCCGCAACGCGAGCAGTGCTCGAGCGTGTAGACGCTCTTGCTGGTGAGGTCGTCCTTGCTCATGACGGCCAGCTCAAACTCCTCGGTGAGCTTGATGGCCTCCATGGGGCAGACTTCCTCGCAGCGGCCGCAGAAGATGCAGCGACCATAGTCGATCGACCAGGTGATGGTATCGGCCGCAAGGTCGGTGTCCATGCGAATGGCATCGGCCGGGCACGCCACGCCGCAGGCACCGCAGGCAATGCAGAGCTCGGCGTTGTGCTCGGGCTTGCCGCGCATGTCCTTGTTGGTGGGGAACGGCGCAAACGGGTACTTGACCGTCGCGTCGCCGGCCTTGGCGTTAACCTTCCAAAGCTTCAGCATATTAGAGCGCCTCCTCATCGAGCGGAGCGGCCATGGTGCCCTCGCCCGCAAGCGGCGACTTGTCGCGCCAGACGTTCTCGAACTGCTCCTTGTCGAGCACATGGTCGCGCTTGGCGGCGACATCGGTCACCGTCACGCGGTCGGTGCAGGAGTAGCACGGGTCGAGCGAGCCGACGATCAGCGCCGCGTCGCCCACGGTGTTGCCGCGGAACATGTAGCGCAGGACCGGCCAGTTGCTGTACGTGGCGGCCTTGGCGCGCCAGCGGTAGCACTTCTGGTTGTTGCCGAGCATGGCCCAGTGCACGTCCTCGCCGCGCGGCGCCTCGGTGGCGCCGATGGCGTACTTGTGCGGGGTGTACTCCCAATCCGTGGTGAGGATGGGGCCCGACGGGCAGTTCTCGAGCATGGTCTCGATCATGTCGATCGAATCGTAGACCTCCTGGATGCGAACGGCGGTACGGCCGAAGGCATCGCAGGTGTCGGCCGTGGCGGCGTGCATCTTTTGAACGTCCGGATCGGCGTAGCCGTCGAAGGGATGGTCAAAACGCACGTCGCGGGCATAGCCCGAGCCACGCATGAGCGGACCGACCGGCGAGAAGTCGCGTGCGATCTTGCGGTCCAAGATGCCGATGCCACTCGTACGCTCAATAAAGTTGGGCGTGGAGAGCAAGACGTCGACGAGCTCCTGAACCTCGGAGCGCAGCTGGTGGATGGTCGTGAGCGTGGAGAGCTTCTGCTCGGCCAAAATGTCGCGACGCACGCCGCCGATCACGTTGAGGCCGTAGGTCTTGCGGTGACCGGAGAGCTTCTCGGCCAGGTCCATGGACTTCTCGCGGACGCGGAAGAACTGCTGGAAGCCGGAGTCGAAGCCGGTGTAGTGCGATGCGAGGCCAATATTGAGCAGGTGTGAGTGCAGACGCTCGACCTCGAGCATGATGGCGCGGATGTACTGGGCGCGCGGCGGGACATGAATGCCCTGGGCGCGCTCGACGGCCTCGGCATAGGCCACCGAGTGGGCGCAGCCGCAGATGCCGCAGATGCGGTCGGCGAGGAACGTCACGGCGTCATAGTTCAGGCGCGTCTCGGCGACCTTCTCCATGCCGCGGTGCACGTAGAACAGACGGTAGTCGGCATCGACGATCGTCTCGCCCTCAACGAACAGGCGGAAGTGGCCGGGCTCGTCGGAGGTGATGTGCAACGGTCCCATGGGGACGAGCGTGGTCTCCTTGCCCTTGGTGTCGGCCAAGAATTCGTAGTTTTCCATGTCGCTCGCGGGGGCGGGGCGGAAACGGTAATCCATCGAATCCTTGCGCAACGGGTACAGCCCGCTGGGCCAATCGTCGGGAAGCACCAGGCGACGGCGGTCGGGCAGACCCTCGGGAATCAGGCCGAACATATCGCGCAGCTCGCGCTCGCCCCACACGCAGGCGGGGACGAACGGCGTTACGGACGGGAACGTCATCTTGGCGGGGTCGACCTCGGCACGCACGGTAACCCAGCCGGGGTCCTCCCCCTCCATGGAGATGACGTAGTACACGGCGTAACGGCCGCACAGGGAGCGCTCGTCGTTGCCGACAATCACGGGAATCCAGCCGTAGCGCTCGTAGTACAGGTAGTGGACGGCCTCGGGCAGACGGTCCAGCTTGACGGTGATCGTCAGCTGGTCCTCGCACTGCCACTCAACCTTCTCGATAGCGCCCGGCACTGCGGCGCGCAGGGCCTCGACGTGGCTTTCGCAACGACGAGCGTAGTCCTTCTTTTCAGGTTCTGCCATGGTGCTAATTCACCTCGCTTGTCTTGGTCTGGGAACTGAACACCATGCGGTAGAGAGGAGCCTCGTGGAGCTCTTCGACGCTCTGGTTCAAAACGACGGACGTTGCATCCTCGACGCCGCTCGTGATGGCGACCGGGGTGGCGATACCGAACCACATGACCACGATCGCGAGGGCGATCTCGGGGATGATCATGAGGGCGGGCACCTCGTGGCGCTTCATGCCCTCGGGCGCCTTGCCGAAGATGGACTTGAGCGCGATGCCGGTAAGGGCAAAGTACACGCCGGTGAGGCCAATGGCCACGAGCACGACCACCCAGATGGGACCGGACTGGACGCCGGCCACGAAGGTGAGGAACTCGGAGATGAACAGGGCGAACGGCGGGAAGGCGGCGAGCGCGAGCAGGGCGATGATGGTGAGCGCTGCCGTGACGGGAGCGATCTCGACGACGCCCTTGATCTTGTTCAGGTCGCGGGTGTGGTAGATGTGCTGGATGTTACCGGCCATGCAGAAGGCGAGCGCCTTCGTGAAACCGTGGAAGATGCAGTGCAGCAGGCAGGCGGCGATACCGAGCGGACCACCGATACCCAGGCACAGCGCGACCACGCCGACGTTGTCGACGGAGGAGTACGCGAAGCGGCGCTTGATATCGTCCTGCTTAAAGATGCACAGGGCGGCCACCAGGATGGACAGCGTGCCCAGGATGAGCAGGAGCGTTCGCGGATAGGTGTCGCCCACCGTGATGATGGACAGGGAGTAGAAGCGGATAATCACCAGCATGGCGCACTTGAGCAGCACGCCCGAGAGCAGCGCGGAAACCGGGCTCGGAGCCTGGGAGTGCGCGTCGGGCAGCCAGGTGTGCATGGGGAACAGGCCCGCCTTGGTGCCGAAGCCGATGACGATGAACGCGAACGCGAGGCGCACGAGCATCGGGTCGAACTGGTCGGCGTAGGGCATGATGGAGGTAAGGAAGGCAGCCTCATGCGCGTTGGGCATGATATCGGCGGCGTTCGCGTAGATGAGCAGCGTGCCGAACAGGCCGAAGGCCACGCCGGCGGTGCAGACCATCGCGTACTTCCAAGACGCCTCGAGCGCCTGTTTGTTCTTGTAGATACCCACGAGGAACACGGTCGACAGCGTGGTGGCCTCGACCGCCGCCCAGGTGAGGATGATGTTGTTGGACAGGCAGGCGAGCAGCATCGTGAAGACGAACAGGCTAAACAGCGCGTAGTACTGCTTGGTGCGCTCGGCCGGCATGGTCTTCTCCTCGATATCGATCTTGATATAGGAGATGGAGTACACGCCGGTGATGAACCCAATGATGCCTACCAGAAGGACGAAGATCGACGAGAGCGAATCGAGATGGAGCCACAGGCCCAAGGCGTCGATATTCTGCCCGCTCGAGAGCATGGTTCCCGCGGTGACGACCGAAAGGACGAGGGTCGCCGCGACGGAGATGGTGTTGAGCCCCGCGAAGACGCTGTAGGACGTCGTCTTGGGGAGCGCAGCCATAATCAGGGAGAACACAAGGGGACAAGCGAGCAGGGCGACCGTCAGCATTGAAACATCCATGGCCTACCCCTTCAATTCGGTCAGGTCGTGGGAGTCGAGCGACTTGGTGTCGTTCCAGATCCTCACGACGACGGCGGACATGATGATGACGGCGAAAATGGCGTCGGTGGCGATGCCGATCTCGATGATCTCGGGGGCCGTGGGCGCGAGCAGGGCGAGCGTCACGTGGCTACCGTTCTCCATAAGGCAGTACCCGAAGATCTGCTTGAGGATGTTGCGCTGGGAGATGATGCACGTGAGGCCGACGAAGAAGTGCGCGAAGCTGATGGCGAGGGCCGGAGTAGCCACCTCAGCGGTGGGCAGGCTCAGGCGCGTGACCACCGCGAAGCAGATGGCCACCTCCAGACCGGTGAGGATGATGGTCCAGGCCGGCTTGATGGAGGAGGTCAGCGTGCTATCGGCAGGCGAACCCATCTTTTTGTAGGCACGGTTGAGAATGAACGGAACGAGGATCACCTTGGTGACGAAGGCCGACGCGGCCCACATGAGAAGCTCGGTGGCACCGGTGGTGAGGCCCAGGGTGAGCAGCACGCCCACCAGGACAACCGACTGGATCGCGTACCACTTAATGGCGGACGGGATGGTCTTCGAGACGACCACCATGGTGGAGGTCACGATCAGAAGACCGCCCAGGATATTGACTAACGAATAACCCATGTCCTACCTCCTAACCCATCCAACTAGAGGACAGAGGACCGGCGACGACGACCATGATCATGAGGACGACGAACACGAACGCCATGGCGCGCGGAAGGGGCTGGCCGGCGGCCACGGTCTCGCTCGGCTCACCGGGCAGGACCTTACCCATCCAACGCAGGAACCATGCGAAGGTGGCGACGGTCTCGACGACCATGACGCACACGAGGACGAAGATGACCGTGTTGGAAGCACCAACCGCGAAGCCACCGGAAATAATCTGGAACTTGGAGAAGAACGTGCTCATGGGGGGCACGCCGGCGATAGCGGTCGCGGCGACCGCGAAGCCCACGCCCGTGACCGGGTACTTCTTCATGAGGCCCTGGATCTTGGGCAACATACGGGTTCCCAGCGTGAAGCTGAGGGAGCCGGCGATGAGGAAGAACAGGGTCTTGGTGAACGCGTGGTTGAAGATGTGCTCGACGGCGCCGTTGAACGCCATCTGGCTTCCGAACACGGAGAGGCCCAGGCCGAAGAACACGTAGGCGAGCTGCGCGATCGTCGAGAAGGCGAGCAGGCGCTTCATATCCTTCTGGGGCAGGTACATGAGGAAGCCGAAGAGCATGGTCACGACGGCGTCGATGATGGCGACCCAACCGACGATCTCGGGGATATCGCCGGCACTCGCAAGAGCGCGGGCGAACACGCACACGCCGACCTTCACCATGGACGCGCCATGGAGGTAGGCGGAAACGGGCGTGGGGGCCTCCATTGCGGAGGGCAGCCACATGTAGAGCGGGAACTGGGCGGACTTGGCCCAAGCGGCGAACAGGATGAGCAGCAGCACGACGGTCTTCATACCGGAATCGAGCTGGGAGATCGCGCTCAGCGCGAACGTGCCGGTTCCGGCGAACAGGAAGGCCGCGCCGATGTAGAGTCCCAGAGCGCCGATATGGGTGATGATGAGCGCCTTCATACCGGCCTTCTTGGCCGTGGGCGTCATGTAGTAGCTGATGAGGCCCCAGGAGCACACGCCGGTGATCTCGAAGAAAACGAGCTGGCCGACGATGGTGGAGCTGTAGGCGAGACCGGCCATGGCGCCGATGAACGTGGAGAAGTACACGTAGAAGCGGCGACGGGGCGCGTCGGGATGCTCCTTGTTCTTATCGCTCATGTACGGGAACGAATAGATGACGACGAGCAGGCCGATAGCGACGAATGCGGGTGCGAGCAGCGTGCTCATCCGGTCGAATATGAAGCCCATGACCAAGGTCTGGCCCATACTCGCCCAGGTTACATCGACCGCGTTCATGCCGTTTCCGGCAAACGTCGCGGCCAAGCCAACGGAAGCGACCGTGGCGATGCCGCCGGCAAAGGCGCAGATCCATTTAGCGTAGGGACGCGGCAGCATGACGATGAGCAGGGAGCCCAGCATGGGGACGGCGATCGCCACCATGGCAAAGAGGGACAAGCTCGATTCGATTGACATAGTTTCTCCCTTCTCCCTACACGCCTACGACGACGAAGACGAACGCGAGGACCGCGATGCCGACGACGGCCCAGGTCTGGTTACCGAGCACCTTGAAGCGCGAACGGGAAACGGAGTTCTCGAGCACGCCGCAGACAACGAAATCGACCAGGCACTTGACAAGGAAGACGACGGCGCCCACGAGAGCGGTGACGCCGATGGTCGCGGGCTCTCCCCAGGGGATGAAGATGGAGGTGAACCAAGCGACGACCACGACCTGCTTCATGCCCATGGCGAGCTTCATCATGGCCAGGGACGGGCCGGAGAGCTCGGCGAGCGGGCCCTCCTGGAGCTCCTGCTCGGCTTCGGCCTGATCGAACGGAAGCTTGCCGAGCTCCATATAGCAGGCGGCCGCGAAGGCGACGCCGGCGAGGATGACGGCGACGACGCTCGAGACGTTGCCCGTAACGATGTGCTGGCCCATGGTCGCAATGTCCGTGGAGCCGCACACGATGGCGACGGTAAACAGCGCGATGAGCATGGACGGCTCGATGAGCACGCTCATGAGGAGCTCGCGGATACCGCCGAAGCCCGCGTAGGCGTTGGAGGAATCCACGCCGGACAGCGCGAAGAAGAAGCGGGACAGCGCGAGCGCGTACATGATGGTGATGGCGTCACCAAAGACGGGCATGGGGCTCTCGAGCGTGAACATGGGCAGGCCCATGGCGAGCATGAACGACACCGCGAGGAACAGCGGCGGCATGATGCGCAGCACGAAGCTCGAGTCGGAACTCACGGACTCGGGACGCGCCATGAGCTTCGCGAGGTCCCGGTAATCCTGAAGGATGGACGGACCGCGGCGATTGTGCATCTTCGCGCGAATCACACGGGCGAGGCCGGAGAAGAAGGGCGCGACCAGCATGATCACGAGGCCCTGCGCCATCGCAAGAACGATGTTCATAATATCCTCTCCCCTCTCTAGACCATGACCACGGCGAGCACGAGGAAGACCACGAGCGCCGCGACGATGTAGCAGATGTATACGGAGTAGTTGCCGCCCTCGATCTTGGAGGCGAGGCCGGCCAGCTTGTCGGCACCCTCGCTCGGTGCATCGACCAGGAAACGGTCGGGCAGGGGCTCGACGCCCTGGGCGACACCGGTGAGCTTCTGGAACACGTGCGCGATGGACCAGCAGATCTTGGTGCATACCTCGCGCAGGGTGTAGAGCGGGCCCATGAAGAGTTCGACGTCGGACGCGAAGCTCGTGGCGACGACGGGCATGTGCTCGTTGGGCTCGTAGCCGCACGCCCAAGGGTCGGTCTTCTTAGCGGGGGCCTTGGCGCCGAGGCAGGACCTCAACGCGAACGCGAGGCCGGTGAGGACCACGAGCGCGATGGCGATCGCGGGGGTGGAGGTGGCGGCACCGGAAATCTCGTTCACGAGAGACACGCCCGAGGTGGCTGTGACGGCGGAGCCGGCAAGCACGCTCTGGGCGACGTCGCCCAGAACCGGGGCGATGACCGGGGAGCCGATTCCCAGTACCACGCAGATGGCCGCGAGGAGCATCTGCGAGAACAACATCGGAGCCGGGGACTCCTTGGCGTTCGCGGCCTCCTGGGAACGAGGGCTGCTCGCGAACGAGACGCCGTAGGCCTTCACGAAGCACGTGACGGCCAGGGCACCGGTGATGGCGAGGGCGGCCGCGGAGGCGACGGCGAACACCATGACGACCGGGTCGGAGAGCGTCGAGATGTTGAACAGGGACTGGTAGGTGAACCACTCGGAAACGAAGCCGTTGAGCGGCGGGATGGCCGAGATGGCAAGGGCACCGATGAGGAAGCAGACGGCCGTGACCGGCATGCGGCGGAACAGACCGCCCATCTTCTCCATGTTGCGCGTACCCGTGGCATAGAGCAGGGAGCCCGCGCCGAGGAACAGCTCGCCCTTGAACATGGCGTGGTTGAGCGTGTGGTAGAGGGCGGCCATGAGCGCGATCGTCGCGATGACGTCGTTGCCCAGGGCGTGCGCCGTCATGGACGCGCCGACACCGAGCAAGATGATGCCGATGTTCTCGACGGAGTGATAGGCAAGCAGGCGCTTGATGTCGTGCTCGTGGAGGGCGTAGACGACACCCAGGACCGACGAGATGGATCCGAAGACCAGGACCATGAGGCCCCACCAGAGCTGGACGCCCGAACCCGCGAGCAGGTCGAGACCGACCTTGAGGATTCCCAGGATGCCGATCTTGATCATGCCGCCGGACATGAGGGCGGACACGTTGGACGGCGCCTCGGGGTGCGCCTGGGGCAGCCAGGAGTGCAGCGGAATGATACCGGCCTTCGCGCCAAATCCGAAGAACGCGAGGACGAAGCACGCGGAGGAGACGGCGGGTCCAAAGTCATGCGTACGGAAATCACTGAAGCTGAAGGAACCGCCCACGCCGTTGGTCATGAGCAGGAAGCTCGCCATGATGAGAACGAAGCCCACGTGCGCGATGACGAAGTAGAGCCAACCGCCCCTAATGGAGTTCTTGTTCTCCTCGATAACGACAAGGAAGTAGCTCGTAAGGGACATGAGCTCAAAGGCGACCAGGAACCAGAACACGTTGTCGGCGGTGATGACGAGCATCATCGAGGCGACGAAAGTGTTCATAAAGAAGCCGGCGCGCCCGACCTTGCCCGGGTACTCGTCGAAGTAGGACAGACCGTAGATGAAGCCCGCAAAGGCGAGAATCGAGATGAGGACCACGATCAGGCCCGCAAGGCCGTTGAGCAAGAGCTCGAGACGGGCGAACGGGAAGAAGAAGACCGTGTTGAGGGACGAAACGTCGCCAAGCACGGCCTCGAGGCCCGCGATGAACGACAGCACCGCGGCGACGGCGCCGATTAGGCAGCCAGCGGTCTTGGCGGCGTTATCGGCCTTGATCAGCAGAACCGAGGCGAGCGCACCGATGCACGAGACGGCAAGCGATGCGATAAACAGCGTCATGCTATTCATTGTTTACGCTCCCTTCTGCTTTCTCGGACAGGCCCTGGGCCACAGCGGTAACGTCGACGACCGGACCGTTTTCGATCGAGCGCAGGCGCTTGGCCTCGTCGAGCTCGCGATCGGCCGCGCCGCCCATGACGGTCAGCGCCTTGGTGGGGCACGCCGCCACACAATGCGGGCCGTCCGGATCGAAGGCGCACAGGTCGCACTTGACAGCGCAGGTGTACTGGCCAGGAGCCCACGTAAGCAGGCTGCTCAGGGACTTAGGATACGAAGGCGTCGGGTCGCACATGCCTGCGACACCGGCGATAGACGTGCCATCGGGATGGATGGCTCCGAAGGGGCACGCAATGGCGCACAGCCTGCACCCGATGCACTCCTGCTCCTTGACGTGGATGCGATCGCCATCGTGCTCGATGGCATTCACCGGGCAAACCTCGGCGCAGGGGGCACCCTCGCAATGGTGGCAGGCCAGGGCGGCCGAAATACCGCCGGTCTTCACGAGCGCCAGGCGCGGCGTATCCTGAAGACCCTGCATCCGGTGGGCGTCGGCACAGGCGGACTGGCATGTTCCGCAGCCGATGCACCTCTCCGGGTTGATGTCGATGAAGCGGTTCATCCCCACTTCCTTTCAAAATAACGGACCGGGCTCCCGAACGTACGGGACGCCCGGCCCAAAAAGCCAACGAGAACGGGACTACACGATTTGGTTCACGTGCGTCTCGTCGTCGAACTTGGCGGCGCCGGGCTCAATGTCCTGGGGAGCGGCGGCGTCCACCAGAGCCTGCTTGAGCTCGGTGTACTGACGCTCGACCTCGCCCTCTGCCCAGACCTGGTCGGCGATAGCGTCGACCTGGCAGGCGGAGAACTTGTCCTCGGGCGTATGCGAGACCGGGTCGACCTTGTGCATGGTCAGCTCGTTGCACTTGCCGATCCACCACTGGTAGGTCATGTAGACCGTGCCCTTGTTGATGCGATCGCTTATGTCGGCGCGGCTGTATACCTGGCCGCGACGGCTGTGGATCGAGACGATGTCGCCATTCTTGATGCCGCGCGCCTGGGCGTCCGCGGGATTCATGCGGACAAAGCCGGGCTCGTCGGCAAGCAGTGCCAGCGTCTTGCAGTTGCCGGTCATCGAGCGGCAGCTGTAGTGGCCAACCTCGCGGACGGTGCACAGGATGAGCGGGTACTCATCGTCGGGAAGCTCGGAGGGCGCCTCCCAGTCGTGCGCCATCAGGTTGGCGCGGCCGTCCTTGGTGGTGAACTTGCCACCAGCGAACATGTCGGGCGTACCGTGGTCGTTCACATCGGTGCTCTTGACGGGCCACTGGGCGTAGCCGCCCTCGGGAGCCATCTTCTCGTAGGTTGCGCCCACAAAGTTGGGGCACAGGCTAATGCACTCGTTCCAGATCTGCTCGGTGTTGTCGTAGTGCATGGGGTAGCCCATACGCGTAGACAGGTCCGCGAAGATCTCCCAGTCGTGACGGCACTCGCCCTTGGGAGGAACGGCCGCGTCAAAGTGCTGGAAGCTACGGTCGGATGCGGTAAAGACACCCTCGTGCTCGCCCCAAGAGGTAGCAGGCAGGATGACGTCGGCGAGCATGGTCGTCTGCGTCATAAAGATGTCCTGGCAAATGAACAGATCAAGCTCGGAGAGCGTCTTGCGCATACCGGCCGAATCGGGCTCGGTCTGCACCGGGTCTTCGCCGTAGTTGTAGAAGCAGTGCACCTTGCCCTCGTCGACCAGGTGGCCCAGGTCGGTGAGCTTGTAGCCCTCCTCGAGCGGGAGCTTTTCCTCGGGCACGCCCCAAGCCTTGGCAAACTTGGCACGCACTGCCGGGTCGGTGACTTTCTGGTAGCCAGGGTACAGGTTGGGCAGCATGCCCATATCGCAGGAGCCCTGGACGTTATTCTGGCCACGCACGGGCGCGAGGCCGGAATTGGGTTTGCCGATCTGGCCGGCAACGCAGGCGATGGAGGCGATGGTGTGCACCGTCTTCAGGTTCTGCTTCTGCTGGCATACGCCCATACCCCAGCCAATGATGGCAGAAGGCTTCGCCGTGGCGTACATATCGGCAGCCTGGTGGATCAACGCGGGCTCGACACCCGTGATGTCCTGTACGGATTCGGGAGTGTAGTTCTTGATGGTCTCCCACCACTCGTCAAAGCCGTTCGTGTGCTCGGCGACGAATTCCTTGTCGTAGAGGCCATCGTTGACCAAGCAGTTGGCAAAGGCGTTGAGGAACGCAACATTGCAACCGTTCTTGATCGGAAGGTAGAGATCGGCGATACGCGCGGTTTCGATATGGCGCGGGTCGGCGACGATGATCTTGCAACCCTTTTCTTTGGCTCGCACGATACGCCTTGCGACGATGGGGTGCGAATCGGCAGGGTTATAGCCGAAGAGGAAAATGCAGCCCGCATCCTCCATACCGGGGATGGAGCATGACATGCAACCTGAACCAACCGTGTCCATCAGACCGAGGACAGTAGGGCCGTGTCAAGTACGGGCGCAGTTGTCCACGCTGTGGGTGCCGATGCACGCACGCGTAAACTTCTGCATGACGTAGTTCGCCTCATTGCCGCCGCCTCGCGAAGAGCCGGTGGTCATGACAGCGTTAGGACCATATTCGTCAATTATGGCCTGCATCTTAGATGCGGTGAAATCCAGTGCCTCGTCCCAGCTTACGCGCTCAAGATCCGCGCCCTTGGTGCGACGGATCATCGGGTGCAGTACGCGAGGAGTCAAGATCTTGGTGTCGTTGATGAAGTCGTAGCCGCTCATGCCCTTAAGGCACAGCTCGCCCTGATTGGTGATGCCGTTGAGCGGTTCGGTACCCACGACCTGGCCGTTTTGGACCAGGAGGTTAAACTGGCAACCGGCGCCGCAGTACGGACAGATCACTTTATGCTTCTCCATGACACCCTCCTTCCTTTCTCTGCTACCGAATGCTCGGTACTTATTTGACAATCATTGGGCCTGTCGCCCCAACACTTACGCCTCGTTTTCGATGGTGGCGCGGGCACGCTCGGCAGTCAGCTCCGCCAAACGCTCCTCGTCTACCAGGGTGAGGCCCTTGGTCGGGCACGCCTCAGCACACGCCGGACCGCCGGGACGGTCCACGCACAGGTCGCACTTGAGCACGAAGCTCTTAGTCTGCGAACCCACGCGCACGTCACCCATCAAGACGGGGACCTGCGTGGTCGCCACGCTCACGGCGCCAAAGGGGCAGGCCATGACGCAGCTCTTGCAGCCGATGCAGTTGTCCTCGTTGACGCCAATGCGATGGTTCTTTGGATCAAAGAACAAGGCGCCCGTAGGACAGGCCTTCGCGCACGGAGCGTCCTCGCAGTGGTGACATGCCACCGGCGCGGAAATCTCGTAGGTGCGCGTTACGCGCAAGCGAGGTGCGGCGATGTTGCCGGGAATATCGTGTGCCTCGATGCACGCCGCCATACAGGTTTGGCACCCAATGCAGCGTGAAGAATCGGCTACGACTCGTTTATTGCCCATGTTGTTCACTCCCTCCTGAATCCCATGCCGGAGAGACCCTGTCGACGTTGTCCCGGACCGCCCGTGGTCCGGCATCGATGCATCGAGCGTACGCGGCGAAACAGGCGCTTCGATAGAATCCCTCCAACGATATACAGGTTAAATATACGCAGTTGCAGGCGGCAAACTTGAGCATAGGCCCTGCAATACGGGTGTATTGCAGGGGTTTTGGCAGGTTGGAATTATTCTCTAGAAGCTATAAAGGTGAGTGTATTACATGCGTACGCCCCAGAGATTTTTACGCGCTCTCATTTTGGATGTAATACGTTTGTATTCGTGTTAATGGTAATTTACTTGAGTGAAATAAAGTAATCGTTATAAGATTCTCAGGTATCGGCACGTGCCGCATTTGACCGACTATATTGCACGTTAGCTAAGGGAGGGCAGTGATGTCATCGACGCAAAAACGAGCCATCCTGCAGGTGCGCATTCGCGAAGAGGACAAACAGCATGCCGAGCGCCTCTACGACGCCATGGGCACATCGCTTGCCGAGGCCGTTCGCCTTTTTGTCGCGCAGAGTATTTTGATGCGCAAGCTTCCCTTTCAGCCGGTCGCCGTGCGCTCAAAGGACGGCACCGCCGCCTATGGATCGCTCAAAGCATATGGAGATCCCAATCGCCGCTCCGAGGAGCGCAATGCCTGGATTGAGTACCTTGCTACAAAAAGCGACGATTCGATTTTGGGTCCCGAGGAAGTAGATATCCATGAGTAGCACCATCATCGACGAGACCGTCATCCTGCGCTACCTGCTTAACGACGACGAAGTTCTGTCACCGCGCGCTGCCAAGGTCATCGCCACGCGCACCGCTCGCGTCTACCCCGAAATCATCACACGCGTCGTGGTCACGCTGCGCGACGTCTATAAGGTTCCCCGCGTTGAGATTGCTGCGGCCTTGAAAAGGCTGCTCGATGACGTCATGGTCGACGAGCCCACCGTTGTCGCCCTTGCCGTCAAACTCTTTGGCAAGACCCATATGGACTTTACCGACTGCCTCCTCGCAGCCCGAACCGCCATCTACAACGATGATGTCGTGAGTTTTGGCAAGCCCATCATCCAAGGCATGATCGATTACCGTCGCAAGCGCCAAACCGCAGCCGACGCCCGCGACCGCGCCGCCGAAGCCCGCAGCCAGAGCACCGACGCCACCATCGACAAGCTCCGCCACCACGGTCGCCACTAACCGACAAGCAACGGCATCGCCCGCCCCTCAGCCCCATCCCTTCAATAAGTTGCGGTGAAATAGTTCCTGGATTTAGGCTTATTCGAGCTTTTCAGGAACTATTTCACCGCAACTTTCTGTAAGGGCGGTTTTTAGTGCCGCCGAGGGGCACTAATCAACCGTTTGCCGATATGTTTGGCTCCGACTCATGACTCTGACCTGCCCCGTCAAGCTTTTGGTCAGTTCATGGCAAGGTCTGGCGGACCAAATATGGGATAGCGTAGTGCCATTCACTCCCCCTCGAGACCATGGGGTCGAAAATGAGTCATGATAAACGCTGTTCCAAATCGCAAGCAGAGCTATTCTTCCGGTTATTCGAGGCCCATCATGGCGGGCATCTGTTTGTAGCTACCAAAAAATGGGATGAACGCTGTGCCTACGCGCTCATGCAAAAAGAGATGATTATTCGACTCTACAACCATGTCTACGCTGATCCCGCGTATTGGAATGACCTCGGCGTCGAAGATCGCATCTTTCAATTGGCATCCGCTATTGCGGTCGTTGAACCGGATGCCGTGTTTTGTGGAGCAACGGCGGCACTGCTCTATGGCGTCGGTTCTGCACATTCCCTTCTCGACAAGGTGCAAGTGCTGCTGCCGCGTTCCACCAGACGCGATATGTACGAATTCGTTGAATACCGACGCTGGCGGGCGGGCAACGTATGGCAGCTCGGCCCGTTTACGCTAACGGATCCATATCGCACGGTGGTCGACATCGCCCGAACGAGCGCTTTTCGATATGCACTAGGCTATGTCGACGGGTTGGCTCGTGAGTACGGTGTCGAGCGTGAAGAATTGCGTGCATATGCACAAGCGAACTGCCGCGGATTGCACGGCATCGCGCGCGCATTTGACGTTTTTGAACACATGGATGGCAGGTCGGATAACGGTGGAGAATCCGAAGCACGGGCGGCAATGATTATGGCAGGAGTTGCCGCTCCCGAACTTCAGGTTGAAATCACTCGACCGGGAAACGCCGGCTATTATTTGGCAGATTACGGCTGGCAGATGCCAAACGGCTCTTGGATGCTGGCTGAGCTGCATGGACTGGGCAAGTTTGAGGGCGATGCCCAAAATGATCCGGAACATACTGCGGCAAAAACCTATCGAGCTGCCCTCGTGCGCGACGCGAACCTGCGTGCTATGGGCCACAACGTCATTCATTTCAAGCTCTCAGACACCTACGATGTCAAAGCGTTCGGCTCCATGATGCGCGGCTACGGTATACCGACCACAAAACCCTACGCAGACTCCTGACCGGCCGCCCTCATCTTCTCGACAAAAGAACCCATCATCGACCCAGCCCGCTCGGCCTCAATAAGTTGCGGTGAAATAGTTCCTGGATAACAGCTATTGCGGCTAGTCGGAACTATTTCACCGCAACTTAGGAGGGGATGTGGGGTCCCGGCATGTATATGAAAATGGCTCTGGTCCCAAAAGGAATCAGAGCCATTCATCTATCTTATGGAGCGGGCGACGGGAATCGAACCCGCGTCATCAGCTTGGAAGGCTGGGGTTCTACCATTGAACTACGCCCGCAAGATATGGTCGGGACGACAGGATTTGAACCTGCGACATCCTGCTCCCAAAGCAGGCGCGCTACCAAACTGCGCCACGTCCCGAAGGTGTTGAGCAGCTAAGGTCTAAACCTTGCGTGTCCCAAAGCGAAGGAAATTATAGGGGAGACTCCCCGCCTGTGCAAGCATTGATGCCTTAGCTCCTCGAATGTGCGACAAAACGACTATGGAGCAGACCGATCACAAATGCCACCACAGCAACCGGTGCCCACGCAGCACCGATATCTGCCAGCGGCAACGCATCGAACGGCAGCCACGCGCCCGCAAAGAACGCATCGCGGACCGAGGTGATCACGCTCTGCACCGCGACCACACCGCCGACCCAGACCCACACCTGCGGATGAGCGTCGCAAAAGCCGTGCACCAGGCCCATCAGTACCAGCACGATGGCAACGGGATACAAGGCGTTGAGCATGGGCACCGAGAACATAAGAATCACGTCGAGGCCCACGTTGGAGAGCACACACGAAAACGCCGCGAACACAAAGGCGAGAATCGCAAAGGGACGGCGCATGGCCTCCTCGGAGGCCTCTGCTCCCCCTTCGACCACATACGTCTCGCAGAAGTAGCGCGAGCAGCAGCTGATGAGGCCGATGCACACGTTCATGCAGGCGAGGAAAAAGATCGCGAAGACCACGACCGTGCCGGCAAGGCCAAAGTGCATGGAGGCAGAACGGGCAAGGATGGCGGCGCCGTTGGTGGCGTCGGGCATCACGGTGCCGAGCTGCATTCCGGCAAGGCCCAAGCCACAGTAGATGATGGCCATGAGCACGCCGGCGATCACGCCGGAACGCGAAATCTCAAAGGCCACGCGCTTGTCATCGGTAACACCCAGCTCGTGGATGGTCTCGGCGATGATAATGCCGAAGGCGAGCGACGCGAGCAGGTCCATGGTCTGATAGCCAGTCAGAAAGCCCTGCACGGCAGCGCCTGCATCATAGGGAGCCTGCGGCGCGGCAGCCGGTCCCAGCGGCGAGATCACGGCAGCACCCACAACCAGCACGATGAGCGCAATGAGCGCGGGGCCCGTAATGCGGCCGAGCACGCGCGTGATGACACCCGGGCGCAGCGTGAGCGCAAACGCGACAACGAAGAACCCGATGGCAAACACCAGACGTGCCGTGCCAAGCGAAACACCCTCGGGTAGCAGCGGCACCAGCATTTCGAACGCCGTAGAGCTTGTGCGCGGAATAGCCAGGCACGGGCCGATGGCCAGATACACCGCCGCGACAAAGAACTCACCGAACTTGGGGTGCACGCGGCCGGCAAGCTCGCGCGCCGTTCCGGCGAGCGCCACGGCGATAAAGCCCATAACAGGCAGGCCGATGGCAGCAATCAAAAAGCCAGTCATGGCAAGCGGCGTGGCAGAGCCTGCTTGCAGCGCCAGCAACGGCGGAATGATGAGGTTGCCGGCGCCAAAGAGCATCGAGAACAGGGCGATGCCGACGGTGACGACATGGTCGGAGCGCAGACCGCGCGGCGCGGATGAGGCCATAGACACACCTTTCGGGTCGAAACAAAAAATGGGACGGGCAAAAACACCCGTCCCGCAAGTATAAACGGTTCAGCAGCTTTAGCAGGCTAAATCGCGCAAAGCGCCAATCGCGGTGTCGACTTCTTCGGTAGTGTTGAAATATCCAAACGAGAAACGGACGACGCCCTGGCGCTCGGTCCCCAGCGCACGGTGCATGAGCGGGGCGCAATGGGCGCCGGGGCGCGTCGCAATCCCCCACCCCTGCATGAGCGCATCCGAGATCTCGGCAGAGTCGATATCGCCAACGTTGAGCGACACGATCGCCGAGCGCGCGGGTTGGTCAAACGCACCGTAGAGCGCAATGCCGGGGATTTCGCGCACGCCAGCGAGAAAGCGATCCGCCAGTGCTCGCTCGTGTGCCGAAATCGCCTCGACTCCGCCTTGCGCCTCGATAAAGTCGAGGCCGGCAGAAAGGCCCGCGATACCGTGACCGTTGAGCGTGCCCGCCTCAAGGCGCGTAGGCCACTCAAGCGGCTGCAGCGCATCGAAGCTGTGCACGCCCGTGCCGCCCATGGCCCACGGCGCCACGTCGACGTCCTCCGCCACGGCCAGGCCGCCAGTGCCTTGGGGTCCCATGAGCCCCTTGTGGCCGGTAAAGCACACCACGTCGAGCCCCATGGCCTGCATATCGATATGCATCGCGCCGGCAGACTGCGAGGCATCAACAATCACAAGCGCACCGGCCGCATGCGCGATGGCAGCCACGCGCGCAATGTCGACCGCGTTGCCGGTCACATTGGAGGCGTGCGTCACCACCACAGCACGCGTACCGGGCGTGACTAGCCGCTCGAGCTCGTCGTAGTCGAGCACGCCGCTCGCGTCACAGCCCGCATGTTCAACGGTCACACCCCGCTCTACCGCCAGACGGTTGAGCGGACGTAGCACCGAGTTGTGCTCGAGCACCGTCGTGACCACACGATCGCCGGGGCGCACCACGCCATTGATGACGGTGTTGAGCGCCGCGGTTGAGTTGGGTGTAAAGCACACATGGTCCGCCCTCGGGCAACCCAAAAGGCGCGCGAGCTTAGCACGGCAGCCATGAATCGTACGCGCGGCATCGAGGGCACCCGACGTGGCGCCGCGCCCGGCATTGCCAAGCGAGCACATCGCCTGCGTCACGGCATCGATGACCGTCTGCGGCTTGTGCATGGTCGTCGCCGCGTTATCCAGGTAGATCATCGCACGACCTCCCACATATCAATCACGGTATAGCCCTCGGTGGGAACGCCCGCCGCGGCAAGCTCGCCGCGCAGCAGCTCCTCATCGGCAGGCAACGCCTTCCACGCCAGACCGCAGCCGGCAGCAACCTCCCCGGGCACGGGAATCGTTCGCCCGGGAAGGCCGCGCTCAATGCACAGGGACTCGCAACCCATGGCGGCCGCCGTGGTGGGAAACGTGATGACAAGCGCCGGGCGCTTCTCCCTCATGGCAACTCCAACCAATACGCTACGGACGCACGACGCGCACGGCCTGCTCCATCTTCTCCACGATCACGTACATGTTGGTGACCTCGCCCACCGCAAGCTGGTCTTTAATGCCGTAGTGGTCCAGGCAGGTACCGCAGGTGAGAATCTCGACACCCTGCTCCGCCAGCCCCTTCAGGTCATCGAGCACCGGAGAGCCCTCTACGGTGAGCTTGGCGCCGCCGTTGTAGAACAGCATGGTCGCGGGCAGCTCCTCCTGCTGCGTCACGGCAAAGATAAACGCCTTCATGAGCTTGTGGCCCAGCTCGTCGTCGCCACGGCCCATGCAATCGGTGTAGACGGAAATGACGAGTTTGCCCTTGCCGGCGCTGGCGTCGCAGAAAGCGGCACCGTCCTGCTCGGGATCGGCCACGGCAACGGCGCCAGAGGTCGCCACGGTCACGTGCCACTCGGCGTCAGAAACCTTCTCGACCGAGGCCGTGCGGCCCTTCTCCTGCGCCATCTTGGAGATGTTCTTGACGGCGGTCTCGTTATCAACCGAGGTCACCACGGCACCCTCGCCGTCGAGCTGCTTCAGGGCTTTGAGCGTCTTGACGACGGGCAGCGGGCAGGCATCGCCCATGGCATTGACTTCAATCTTGGTAGACATAGCTACATCCTTTCAATAGGGACCGCCCAGAACAGTAGGCGGTCGCATAAACGGTTTTCCTTAATGCACAACGTGGACGGCAGGACCGCCTGGCACCGGTTCGCACACGCGACCGACGACGGCGGCGATACGTCCTTCGGCATGCAGACGGCGCGCGAGCTCATCCACATCGGCAGCAGGCGCCGCGATAAGCAAACCACCCGAGGTCTGCGGATTGTACAGCGCATCCAGCATGCCCGGCTCCAGGTCCTCGTCGGCAGCCACGCGCGGGCCAAAGAAGTCCTGGTTGCGGTAGGAGCCCGCGGGGATAATGCCCAAACGCGCCATATCGAGCACCCGGTCAAAGAGCGGCACCGACTCCGACGCAAGCTCAACCTGCACGCCCGAGCCCTCGGCCATCTCGCATGCATGCCCGATCAAACCAAAGCCCGTAATGTCTGTGCAGCCGTGAAGTTCGACCCCCTCGGCCAAACGAATCGGTGCCTCGTTGAGGGTGCGCATCGAGTCGAACATCGGGCTGGCATCATCCTGTTCGATGAGCTCGCCCTTAATGGCCGTGGTGATGATGCCCGAGCCAACCGCCTTGGTCAGCAGCAACGCATCGCCCACGCGCGCGCCGCTGTTGGAGAGCATGCGGTCGAGCGCGACAAAGCCGCTCACGGACAGACCGTACTTGGGCTCGTCGTCGTTGATGGTGTGGCCGCCCGCGATGGTGCAGCCGGCCTCGACGCACTTGTCGGCGCCACCCGCCAAAATCTGCCCGGCAACCTCAACGCCCAGACAACTGGGTATGCACAGCAAGTTCATGGCATGGCTCGGCCGCCCGCCCATGGCGTAGATGTCCGACAGCGAGTTGGCGGCGGCGATCTGGCCAAAGAGGAAGGGGTCGTCCACCATGGGTGGGAAGAAGTCGACGGACTGCACGAGGCCCAGGTTCTCCCCCACCTTGAAGACGCTCGCATCGTCAGCGGTATCGAACCCGATGAGCAGGCGCTCGTTGGGAATGTTGGGTAGCTCACCCAGGACCTGGGCAAGGGCTCCGGGAGCCAGCTTGGCGGCTCAACCCGAGGCGGCCGTCATCTGCGTCAGACGGATCTGATCGTTAGCCATCGATGCCTCCTTTCTGTTCGAGCAGGCGTTGAACGGTCTCTAGTATACGCTCCGAGCAGGCATCCCAAGAGACGCCTGAGGTGTCGAAGCACGGCGCAGGTGCGTCAAGCGCGTCCTGGATGGCTTGGGCGAGGTCGCGCTCGAAGCGCGGAAGGTCGCGGCTGTCCGGTGTATCGACATCAACCATGGTGGGCGGGGTAACCCACGCGACGGGTGCCCCAGGCAAGGCCGCCTCCATCCAAGGGTGCACGCCGGGAAGCTCGGTCATGACAACCTTGCAGCCGCAGGCGAGGGCCTCGATCGTGACAAGTGGAAGGCCCTCGAAAAACGAGGGCAGCACAAAGACCTCGCTCGTACGATACGTGCGGACGAGCTCCTCGCCGTCCACCCGCCCCGCAATCGTCACGGGAACGGTCGACGCTGCAGCTGCAGACTCGATCTGCTGGAACTCATCGTCGTGCGCATGCCCACCCACCAGCGTGAGAGAAAGATTCGGATGCGACCCGCGGTCCACCAGGCCCAGGGCCTCAAGGAGGCTGGCCACGCCCTTCTTGACGCAGACCTTGCCCACAAAGACCAGACTGTCGACGCGGCGCGGAACAGCGGCGTCGGGGCAGAACGTGTGATGGTCGTAGCCTGTACCCACCACGCGCACGCGTGCCGGGTCGACCCCATAGGTCTCCACGATCTGCTGGGCCTGCTCCGCATGGAGCGAGAAGACGGCATCGAGCCCGCGCACAGCCGCAAGGACGCGTTCGCGCTCAAGGCCGTGCGAGCGCATCTGGCGGATATCGGTCGAATGGCAGACCGCACACACGGGGCGGTCGCGCACAAACTCGCGCGCGAGGGCGCACACCAGATAGAGATGGTGGCAGAGCAGCACGTCGGGCTCAAACTCGGCCACTGCGCGCTCGATCGAGCGGCAAAACGCGTCTTCGAATGACGAGGTCATCTGAGACGTGAGATCGCGGTAGCGGGTGGACGGATAAGGCATGACATCGGACATACCGCAGATATGAAAGGGCAGCTCAGGGGTGTCGAAGTCGACGGTATAGACGGGTACGCCCGCCGGGATGTCGCCCTGCGTGTCGCCCGGGGCGGCGCCGCAGAGGACGGCGGGCTCGCACCCGGCTGCCAGCTGGGAGCGCACGAGCGCCGAAAGATACGTGCCGCTGCCCGTGCTGTCGGGCTTTTGGGCCGAGATGTTGAGGATGCGCATCGGCAGGGCCCCTTAAACCAGCGCCCGCGCGCGGACAGCAGCACCGATGGCACCGGCAAAGCGCGCCTGGGGCGAGGTGGTCACGGGTGCGCCCAAAAGCTCGCCCAGACGCTCCACCACATAGGCGTTCTCGCACAGGCCTCCCGTCAGGTAGTACGGGGCGCCCGCCGCCTGCCCGGCCATAGTGGCCACGCGCGACACGACACTCTCGATCACACCGCGGGCGATGTTCTCGCGTGGCTCGCCACGACCGATCAGGCTGATGACCTCGCTTTCGGCAAAGACCGTGCACATGCTGCTAATCTTGGTGGGCTCGCCGGAACGCGCCAGGTCGGCCATCTGCTGCTGGGAAATGCCCAGGCGGTCGGCCATGATTTCCAAAAAACGGCCTGTGCCGGCAGCGCACTTGTCGTTCATGGCAAATTTGGCCACGCGGCCGCCTTTAAGCTGGATGACCTTAGTGTCCTGACCGCCCACGTCGATCACGGTGCCGTGGTCGCCAAACAGGCGCACGGCACCGGTGCCGTGGCAGGTGATCTCGGTCACGACCTTATGCGCATAGGGCACGGCGACACGGCCGTAGCCAGTCGCGACCACGCGAACATCGTCGCCCGTCACGTCATAGCCCGCCGCTGCCAGTGCCTCGCGCAGCCGCTCGGAAGCATCGACCGAGGAGAACCCGGTTGGCTGCACGCACGTCCACGCCACCGAACCCTCCCCATCGACCACAGCAGCCTTAGCCGCCGTAGACCCGATATCGATCCCGATCCCTATCATGGCTCTCTTCCAATCTAAACATCAAAGGTAGCGGCGCGTTCAGGCGCCTTAGCTCTAGGTTTCTCAGGTGCCGGAGATTGCCCCGAAAGAGGAGCGCAGCGTACTTTGGGTACGCAAGCGACGGTTTGAGGAGCAAGATCCGGTGCCTGAGGAAGCTAGAGGGTTTCGATGAAGGCGGCGATGCGGGTCTCGATCTGGCCCATGTCGCCGTTGCTGTAGTCGGTCTCGATCTTCATGTACGGAATATCCGCACCCTCGACGGCCTCCTGCATGCGCGCACTCTCCACGTTAAAGGTGTGGCACGCCTGGAGCACGCTCTCCACTACGCCATCGACATGATACTTCTCGCACATGGCCAGCGTGTTTTCCATACGACCGTCGTTGGGCGTCATGACCGAGCAGTTGATATCCAGGTAGCGGTCGGCGATGGCGCGCAGGATGTCGGGAGCCTCCGGATCGATCATCATGGCCGCCGTGCGCTCGCCCGAGCAGTCGTCCATGCACACGACCACACCGCCGTTGGACTCGATGGTGCGACCGATCTTATTGATCACGCCACCCACCGGGCAGCCGGTAATCAGAATGCGCTTGGCATCCGCCGCGACCGGGCGCTCGCCCGCGTCGTAGGCCTCGCGCAGCTTGGCGACCTTTTGCTCCAGCTGCTGCGTATAGGCCTCGATATCAAAGCTGAACGTGCCGGCAAACATGGTGCTCATCAGGTCGACGCCGCTCATGGCCGCAGGCTGGTTGGCCTGCAGCGCAAACATGTCGAGCTGGGCTGCACGCAAGCGGTTGCGACGACGGACGGCAGCGCGCAGATCATCGTCGGTAATCGTGATGCCGTAGAAGCCCTCGAGCTCCTCCTTGAGCAGGCGGCACTCCTCGTACCAGCCCTCGCGCTCGTAGGCGCGGTCGCGGCCCTGCGGAAGATGCAGAATGTGCGTGCGCTTGAGCTCGTTTAGTAGCTCGTACATCTTCTTCTTGCCGTCGCAGGTGGTCTCGCCGATGATCATGTCGCTAAAGTACGTAAACGGGCACTTTTGCGAGTAGGCAAAACCGTACGTCGACTTGATGAGCGGACACAGATTTGCCGGCAGCACCTTCTCAGCCTCGGGAATCACCTCGTCGGACGTACCGCACAAGGCCACACTTGCAGCGCCCGCGGCATCGATAATTTCGAGCGGCGTATAGCTGCACAAAAAGCCGACCAGGCGATTACCCGCCTGCTTATAATCCTTGACGCGAATAAACGCCGCCTTGCGTTGCTCGTTGAACTCCTCAAACGTGGACGGCAACGGCTGTTCCTCAATATCGGCCATAGTAGTTCCCCTCTCTTGTACCGATATACCGACAATTAAACAACGAACCCACGCCATACCCAAAAGGAAGCATCCTCTAGGGAATGGCGTCGATAAGCTCCTGCGTATACGGATCGCTCGGGTGCGCGATCACGTCCTCGGCCGCGCCTTCCTCGACAAGACGACCGTGGTAGAGCACACCAATCCGGTCGGACATATGCCGAACCACACGCATATCATGCGTGATAAACAGCAGCGCCACACCCGTCGTGCGTTGCAGGTCGCGAAGCAAGTTGAGCACTTGGGCCTGCACGGACACGTCAAGCGCCGAGACCGGCTCGTCGCATACCACAAGGCGCGGCTCGCAAATAAGCGCCCGTGCCAGATTGAGTCGCTGACGCTGTCCTCCCGAAAGGTCATGCGGATAGCGGTCGTAATGCTCTGCCAGAAGACCGACCGAGGCTAGAGCCGAGAGCGCGCGCCCATGGCGCTCATCCGCATCACGCACGCCGGCGATAATCAGCGGCTCCTCCAAAATGCGGCCGACACGGTTGCGCGGGTCAAAAGCCGTAGAGCTATCCTGGAATACCAGCTGGATCTCGCGGCGAAACGGCTTACGTTCGCGCTCCGACATCGTGGCGAGGTCGTGCCCACGATAGACAATCGAGCCGGAATCCGCACGTTCGAGACCACAGATCAGGCGTCCAGTCGTCGACTTGCCCGATCCGGATTCGCCAACCAGGCCATAGACCTCGCCCGGCGCGATCTCAAACGACAGATCGTCCACGGCGGTAAAGGCCTGACGCTTAAAACCTGAGCCCGGCATGGGATACGTTTTAGTCAGATGTGAGACCCTAAGCAGGGCTTCGCTATCAACAGCCATGGCACTCCCCTTTCTCGACAAGCCAGCATTTAGACCGGTCGCACGCATTCACGGCAACCAGCGGAGGCTCCTGCGCGCGGCAACGCTCGTCCGCCTGGGCGCAACGAGGCGCAAAGCGGCATCCACAGGGTATTGCCGTAAGCGGCGGCACTGTGCCCGGAATATCCGCCAGCGTGTCAACTCGCTCGCCTTCGAGCGGAGGAATGCTCGCGATGAGCCCCTGGGCATACGGGTGGCTCGGGCGCTCCATAAGGCCGCAGGCATCGATCTCTTCTACGATTTGGCCCAGATACATGACGTGCACGCGCGAGCAGATGCTCGTGACGACACCCAAATCATGGCTGATAAAAAGCACCGCCATGCCCTCGGAACTGTTGAGGTCGCGCAGGAGATCCAAAATCTGTTTTTGAGTCGTCGTGTCGAGTGCCGTGGTGGGCTCGTCGGCGATAAGCAGGCGCGGATGACCGGCAAGCGCCATGGCAATCATCACACGCTGGCGCATACCGCCGCTAAAATCGCCCGGATACATGTCGAAGCGAGCCGCGGCATCTCGAATTCCCACACGCTCCAACAGCGATAGAGCCTCGTTGCGGGCTTCGCGTCGGCTCACCTTACGGTGGGCCCGCACGGCCTCGACGACCTGGGCCCCGACCGTCATGACGGGGTTGAGTGAGGACAGCGGGTCCTGGAAAATCATGGCGATGTCACAGCCGCGCACCTCGCGCATGCGCTTGAGCGGGCGCGCGAGCAGGTCCTCCCCGTCAAAGAGAATCTGACCGGTATAGGCCATCTTCTGTTCATGCTCCAAGAGGCGCATGACACTCTGGGCAAACACCGACTTACCGCAGCCGGACTCGCCGACAACACCGACGATCTCGCCGGCATCGATATGTAGGTTGAGTTTGTTGACGGCTTCCAGCGCGTTGCCATCGCGGCCCACAAACGAGATGCACAGGTCGCGCACGTCCAAAAGATGTTCGCTCATGGGCTAGTCCTCCTTGGTCTTGGGGTCGAGGGCGTCGCGCAGGCCGTCGCCGGCAAGGTTCAGCGAAAGCACGCTCGCGATGATGGCCGCTGCCGGGAAGAAGATCATCCACGGGGCTTTGCGCATCACGTTCTTGCCCGCCTGCAGGATGTTTCCCCAGCTGGCGTCGGGTGCCTTGATACCCAGGCCCAAAAACGAGAGGGCGGCCTCAGAGAGCACGGCCTCGGCAAAGACGAAGGTCGCCTGCACCAGGAAGGGCGCCATCACGTTGGGCACGATATGCAGCCACACGATGCGCGCGGTCGAGGCGCCCTGCACGCGCAGGGCCTCCACAAAGGGCTCCTCCTTGACCACCATCGCGCGCGAGCGCACGATGCGCGCCATGCTGGGCGTATAGACGATGGAGAGCGCGATGATGACGTTCCACACGCTCGCCCCCATCATCGCCATGAGCGCGATGGCCAGCAGCACGCCCGGAATGGACATAAGGCCGTCGCAGATGCGCATGAGAATATGGTCGAGCCTCTCGTTGTAGCACGCATAGGCGCCGATCACCAAGCCGAGCACACTCGTCGCGAGCGTGACGGCAATGCCGACGCCAAGCGACACGCGCGCGCCCGCGATGACGCGGGCAAGCAGGTCGCGGCCAAAGTCATCGCAGCCAAAGGGATGCGCGGGCGAAGGTGCCAAAAGTCGCAACGTCATCTCCTGCGCATTGGGATCAACCGTCCACACCAGCGGACCGACGAGCGCGATCAGCGCAATCGCCAGGAAAATGCAGCCGCCGACCACAAACCCCTTATTGGCAAGAGCCTTCTTAAAGTTTGTCATCATGCATCGCCCCATTTGCGAGCGCGCGGGTCAAAAGCGCCGTAGGCAAGGTCGACAGTCAGATTGATCACCGAATTCAACAAGGCGATGACCAGCAGCACGCCCTGAATCACCGGATAGTCGCGACGCTCGATAGAGCTCGTGACCAGCTGGCCCAAACCGGGGATGTTAAAAATGGCCTCAGTCACCACGGCGCCCGTAATCAGGGCGCCAAAAGAATAGCCGACCGAGGTGAGAATCGGCAGCGCTGCGTTGCGCAGGGCATGGGCTAGCACCACGCGAACCTCGGAGACGCCCTTGGCACGTGCCGTCTTGACGCAGTCGAGCTGCATGGCCTCGATCACGCTCGAACGGGTCATGCGCATGAGCAGGGCCGCCTGCACGCATCCAAGCGATATGGCCGGCAACGCAAGATAACGTAAATGGCTGAACCAGCCCTTCGATAGCGGCGCATAGCCGGCCACCGGGAACACACGCAACGTGACGGCAAACAGCCACATAAGCATGAGCGCCATCAAAAAGCCGGGTATCGCCACGCCCAAAAGAGCAACGACACGCAAGACCGCGTCGGTGCGCGACCCATGTTTGAGGGCGGCGACGACGCCGCAGGGCAGTGCAATCAACAGCGCGATAAGCTGTGCCAGAAGCGCGAGCGATAGCGTGGGGCCAAAGTGCTCGGCGATCGCCTGCGTGACGGGCTGGCGCATAAAATACGAATCGCCCAGGTCGCCGGTAAGCACGCCGCCCATCCACTCAACGTAGCGCTGCGGCAGCGGCTCGTTGAGTCCCAGGCTATCGTTGACGCGCTCGATCTGGTCGGCCGAAGCCTCCATGCCGAGCATCGAAGAGGCCGGGTCGCCCGGTGTGAGATAGATAATCAAAAACACGACGACCGAGATGATGAGCATCACTGGAACCATCGCGCCTATACGTTTGAGCGTGTACTTCAACATGCGAGGCGTCTATTTCCTCTCTGAACGTGGACAGGGCGTAGCGGCCACAGGGGACCAGACCCCTCCAACCGCCACGCCATCTATTGCATTACTCCGGACGCTTGGCATTCCAAACGATGGCGCCGTCGAGCACCTCGACGTCCTCGACATCTGCCTGGGTGCCCGTGATGGAAGCATAGTGGCAAAGCGGCTCGATGACGGCGATCTCATAGAGGCGCTCCTGAGCCTCGGCCCACTTTTTGGCCGCGGCGTCGGTGTCCTTGGCGGTGCGGGTCTCGGCCACGAGCTTGAGCGCCTTCTCGTCGGACAGGCCATAGAAGGCCTTGGAGACCGAGAGGGACTGGGCCGGGATGGGCTTGTAGTTGGTGGAGGCCACAAAGAGGTCCCACTGCTCGGGCTTGCCGGAGCGGATGTCCATGAAGGTCGCGAACTCATAGCTCTCGACTTCGGCGGTGAAGCCGGCCTTCTCGAGCTGCTCCTGCAGCGCGACGGTGGCGTTGTACATATCCTTGTAGTCGGGGGTGGTCAGCAGCTTGACCGTCTCACCGGCATAGGAGGTCTTGGCCAGGGCCTTCTTGGCGGCCTTGGCGTCGGCCTGGTTGAAGTACTTCTTGCCCGCGTCAGTCGCCCACTGAGTGTTCTCGGGGTTGCCAAGGTTGGGATCGATGTTGAAAAGCTCCTTCTCGCCATAGGCGGCAAGAGCGGCCGCCTCGCAGTCGATAGCCATGAGGGCGCACTTGCGGATCTCCTCGTCGGCGAAGATGCCCTCGTTCATGTTGAGGAAGGCGGTCAGAACGCCGGCGTTATGGGTGTAGAGCTTGACGTCGTCGTTGCCGTCGAAGTCGTGGTAGTTCTCGGTGGGGATCTCGCCAGCGATATCGTACTCGCCGGTCTCAAACCCGCTCACGCGCGTGGAGGCCTCGGTCACGAACTGATAGTAGATGTCCTTGGTGGGCGCGGAGACCTTGCCGGTGTAGCCCGAAGCCTTGCCGTGAGCGGCGACATAGTCTTCGCAGCGGGTGAGATGGACGTACTGGTCCTGCTTCCACTCCACAAACTTGTAGGCACCGGTACCCACGTACTCGGTCACGCCGGTATCGCCCGCGGCCTCGATGACCTCGGAGGGGAAGATACCCGGATACTGGGAGTGGTTGCCCAGGATGATCAGAAAGTCGATGGCGGGCTCGGTCAGCGTGCAGGTGACCTCGTGGTCGCCCGAGGCGGCGAAGGTGGCGCCGGGCAGCAGGCTCGCGGCGCGGTCGTTGACGGTGAGCCAGCGGTTCATCGAGGCCACGACGTCCTCGGAGCCAAACTCCTTGCCGTTGTGGAAGGTGACGCCCTCGCGCAGCTTGATGGTGTAGGTCAGGCCGTCGTCGGAGACCTCATAGCCCTTGGCCAGCACGGGCTGGGGCTCGTAGTCGCTATCGAGGCCAAAGAGCGGCTCGACGACGTTGCAGATGATGTCCATGGTCACAAGCGACGACGTGGTGTGCGGATCGAGACCGTCCGGGCTCGCCGGTAACGCGATCTGCAGCTCGTCGCGATACTCCACATCCTGGCCGGAGGCAGCGGCGCTACCGCTCTCGGCGCCCGAACCGCCGCAGCCGGTGAGGCCGAGGCCCGCCATGACGCACAGGGCAGCGGAGCCGGTCAGAAAACCGCGACGGGAAACGCCCGCCTTGAAAAGGTCGTTGTTCATTGAGTTCCTTTCGTGTCTGAATAAACAGATAGAATCTGCCGGGACGGCGGAAATCCCCCCGCCCCGGCAGTTATGCGAAGCCGATCGGCGCCCTGCGGTGCATCCGGACACCGGCCGACATGGCAACGGAGAAATCCCTATCGCGTGGATAGGAACACCCGGCGGCACGGCTTAGCGCAGGTGCGGCTAAATCGTCTCGAGGAAGGCTTCGATGCGGGTCTGGAGCTGACCGGCATCCTCGCCGGCGTAGTCGGTCGTGATGTGCATAAACGGAATGCCGGCCTCCTCGGCAGCCTTCTCCACGGCAAACGACTCCATCTCGTAGAGCGTGCAGAACTGCAGGGCCACGTCGACGATGCCGTCGGCATGCAAGTCCTTGGCCATCTGGACAATGTCCTTCATACGCTGATCGTTGGGCGTAAAGACGGCGCAGTTAATCTTAAAGTAGCGCTCGGCGATGGCGTCGAGCATCTCGTCGACCGTCTCACCGGACTCGTCGACCAGGTCCTTGTAGTAGCGCGAGCCCGTACAGGACTCCTCGCCTACCACAACGCCGCCGGCCTTCTCGATGAGGTTGAACAGCTTCCAGTTGGGCACGGCCATGGGCGTGCCGGTGTACAGGATGCGCTTGGTCCCCTTGGGCGCCACGCCCTCGCCGGCCTCAACGCGCTGCTCGCACTCGGCGGCCATCTCGTTGATGGCTCCGGTCAGACGCGGCGTGTCGTCCATAAAGGCGGCCTGAACGGTCAGCAGGCTATCGAGACCGCTGATGGGCGCCGGATCGGCAGCGCGGGTCGCAGCCAGGCGCTGCAGGGCACGGCGCTTCTCGTTGACGGCGTGGATGGCAGCCTTCAGACGCTCAGGCGTAATCGTGACGCCGCACTCTTCCTCGATCTTGGCGGCGAGCTTCTTGACCTCGGCCTTCCAGGTCACGAGCGTCGACTCGTCGTGCACGTTGGGAATATCCATGACGTACATGTTCTTTTGCGTGGCAAAGAACTCGTAAGCTTTCTTCTTGCCATCGCAGGTGTTCTCGCCTACCACCAGGTCGCTCGACTCGATATAGGGGCAGACCTCGCCCAGCTTAAAGCCGGCAAAGCTCTTGATAAGCGGGCAGGTGTTGCGTGGCAGGTGCTCCTCGACCTTATCGGTTGCCCAATCGGCACCCGAGCACAGACCAACGGGAATGCCATCACAGGCAAGCACGATCTCCTCGGGCACGTACACGCAGAACGAACCGACGATCTTGGTGGCCTCGCCGGCCTCCTTCTTGTCGAGCATCTCCTTAATACGGCCGCTGTGGATGTTGGTGGCGACAAAATCCAGGTAGGACGTGGACTTGGGGCGATTGTTCTGCGTCAGGAACATATCGCCGTACATCTGGCCCACGGCGCCCAGCAGCATGTCGTGGTCGGCAAGATTCATGCCGAGGCTCTCCCACATCGGATGGAAATCAAATTCTTCAGCCATGACGGTTCCCCTCTCGAACCAAAAATGAATAGCTACGGTATTGCTGCACGGCGGGTGGCGAAAACCCAGCCGTGCTCAAACCCGGAATTTTGGGGAACCTGCTTTGCAGCTGATTATTTAGTTGTGCGTCGTCTCTCCCGGAGCCGTGAACGTACCTGCTCATATGCGGCTCCGAGCCATATATAGGGCACGCGCGGCAACGCGGCGAATGTATGTCGTCTGCGGCATGTGCGCACCCTCCTTTTTTTCTTATTGAAGGAAACTATATCAGCGGTCATCATCCAGACGAACACCGCCGACACGTGTACGACAGCTTCGGGATGCGAGCATTTCGCTGTCTGATAAATAGTTATCAGATTGATAAGATTTTGTCATCCCGGATTCGGCGAATGGCGACCCGCTAAGGAGCCGGACGGTCAAAAAGCCGATTCCCGGCCGTACCCGCACGCCGCGCTATCGGCAAACGAGATGAATCCTGCTGGCATCAAAATGCATGCGCAGGGTCTCACCCGCCTGCGGCAGCTCTTCCACGGGTACACTCACCTTATTCACTTTCCACTGCAAGCGCGTCGGCGCATCAACACGCGGCACATCCAGCAGCACCAGGCGCTCAAAACGCGAATCGCTCACGCGGGCCACATGTAGGTCATAGCTGTTGCGACCACGCTCGACACGGTTGTCAACATGGAAGTAGCTTGCGCGAATGCCCAGGTACGCCACATTATCGGGAACCTCGCGACCTACGTTAAAGGTCATACCCCAATCAAGGGCTTCAACTTCCTGAGGCCCAATCTTGCGCGCGCGGCTTGTGTTCTTGCACCCCGTCAGGCGCAGCGCCGCCAGCGTCTGCGGGCGGCGGACCACATCCTCGACAGAGCCGATCTCCTCCACGCGGCCGTTATGCATCACGCAGATGCGCTCACACAGACGGCACGCCTCGTCGATGTCATGACTCACGTAGAGCACGGTACGGTTGCACACATCGAACAGGTCGAGCATGTTCTGCTCGAGGGCGCTCTTAAGATAGGAATCGAGCGCGCTCATGGGCTCATCGAACATAAAAATGCCCGGGTGCGCCGCCACCATGCGAGCAAGCGCCACGCGCTGCTGCTGGCCGCCCGAGAGGCGCGCGGGATAGCGGTCGGCAAAATCGGCCAGGCCAAAAATGCCCAAGTAGCGCTCGGCGAGCTTTTTGCGCGCGGCGGCGTCGCCTGCATCCTCTACACCGGCGCATACGTTATCGGCCACCGTCATGTTGGGAAACAGCTGATAGTTTTGGAACAGCAGGGCGCATTTGCGCTCCTGGGGCGACAGGTTGATGCCCGCCGCCGAGTCAAAAAAGGTCACGCCGTTGACGACGATCTTGCCCTCGTCGGGCGTCTCCACACCGGCAATGCAGCGCAGCGTGCAGCTCTTGCCGCAACCCGAGGCGCCCAGCAGCGCCACGCACTCCTCGCCGGCTTCGAGTTGGATGTCGAGGGTGAACCCCGGATAGCGCTTTTTGATATCCAGAACGAGCGACATGGCTTATCGACCTCCCTTTGCGACCGCATCATCGCGCATGAGCTCAGCCAATGCCTCGCGATCGATACGCAGCGCATCGCCACCGACGGGATCGAGCGAATCGCCTTGTCCGGCAAGCTCCTTAGCCTGCTTCCGCTCCGCACGGGAAAGGCCCCGCTCGCGATACTTTTGCGAATGAGCGGTGTACATGTTGATGAACAGGATGACTAGGAAACTAAACACGATCACGACAGCGACCCAAAAGAGGGCCACCGAGGTGTTGCCGCCCATCCACTCAAAGTAGATGGCAATGGGGATGGTCTGCGTAACGCCGGCGTAGTTGCCCGCAAAGAACAGGGTGCAGCCAAACTCGCCCATCGCACGGGCAAAGGCGAGCACCGTGCCGGCGGCAATCGAGGGCCAGCCGAGCGGCATCATAAGCTTGGTAAAGATGCGACGCTCGGACCATCCCAGGGTTCGCGCCGCATCGAGCATTTGCGTGTCGAAGCTCTCAAAGGCGCCGAGCGCCGTACGGTAGACGAGCGGGAACGACACCACCACGGCAGAGATCACCGCCGCCGGCCACGTAAAGACAATCGAGATGCCGTGCGCAATGAGCCACTGGCCCACCCCGGTCGAGCGGCCAAACAGCATGAGGAGCAGAAAGCCGCAGACCGTGGGCGGCAGCACCATGGGGATGGTAAAGACCGAGTCGAGCAGGCCCTTGATGCGACTCGAGGTACCCATGGTCTTCCACGCGGCGAACAAGCCCAGCGCAAAGGAGATCAGCAGTGCAAGGCCGCTCGTTTTTATGGACACCCAAAACGGGCGATAGTCGATATCGCCCAAAAAGGAGACCAGAGAGGTCAAGGGCCCCTGCTCATCCCGCAATATGACAGACGACGCCTCTACCATTTGAGCGCTATCAAGCCAACGCGCGCCGCCCTTGGCATCACCCGAGGCTGATGCAATCACCACATAGCGGTCCCCATCCGCACCACGCTCATCAAAGCCATAGGTATACCCGCCGGCATCAAACGTAGTTTCCTCCGTGACATACCAAGGAAGATCCACGTCCCCCAGCTGCGCACCTCCCATGCAGTTTGCGCTGTCGAGGTCACAGACGAGGGCCTTGAGACCCGATACGCACTCGTTGTCCTGCGGATCCAATCCATACTTCTCGACCGCCTTGGGCGATATCCACGCCACAACGCGATCGGCAGCAGGCGCCACTACAAGGTCCACATCCTCGTCAACGGGAAACCGGTAGCCCTCAGGCTGGCCCTCCATGGCACGAGCGGTCCCCTTCGCCAACCGCTCAAAACCCTCGATTCCATAGGAAAGCCCATGAGCGGTCGCAGCAACCTGGGCCCCATCCTCGGCGTCCCCGGCAAACGCAAATCCCGGCACCCAGCAAAGCGCGAAGGTCAAAGCACAGGCGACAAGCATGCGAAATCTATTAAGCACGAAAAGCTCCAAGCGAATACAAGGACGGAGTGAAACACAAAACGATGGAATTATCGCGCCAAGCCGCACTATGCGGAAAGCTCAAAGCCGTACTTAGCCCAAATCTTCTGCGCCTTCTTGTTGGTCAGGCAGAAATCGATGAACGCCTTGGCCTCGTCGGCGTGCTCGGAGCTCTCGGCAACGGCGCCCGGGTACACGATGGGCTTGTGCGAATCCTCGGGGCACACGAAGGCCTCCTCGATGCCGTCATAGCGGAAGATGTCGGAGCTGTAGACAAAACCAGCCACGCAGTCGCCCGTAGAGACGTAGGCGGCAGCGGTGCCGACCTTGTCAGCCAGCGCAACCTTGTCGGCAATCTCGGGAGCATACTCGCCGTCATCGCCCTCGGTACCGGTGTAGAGGCCCACGGAAGCCAGCGCCTGGTTGGCGTACTTGCCGGCGGGGACGGTCTTGGCGTCGCCGATGGCAATCTTGCCGTCCAGGTTCGCGACGTCGGCGATGGCCTCGACCTTGGTGTCGGAGCCCTCGGCGCGAATGATCACGAGGTCGTTGACGAACATATCCTCGCGGGTATTAGTATCGACGAGCTCAGCGGTCTCAGCATCATCCATAGTGCCCTTGGAAGCGGTAATGAGCACGTCGACCGTGGCGCCGGCGCGCATCTGCTCGACAAGGTCGCCGGACGCCTTAAACTGCGTGTCGGCAAACGTGGTGCCAGTCTGCTCGGTGTAGAGCTCCTGAACCTCGGGCAGAGCCTTCTCGAGCGAGTTGGCGGCAAAGACCTGCAGCTCGACAGCCTTCTTGGAAGATGCCTTAGCAGAACCGGCATCGGAGCCAGTCGGCTCAGACGTCTTGTTACCGGAGCAGCCGGCAAGGCCAAGGCCGGCGGCAGCGGCAGCAGAAAGCGAGACAAAACCGCGGCGTGAAACCATATCGAACATGTTCAACCCTTTCGAACGCTATGCCCGGGCACCCCGCCGCAGGCTTTATTCTGTAATTAGATTATACTCTGGTGCGAATAATGATTATGAGAAATTATTCTCGTTTGAGAATATATTTTCAACATGCCTGCAGGATACCGTCCCCTTGGGCGCAAATAAAAGGCGGAGCAGCCCGTAAGGTCGCTCCGCCGCAGGTAAACCGCTTAGTTGGTATGTCCGCCGCCCGCCGTCATCTGAGCCGCATGCTCCAGCTGGTCCGCTATGGCCTCCCAGCTTTCGCGGGCGGCCTTCGTAGAACCGGGAAAGTTTACGACAAGTGTATGACCTCGTTGCATGCAAATAGCGCGCGAGAGCATGGCGCGGCGCGTCTTGGTCATGGAGTACGCACGGATCGCCTCGGCAATACCCGGCACATCGCGGTCGCAGACGGCACGCGTCGCCTCGGGCGTCACATCGCGCATCGAAAGCCCCGTACCGCCGCAGGTGAGCACGACGTTGGCGTGGCACTCATCGGCGGCTTCCACAATGGCATCACCAATCTCGCTGACGTCGTCGCGCACGACCACATGTGAGGCGACCGTCCAGCTCTGCGCCTCGATAAGTTCCTCGAGCGCAGCTCCGGCCTCGTCCTGGGCAAGGTCGCGCGTGTCCGAACACGTCACAATCGAAATCTTTAACTCCATAGTCTTCCTCCTATAGCACCGTGCCCTCAGGCAGGTCGACACGCACGACATCCACGACGTCGCCCGCCGCAAGGTCACACGGTCCTTCGTCAATACGCAGCAGGCAGTTGGCCCGCTGCATCGTGCCGAGCAGCGCCGAATTCTGCGTCTTGGCCTCGGTCACCAACAGTTCACCAGTCTCGGGGTCGCGCAAAACCGTGGCGCGATCGAAGAAGCGTCGGTCCTGGCGCTTCTTCACGCCGTGCGTCAATATCGCCTGCTGCACGGGACGCTCGCCCTCGGCAAAGCCGCGCATCTTGCGAATCGCCGGACGGGCAAGCATCTCAAAGCCTACATACGCCGCGGCCGGATTGCCTGAAAGTCCCAGGTAGGGCTTACCCCCGAGCAAGCCAAACGTAATGGCCTTGCCCGGACGCATCGAGATGCGATCGAACAGCACCTCGCCCTCGCGCCGGACGAGCGCCGTCACGTAGTCGTAATCGCCCGCCGAGGCGCCGCCGCTCGTAATGACAAAATCGCACTCCTGCACGGCGCGATGCACCAGCTCGGCAATCGCCTGCTCATCATCGGGCGCAATGCCGTAGAACACCGGATCTGCCCCGGCATCGAGCGCCTCGGCCATCAACGCCGAGGAGTTGGAATCGCGAATCTGACCGCGCGCCGGTACCTTACTCGGTGCGACCAGTTCCGTGCCCAGCGAGATAATGCCCACACGTGGGGCAGCGTGCACCTTCACACTCGCGTATCCGGCGCTTGCCAGCAAGCCGGCGCCGGCCGGAGCCACGACCTCGCCGGCGCGCATCACAGCATCGCCGGCATAGGCCTCCTCGGCGGCAGAGCGAACGTTCTCCCCTACCTTGGCCGGCGCCGAGAAGCGAACGTGCGAGCCCTCGTTGCCATCGCCGTCAAGCACGTCGACGATCTCGTATTTCACTACGGCGTCAGCACCCTCGGGCACCGGCGCGCCCGTCATGATGCGGACGGTCTCGCCCGTGCCGACCACGCCCCCAAAGACATGGCCCGCTGCCTCGTGTCCGATAACGTCGAGCGTCACCTGTGCCTCGTCAGATGCCTGCGCCAAGTCCGCCGAGCGCACGGCATATCCGTCCATAGCGCTGTTGGCAAACGGCGAGATGTCGATATCGGCCACCGCGTCCTCGGCCAAGGGAAGACCGGCGGCCTGCCACACGGGAATCTCGACGAGATCGGTCGGAGCAACGTGCGACAGAACGATCGACTGCGCGTCCTCCAGCGGAATGAGTTTCTCTGCCATATGCACCTCTTTAATGCCACGGCGCACAACAGGGACGCCGATTCTTTATGCTTGTCTCAGTATAATCCCCCGACGCGCGGCCGCGATTTGGCCTGTACCCGCAAATACACCTGTCGGCCGCAAGCCGCGAAACAGAATGGAAACCAACCCACCGGCTCGTCGCGCTTGCCGCGTTTTATAATGCTTGCGTTGCAACCTAAAAGAGGAATATATGGCTCATAACAACAAACCCGAAAGCGCAAACGAAGCGCAGGATCATTCCCAGCCGCTCGACGATGGCGGCTTTTTCTCCCTTAGCGACGTCATCATGGCCGGCAGGCGTCAACTCACCCGCTCCGAGCAGCTCTTGGCCGCCGACACACGCCGCAACGCCCGCAACCTGTTTGCAAGCGCCAAACTGCTCGCGCTCGTCGTCATCGTCTCGCTCGCCATGGGTGTTGCCGCTTGGGCATTTTTGGCCTCGCTGAATATCGCGACCGATTATCGCGAGCACCACGTGTGGATTTACGTGTTGCTTCCCGTTGTGGGCGTTGCCACCGCATGGGTGTACAAAAACCACGGCCTTGCCGCCAAACGAGGTAACAACCTGGTCATCGACTCCGCCCTGGGCACACGCCTTATCCATATGCGCATGGCCGTCCTCACCTTCGTCTGCTCCACGCTCACGCACCTAACGGGCGGATCGGCCGGTCGCGAGGGAGCCGCGGTGCAGATTGGCGGCACCATCGCCAGCAACATCTCGAGCCTCGCCCACCTCAAAAAGCATGACCACCACGACCTCATGCTCGCCGGCATCTCGTCGGCCTTTGGCGCCGTATTCGGTTCACCCCTCGCCGGAGCCTTCTTTGGCATGGAGATGTGCTTTATCGGCAAGATCGACTACACCGCGGGCATCTACTGCCTGGTCGCCTCGTTTACCGGCTACTTTACGTCGCTTGCCTTGGGAACCGAGTACGAGGCGAATGCCATCGCCAGCGTTCCCAACATGACACCACGGACGGTTGTCATCGTTGTTATCAGCGCCATTATCTTCGGTTTGACGGCACGCCTCTTTGCCTGGTCGGTTCGAACCGTCAAGAGCCTGTACGGTCGCTTTATCACCAATTACCTCGTTCGCGCACTCGTGGGCGCGCTCGTGGTGCTCGCGGCATACACGATGCTCGACGCCTGGAAGTATGCCGGCCTTGCCACCTGGCTCTCGGGCGCCGGGTTCGCCGGCAACACGACCCTTGCCGACGCAGCCATCAAGCTCGTGGTGACGGCGCTCACCCTGGGCGCCGGCTTCCAAGGAGGCGAGGTCACACCCCTGTTTGGCATCGGTGCGGCGCTCGGCGGTTGGATCGGTTGCCTCGTCGGAATCGACCCCAGCTTTCTGGCGGCGCTGGGCATGCTCGGCGTGTTCTGCGCCGGCCTTAACGTACCCATCACCACCTGTATGATGGCCATCGACCTGTTCCACGGCACGGCTGCCGGGTTCTTTGTCATCGTAGCCTTTATCAGCTACCTAACCGGCGGACACCGCGGCGTGTACCCCGCCCAGCGTATCATCTCACCCAAGCGCCGTTCGCTTATTGTGGATGAGGGCGGTACAGTAGCGGATGCTATCGAGCGCCACAACGACCTGATAGAGTAGACGTAAGTATTCGCCGTGCAGCCACAATCAGGGGCAATTCGACCTGAGCGCGACCGCACCGTCACGTCATACGCCGGGAGTCGCCCCATGCACGCAACTGATTTTGGTCGCACGCTCATCATCGCCAACCCAGCCGCCCAGTCGGGTGCGGCGCGCGAAGTTGCCGAGCGCCTGCAGCGCTTTTTGGACATGACCGCGCGCGCATCCCAGTTTGACTTGGTGCTGACCGAACGCGCGGGGCATGCCAAGGAGCTTGCCGCCCAGGCAACGGGCTATCGCACCGTTATCGCACTCGGCGGCGACGGCGTGATCCACGAGGTCGTCAATGGACTCATGACGCAGGATGAGGCGATCCGGCCCGCCCTTGCCGTCCTGCCCGTGGGCTCCGGCAACGATTTTGCCCAAACGCTCGGCATCGACGATTTCTCCGGCAAGGATTTTGGCGCGCTGCTCACCTGCGAGCTGCAGCGTCAGGACATCGGGCGCATTCGCTCGTGGAGCCCTGCGAGCGGCAGCGGCGAGGCTGCCGTTGAGTACTACGACCAGACGCTTTCGGTCGGCATCGATGCCGCCATCGGCCTTGGCACCACCGAGCTGCGCAAAAAGATGGGCTTGACGGGCGCTCCGCTCTACACCCTCTCGGGACTTGAGCAGTTTGGTCTACGCTACCGCAACTATCCCATGACAGTGAGTTTTGACGGTGCGCCTGCCGAGCGCGTGCGGGCGATTATCATGGCCATTCAGTTGGGGCCCACCTATGGTTCGGGCTATCGCATCTGTCCCGATGCCGACCCCTGTGACGGTATACTCGACGTCTGCTACGCCTGCGGCCCCGTCCCCCGTGCGATTGCCCTGCCCATGTTTCTTTCGGCCAAGGACGGCCACCACACCAAGCTGCCGCCGGTACGCATGCGTCGCTGCCGTCATGCCGAGCTCACGTTCGAGGAGCCCGACTACCCCATCCAAGCCGACGGCGAGCCCATCGTCGCCTCGCGCATCGAGGTCGACGTCCTGGCCGGCGCCCTCCACGTCTGGCACCCAACCCACTAACCCCACCTAAGTTGCGGTGAAATAGGGACTGCTTATGCAGCTAAAGCCGCAAAACAGTCCCTATTTCACCGCAACTTATTGAGAAGATCATTCCTCCCCGCCCGGCTTACGACGGTTGGCCTTTTTAATGGCGTTGAAGTGTTTGTCGCTGAGCCTGCGCTGGCGAGAGCGCTGAGGCACCTTGGTCTTTACGCGTCGGCGCGGTGGACGCCCGCGACGCTCAAGCTCAGCGCGCAACTTACGCAGACAGCTCGCGCGATTCTGAAACTGGCTGCGGCTCTCACGCGCCGTCACGACAATCCCCGAAGGGATATGTTTCATGCGCACCGCCGAGTCCGTCGTGTTCACGCCCTGTCCGCCCGGACCTGTCGCGCGAAACACCTGCACCTCGCAATCGCGCGCCAACTCCTCGACCGACATCTCGGCATAGCGCGCATACTCGCGCCATCCCATCTTGTTCTCATCCATATCAACACCTCCCCTCATAAAAAATGTGACAAAGGGAAAGTCCCTTTGTCACATCGCATACCAATCGCTTGTGTTGCGCGCTTAGGCGAAGGTGATCTCGCCGGTATCGCAGTCCATATCGGCGATACGGGCTAGGCTTTCAACGCGGAAGCCGCGCTCGCGGAGCTTATCGCCACCGCCCTGGAAGCCCTTCTCCACCGCAATGCCAATGCCGGATACCTCGGCACCTGCAGCCTCGCAGATCTTGATAAGACCCTCGAGCGCGCAGCCGTTGGCCAGGAAGTCGTCGATAATCAGGACCTTATCGCCCTCGGACAGGAAGCGCTTGCCAACGATGACCGGGTACTCCTTCTGCTTGGTAAAGGAGTAGATGGTCGTGGCATACTGCTCGCCGTCGAGGTTGATGGACTGTGCCTTCTTGGCAAAGACCACCGGCACGCCGCCAAAGTGCTGAGCTGCAATGCAAGCCATGCCAATGCCCGAAGCCTCGATCGTCAGGATCTTGTTGATCTCGACACCCTCGAACAGACGGGCCCACTCGGCACCCATGTGGTCGAACAGCTCAACGTCGCACTGGTGGTTGAGGAAGGCATCAACCTTAAGGACGTTACCGGCCTTTACGATGCCGTCATGGCGAATACGATCCTCAAGCTCCTGCATGGCGCAACCCCTTCTCGCGGCAACGATACCGCGCGATTAATAAACGTTGTTCGATAGTCTACCACGGACCGACCCCCGCCCGCCCCACAAGCCGCATCGCACCACAAACCAGTCTTTTTGGGACGGCGCGAATCGTGGCAGACAGCCTCCTAACACGCTAATGGCGGGCGCGCATCTTCACCAAACGCACCATGGCAAGCGCAAAGCCCACGGCGGCCACAACCATAAGCACGTAGAACACCGAGCGAAAGCCGAATAGGAATACATCCGGACGGCCTGCAACAAAACTGGTCACAGCCTCGCCCATCGCCACGCTCATCTGCCCATAGAGGATATGCGAACCTGCCGTAATACCCAGCGCCATGCCCGCATAGCGCGCCAAGCTGCCCAAGCTACCTGCAAAGCCAAGTGCCTCGCGCGGAGCCGAGCCCATGTACAGCGAGTTGTTGGGGCTTTGGAAAATCGACGTACCGCACGACATAAATGCGACGCAGCACACGATCACAGGGATAGAAGAGTGCTCGTCGAGCGTGCTTACTGCAAAGAGACCGCACACATACACGCCCAGGCCGACCGCCGTGGGGCCCTCGCAGCCAACGCGGTCCGAAACCGTACCCGAAAGCGGGCCGATAAAGGCATTCACCATCGGCAGCGCCAAAAACAGCAATCCGGAAATGTCGGAACCAAAGCCGTGGGCGTCCTGAAAATAGAACGGCAAAATAAACTCGGATGCGCCAATACCAACGAACACGATGAGCATGCAGGCAAGGTTGATAGTGAAGGCCGAATTTGCAAAGCAGCGACGAGCAGCCTCGATCAGGGACATGGGGCGCTCGCCGGCCTCCGGCTTAACATGCGGCAGCGTGTAGAGCCCCACGATAAACGAGATGACGCCAATAGGCAGGTTGATGAGGAAGATACTCTCCCAGGGAAAGCTTGCCACCAGCATGCCGCCGAGCACGGGGCCACACATCATGCCGAGGGCCACAAAGGTCGCGAGAATACCCATGGCACGGCCTCGTTCGCGCGCCGGAAACGACTCGGTGATGATACCCATGTTGTTAGCCATGGCCGCCGCGCAACCGATGCCCTGAACAATGCGTGCCAAGATAAGAACCTCGAGCGAGGCCGAAAGGCCGCACAGCAGCGAACCGACCGAAAAGACGATGACGCCCAGCTGGAACACATTCACCTTGCCGCGCACGTCGCCCAGACGGCCAAACGACAACATAGCCACGCATGTCGCAAGCAGGTACACCGAACTCACCAGCTGAATGCGATCGAGGCCCACGCCCAGCTCCTTTTGCATCACGGGCAGCGCCACGGTCACGACGGTCGAATCCAGACACACCATAAACGTCATGATGAGCACGGTGAACAGAATCGCCCATTTGTTCTTGCCGTGGGTGTCGCCCTCTAGAGCAATGTGCTCGCGGCGCAGCTGCTCTGCAGTTTTCTCCATATCCATCCTTTCGAGTGGCCCAACGCAAAAAACGGGGCCCCGATCGCCTGCGAACAGTCGCGATTGGGGTCCCGCCTACGGAATCGGAACGAAAGGTCGCCGAAGCTTCCGCCAGCATCGGCACCTTGTACGGAGCTAGCCTAGCACTGCTCGAGTGCCTGCTCAAGGTCGGCAATCAGGTCGGCCGTGTCCTCGAGGCCGCACGACAGGCGCACCATGTCGGCGGAGATGCCACAGGCGATGAGCTCCTCATCGTTCATCTGACGATGCGTGGCATTAGCGGGATGCAGGCAGCAAGTGCGGGCGTCGGCCACGTGCGTGGCGATCTGGGCGAGCTTGAGGCTCTTCATAAAGGTCTCGGCCGCCGCGCGACCACCGTTAAAGCCAAAGCTCACAACGCCGCACGTACCGTTGGGCATGTACTTCTGAGCCATGTCATAGTACTTATCGCCCTCCAGACCCGGATAGCTCACGAAGCGCACCTTGGGATGGCTCTGCAGGAACTTGGCAACGGCCAGGCCGTTCTCACAATGACGCGGCATGCGCACGTGCAGGCTCTCGAGCGAGCTGTTCAGGAAGAATGCCGCCTGCGGGTTCTGCATGGGACCAAGATCGCGCATGAGCTGCGCGGTGGCCTTGGTAATGAAGGCGCCCTCGCGACCGAACTTCTCGGCATACGTCACGCCGTGATAGCTCTCGTCAGGCGTGGTGAGACCCGGGAACTTGTCCGCATGGGCCATCCAGTCAAACTGACCGTGGTCGACGATCACGCCGCCCAGGTAGGCAGCATGTCCATCCATGTACTTGGTGGTGGAGTGCGTAACGATGTCGGCGCCCCACTCAAAGGGACGGCACATCACGGGCGTCGGGAAGGTGTTGTCGACCATCAGCGGCACGCCGTGGTCATGCGCGGCCTTGGCAAAGCGCTCAATATCGAGCACGGCGAGGGCGGGATTGGCGATGGTCTCGCCAAAGACGAGCTTGGTGTTGGGCTGGAAGGCTGCCTCGAGCTCCTCATCGGTGCAGTCGGGGGCAACGAACGTGCAGGTCAGCCCCATACGGCCCATGGTGTGGGCGAGCAGGTTGTAGGTACCGCCGTAGATGGCAGAGCTTGCGACCACGTGATCGCCGGCACCGGCCACGTTAAAGATCGCGAGGAAGTTCGCAGCCATGCCCGAGCTCGTGAGCATCGCTGCGGTGCCGCCCTCCATCTCGCAGATCTTGGCGGCAACCAAATCGCACGTGGGGTTCTGCAGACGGCTGTAGAAATAGCCCGACTCCTCCAGGTCAAACAGCTTGCCCATGTGCTCGGACGTGTCGTACTTCCACGTGGTGGACTGGTAGATGGGCACCTGGCGCGGCTCCGCATCTCCCGGGTGATACCCGCCCTGAACGCACGTCGTACCGATGGTCTGCTCGCTCATATCCAACTCCCTTACTTGGGTTTTGTTTTTATTCGGTTCACGATACCGCTACCCTGCACCCCTCTCAACCCATCCCCAAGGTAGGTTATGGGACAAATTGATCCGTGGCATTTATCTCAAGCCTTGGGCATTTGCTCGATAGATAAAAATGAGGCATCCATGAAGCTCTCGATGATTACACGCACCGTCACGGGTACCATAGGCGGGTACACCATGACCAAGGAGACAACAATGAAGCAAATCGATACGGCCCAGCTCGACATCACCGCCTGTCAGGCTCAGGCTGCCGAATACCACACCCGTGGCTTTAACTGCGCCCAGGCCGTCGCCTGCACGCTCGCGCCCGCCGTCGGGCTCGACCCCCAGGTCGCCTTTACCCTCACCGAGGGCTTTGGCGCCGGCATGGGCGGCATGACCGAAACCTGCGGCGCCATCTCGGGCGCCGTGGCCATCATGGGCTTTGTGATGAGCGACGGCATGGAAAACCCCAAGACCAAGGGCCAGACCTACAAACTGTCGCGCGAGATCGCCAAACGTTTTGGTGAGAAGAACACGACGACCGTCTGCGGCACGCTCAAGGGCGTCGGATCGGATAAGGGTCCGCTCCGCAGCTGCCCCGGCTGCATCGACGATGCCGTCGAAATCGCCTGTGATGTACTAAAGCAGCTCGCCGAGTAAACGGCAGCAACAGAAAAAACGACGGCCGGCGCGCTTGGGATCCATCCAAAAGCACGCCGGCCGTCGCCGTTAGAACTCTGCAAATTCGGGAGCGCCGACCTCGATCTCCTCGCGCCCCGCCATAAGCTCGCGCATCTTGGCGCAAAATTGCTCCTGCTCCCCCGCTTTGAACACCAAGTGAAGTGTCACGGCATCCGCGTAATCAGTATCCGAAACCTTGGCACCCGAATCCTGCGCCAAACGAAGCACCTGTTCGTACTGCGGATAGGCCACATGCACGTCAACAGGCACGACACTCGTCATCTCGACAATCTGCCCGGCCTCCTGAGCCGCGGCCACCGCCGCCTGCGTCGCCGCGGTATAGGCGCGCACCAAGCCACCGGGCCCTAACAGCGTGCCACCAAAATAGCGCGTCACTACGCAGCAAACATTTTTGAGTTCCGCGCCACGCAACACCTCGAGCGTCGGCATACCGCTCGTGCGGCTCGGCTCACCATCATCGCTCTGGCGCTCGCGTCCATCGACTAAAATCCACGCGGGAACATTGTGTCGAGCGTCGTAATGACGCTTGCGGATCATCTCGATAAAGGCATTCGCCTCATCCTCGGACTCAATATGGACCAGCTGGGCAATAAACCGGCTCTTGCGGTCCACAAACTCGCCCGAAGCCTCAATATTCGATTGCAGAGTAAAATAGCTGTCCAACAAAGCCCCTCAACTACAAGCAAAGCAACAAACAGCCTCAATAATACGGCAAAGCCCGTACCGTTAACCCCGATAAATAGAACGGCAACGCCAATGACCAGCCAAAGACAGCGAGACGGCGTCAGCTGAGTCGATTTGGCCCGAAAGAGGAGGGAGCACGCCTTATGGCGGCGACCGACGAATGAGCGCCAAATCGGCCAGCTGACGCCGTCGAAGGCGAGAACCCGTCAGCGCGAGCAAGGTGCCTTGAAAGACGAGGGCATTGACCTTATGGTCATGCCCGAAGGCTTGAAAGGCAGATTGCCGCGCTGACGGGTTCGCAGCGTCAACAAAGTGCCGAGTGGGCTTGTAAGCCGGGTTCTGTCGTGAACGGTCATTTATCTTGTCTGCACGTTACCATGCAGCTCCACGCACGCTACCCGAACGCGGACCGGGCCGGCCCATAGCGTTCCTATTCGCGCTTGCTCCGGATGGGGCTTGCCAAGCCGCCGTGTTGCCACGACGCTGGTGGTCTCTTACACCACCGTTTCAGCTTTTCCCTTTACGCCTTGCGGCGCAGGTGGGAGTCTTCTTTTCTGCGGCGCTTTCCGTCGGATCACTCCGCCCGGCCGTTAGCCGGCATCCCGCCCTCTGGAGCCCGGACTTTCCTCACGCGTGCTGCAAGCAGCACATCGCGCGACCGTCTGGCCCACTCAGCAGTGCAAGAGTGTAGCACACCGTTGCCGCAGGCAACGGCACAACACAAGCGCTCGCACGATAAACCAAGAACCACCCATGCGCTACAATAGTCCCGTCGATGGGCAACGTCGTCAGTCGAGACGCGACCGCGCTCCGCACCCCTCCGTCTACTCGGTGCGTTCCCGCCTCTTCCCCGAGGCGGGATGTCGGCATTTTTCACGCACCGACAACCCAATAGCCTGTGGACAGCACGGGCAGCATCGTGCACGGATAGCATCGCGCACCTCAGCAGCAAATGCAAAAAGGGACCCGTCCATTGCGAACGGATCCCTTAAAACAAGTGATCGTCAAACCGATTTACTCGGCGTCGGTCTCCTCGTCCTTCTTCTCGGAAGGCAGCGGGGTAACCTCGATCTCAACGCCCAGAGTCTCAGCAGCAGACTTCATGGACAGGGAGATACGACGACGGTCGAGGTCGATCTCCATGACCTTGACCTGAACCTTGTCGCCCACGTGGGTGACCTGAGAAGGCTGATCGACGTGCTTGTTGGCCATCTCGGAGATGTGCACCAGGCCCTCGATGCCCTCGCCCAGATCGACGAAAGCGCCGAACGGGACAAGCTTGGTCACAGTGCCCTCGACGATAGCGCCAACGGGGTACTTCTTGACCAGTGCGCGCCACGGATCCTCGGTGGTCTGCTTGAGACCCAGGGAGATGCGCTCGCGGTTGAGATCGACGTCGAGAACCTCGACCTCGACCTCCTGGCCGACCTTGACAACCTCGGAAGGATGGTTGACGTGGTTCCAGGAGAGCTCGGAGATGTGGATGAGGCCGTCGATACCGCCGAGGTCGACGAAGGCGCCGAAGTCGACGATGGAGGAAACGGTGCCCTGGAGACGCATACCAGACTTGAGCTTGGACAGGATCTCGGAGCGCTCGGCCTTACGGGACTCCTCGAGCACGACGCGACGGGAGAGGACGACGTTGTTGCGGTTGCGGTCCATCTCGATGACGCGAGCCTCGATGCGGGTGCCCATGTAGGAGGTGAGGTCCTTGACGCGACGGAGGTCGACGAGGGAAGCGGGCAGGAAGCCACGCAGGCCGATGTCGAGGATCAGGCCGCCCTTGACAACCTCGATAACCTCGCCCTCGACGTTCTCGCCGGAGTTGAACTTCTCCTCGATGCGGTTCCAAGCACGCTCGTACTCGGCACGCTTCTTGGACAGGACCAGACGACCGTCCTTGTCCTCCTTCTGGAGAACCAGAGCCTCGATGGGATCACCGAGTGCAACGATGTCTGCAGGGTTAGCGTCCTTGCGGATGGACAGCTCGCGGACCGGGATAACGCCCTCGGACTTGAATCCGATGTCAACGAGCACCTCGTCATGCTCGATCTTAACGACAGTGCCGTTAACGAGATCGCCCTCATCAAAGTCGGTAATCGTACCGTCGATGAGGTTGTTCATCTCCTCCTCATTGACATCGTCAAGAGAGAAAATGGACGAGTTCTGAATCTCACTCAAAGGTGGACCCCTTTCGAACTACGGGGCCCCGATTGCTAGGACCTACAGAAGGGTGCGACAAGCACACAACGTTTAGGAACACTCGGGAGCCGACAGATACTAATGTGACGCTTATGCAATCACGTTCGTATAGGTTACGGGGAAATGAGTTCGATTTCAAGCGTGAACTGCGATTTTTTACTCGTGTGGAGACTTTTTCGTAATCTTATGAACACACGTCTCCGCAACTTGACGATAACCAGCCAGGCATTCGGCTTTGGGGTAAAGTATCCGGAGCCAACGATTCTAGATCGATTTTTCGAGAAAGGTGCCCGCGTGCTCAAAGCAGTCGTTTTCGATATGGACGAAACGCTTCTTAGCATCAACCTCAACGCGTTCATCCTTCGCTATTTTAAGGATGTCTCTTCGATGCTCGCGGATATCGGGCGCCGCAGCCGCGGTGGCACGATGGCGCGCCTCGGCACCATCCTGGTCGACCTTAACGCCAATCGCCGCAGCGGCACGGACAACCGCACCAATCTTGAGTTTTACCAAGAAGAGGTCGAGCGCCGATGCGGGATCTGCCTCTCCGATCCCCTCATCTACGAGGCGTTTACCTACTATGACCGCGAAGTTCTTCCGTACAAGAACGACGATGTCATTAACGCTCACGCCATGCCGGGCGCACACGCCGCGCTCCAGGCCGTACAGGACGCAGGGCTGCGTTGCGCGCTCTTTACCAACCCCAGCTTTCCCCAGGGGGCTATCGAGTGCCGCATGGGTTGGGGCGACCTGGCCGACGCTCCCTTTGAGCTCGTCACGCACATGGGAAACACCACCCGCTGCAAGCCCGATGCCACCTACTATCTAGAGCAGCTTCAGGTGATGGGGCTCGAGCCACACGAGGTCCTTATGGTGGGCAACGATCCCAAACGCGACTTCCCCAGCCCCGCCTGCGGCATTCAGACTGCCTATGTGGGCCAAGGCAAGCCCAGCCGAGCCACCTGGCGCGGAACCATGGAAGACTTCGCCCGCGATTTCAACGCCGTAATCGAAGCCTTCTACGAGCACCAAATAGCCGACGAACTGTCCTAGCACACCTGGGTTTTACCAATCATGATGTTGAGGATCTCGACGTCGGTGTCCTTCATGCCCACGCGGCCCACGTAGCCCATGCTGGCGATTGTCTGCTCAACGGTATCCTGGATCAGGCCCTCGCCGGCGCGGAAGCCGCGACCTTGCATAGCCATATCGTGGCCCAGAATCGCCGCATCGACGGCAGCCGAGATCTTGGCGGCACAGCTCGCCTTGGCGCCGTCGCACACGATGCCGCCCACGTTACCGAGCGTATTCGAGACCGTCGCGCCAATCTGCTCGCGCGTGCCACCGCACAGCCAGGTAATCGCAGCGCCGGCGCCGCACGCGGCGCAAATAGCACCGCAAAACGCCGAGAGCGCACCAATATAGCTCTTGATATGCACGGCGATAAGATCGGACAGCATCACGGCGCGCACCAGGCGCTCGTGGTCGCAACGCAGGTACTCGGCATACTCCATGACGGGCAATGCGCAGGTAATGCCCTGATTGCCCGAGCCGCACACAATGGCGACCGGCAGCGCGCAGCCGTTCATGCGGGCGTCGGACCCGGCGGCCGCACGGGCACGGGCACGGCAGGCGACGTCATCGGCACGAGCACCCAGCAGCGTACGACCCACCTCGGCGCCCCAAGCGTGCGCAAGGCCCTCGGCACTGATTGCGCCATTCAGCTCAATCTGACGCTCAACGGCAGCGCGGGCGTCCTCAATGTCGCCGTCCTCGATAAAGTCGATGATGGACTCAATGCTCATAGGGGTATCGGCCTTATCCGCCGCACGCTCGGCCACCACGCGCTCGGCGCAGGCGGCACACTCCCCCGCCGACTTGCCGCATACCGGAATACCATCGAGCGTATGGCACGTGACATTAGTGTGGTGATCGGTAATCTCGACGACCGCGGTATGGCCCCCGGCCGTCGCAGTCACCTTGATGTAGAGGTTGGGCACACCTTCGACAAGCGACACATCGCAGTAGCCGGCGTCGGCGAGGAGCTCGGCCACGCGAGCGCGGTCTTCATCGTTAACGCTCTCGAGCACCTCGAGCGCGCTCTTAGCGTCGCCGCCCACGGCACCCAGCACGGCCGCGGCCTCAATACCGTGCATACCGCCCGAGTTGGGCACGATCACGCTCTTGACGTTCTTGATGATGTTGCCCGAGCAGGCAACATCCATATGATCGGGCTCGCAACCGAGCGTCTGGCTCGCCAGCGCCGCTGCATAGGCAACGGCAATGGGCTCGGTACAGCCGAGCGCGCAGACAAGCTCGCGGTTCAGAACATCGCAAAACGCGGCATCACGAAGGGAATCGGCAGGCATAGGTATCTCCTACTTGTATAACGGGCTGGGCTCTCAATAATAATTAGCTCTTTTATTTGATAACAATGCATCAAAAACCGCAACCCAAGTTCCGGCGGACGGCGTTCAAGCGCAAACTGACGGCATTAATACATGAAAAGCTAGTCTTGTTGCATGCTAAAGCGTTTGACCAAAAAACGCCCGAGCGTTTCCACAAAAGTCGCGCTATCATGCAGTCGAACGCGGTAAAACCTTTAGCAATTCCGCCGCACGGACCAGAGAGGAACCACTCATGAAGATTGGTATCGGTAACGACCACGCCGCCGTCGAGCTCAAGAACATCATCTCCGAGCACCTGAAGGAGCGCGGCTGCGAGGTCGTGAACTTTGGCACCGACACCTCCGAGAGCTTCGATTACCCCATCGCCGGCTACAAGGTGGGTAAGGCCGTGGCCAACGGTGACGTCGACCTGGGTATCCTGATCTGCGGTACCGGCGTCGGCATCAGCCTGGCCGCCAACAAGGTCGAAGGTGTTCGCGCCGTCGTATGCTCCGAGCCCTTCAGCGCCAAGCTCTCCCGCATGCACAACAACACCAACGTGCTCGCCTTTGGCGCCCGCGTCGTGGGCTCCGAGCTCGCCAAGATGATTGTCGACGAGTGGCTCGACGCCGAGTTTGAGGGTGGTCGTCACGAGCGTCGCGTTAACCTCCTCAACGAGATCGATCGCACGCGCGGCCTTAAGATCGTCGACGAAGCCTAAACTATTCAGTGCCACAAGCTAACAGCAGGGGCCCGCTCGGAACACATATCCGAGCGGGCCCCTGCATAGATTTTGGAATAAAAGGGCGCCGCGGATGGAGTTCCGCGGCGCCCAAGCCACACGCTAACAGCTTTAAGGAGTCAAAGCTGGTTTAGCCAAAGAAGCGCTTGATCTCGATCTCGGCATTCTCCAGGCAGTCGGAGCCGTGGATCACGTTGGCGTTGACATCGACGGCAAAGTCGCCGCGGATGGTACCAGGAGCAGCCTCAAGCGGGTTGGTAGCGCCCATGAGGGTGCGCATCTTAGCAACAGCGGAGAGACCGGAAACGACCATCTTGACGACCGGACCGCTCGTCATAAAGTCGCAGAGACCGCCAAAGAAGGGCTTGTCGGCCAGATGGGCGTAGTGCTCCTCGACGGTAGCGCGCTCGAGCGTGGTCATCTCCATGCGCTCGATGACAAGGCCGCTGCGCTCAATGCGAGCAACGATCTCGCCGATCTTGCGGTCGCGCACGGCGTCGGGCTTAATCATGATGAAGGTCTTCTCGATAGCCATAAAAGTAGCCTTTCAAGTAGGTTCGCGCGTGCCCAAGTCCCATTCCGGCACCCGCCTGGACTGCATCGTAACAGAGTTTTAGCTGCAGTTAAACAAAAAGCTGTTTATTGAAACGTTGCAATTTATTAAAGCGCTCCATATGTGTCACTTCTGTTTCGAAGCCCGATTAGAGTACCATCCGACCGCCCATCAACCGCATCGAACAGAGCAGGCGGTCGGTTGCCGCCCGCGAACGTAACCCCTTCACAACCTGCCCAAAGGTCCTACAGAAGTTCTCGACAAGCCCCTCCCCCATAGCAACAAAATACGGGCGCCCACATCAGCAGGCGCCCGTAAAGTGAAAACGATTTATCAATAAATGGCCAAAACGGCTTCAGCCAAATCCCTACTTTACCCCGTGGCCCATCTCGACGACCTTAGTCAGTGACCCAAACACACCCTCGTCAGCCACGAGCTGTGCCTCGGCGCGATCAAGCTGCACGGCAACGGCGGCAGGGGCGGTGCCGCCCTCGGTCGTGCGCGCGGCGACAATCGACGGGATGTCGAGCGCCTCGGTAATGTCGCGCTCAAAGAGCGGGCTTGCCTCCTGGAACACCTCAAACGGCAGGTCCTCAAGATTGCAGCCGCGCTTCTCGCACATCAGGACCAGATGGCCCACCACGGCATGTGCCTCGCGGAACGGCAGGCCACGCTTGGCCAGGTAATCGGCAACATCGGTGGCGGCAAGGTGCCCCACGCCGCACTCGCGCGCCATGGCATCCTCGTTGACGGTCCAAGTCGAAATCATTCCGGCCATAACGGACAGGCACTGCATGAGCGTATGGGCGGTATCGAGCGCGCCCTCCTTGTCCTCCTGCAAGTCCTTGTTATAAGCAAGCGGCAAGCCCTTCATGGTTACCAGCAGCTGCACCAGGTTGCCGTACACGCGACCGCTCTTGCCGCGGATAAGCTCGGCAAAGTCGGGGTTCTTCTTCTGCGGCATGATAGACGAGCCGGTGGAGTAGGAGTCTGAAAGCGTGACAAAGCCAAATTCGGAGCTCGACCACAGCACGATCTCCTCGGAAAGACGCGACAGGTGCATCGCCATGACGGAGCCGGCGTAATGCAGGTCGAGCAGGAAATCGCGATCGGAAACAGCATCGAGCGAGTTGGGAATCACGCCCGCAAAGCCAAGCTCGGCAGCCGTCATCTGGCGATCGAGCGGATAGCTCGTACCGGCAAGTGCGGCGGCGCCCAACGGGCAATTATCAGCGGCATCGAAGGCGGCCTTTAGACGCGTAAAGTCGCGCGCGAACATCCAGGAATACGCCAGCAGATGATGCGCCAGCAGCACGGGCTGAGCGTGCTGCATATGCGTGTAGCCCGGCAGAATCACCTTGTCATACTTCTTAGCCGCATCCACCAGCACATGGCGCAGCTCAAGATTGGCCTCCATGAGCTCCTTGGCCAGCGCCTTGACGCCCAGGCGCGTATCGGTCGCCACCTGGTCGTTGCGCGAACGCCCAGTATGCAAGCGCTTGCCAGCCTCGCCGATGCGACGCGTCAGCTCGCTCTCGATGGACATATGAATGTCCTCATCGTTGATATCGAAGGTGAAGTTGCCGGCATCGATATCCTGTTCGATTCCGGTAAGGCCCTTGGCAATCGCCTGCTCGTCCTCGGCACTGATGATGCCCTGGGCGGTCAACATCTTGGCATGCGCCTTAGAGCCAGCGATATCCTGCTTATAGAGATGTTTGTCGACCGGCAGCGACGCGCCAAACTCCTGCGTGACCTCGGCCACGCCCGCCTCAAAACGACCGCCCCAAAGAGCCATGGAACCGTCTCCTTTCTCCAAATACCAAAACAAGCGTCCAAAGCAATGTGCCCTGTCGCTAAAGCGATTTATCAACCGCTAGTTTTACACACTCCCTGCCGCGCGCGGGGCCATGTGGCTAATTTGCAAAGAAGTGACGCACCATGCACTTGGCGCCCAACGTCTCCCTCCGGATGTTGCCCTGCGAACCATCGATCCAGGCCTTCAGGCTCATAGGAACGTCCTCGACCCTTACAGCATCGAACTCGGGCGCGAGGGCAAGCAAAGCATGCGCGATAGCATTGAACATAATGGATACTCCTCATATATATAGGCACAGAGCCGCCAAATTGATAGAAGGAGCCCCGCCGGACAACCCCGGCGGGGCTCGGACTCAGCCGCAGACGCGGCATCATATATGCGGGCGGAACGTAGGGGCCACCGATGTTAAGAAGTGTCAGCAAGCATAACGAAAGGCAGGGACCCCGTGCGCCCGTTATGTATCACGCGGATGGGCCGCGCGGATACCAAGGGAAGGAGGCGCTAGGCCTGGGCGGCAGCAGAGCTGGGGCCCTGGACCTTTGCCCACGTCTTGAGCGACAGCGTATCGATCTCGATAAAGCCGGCGCTGGCCTTCTCGTCAAACGTGGTGTCGCGGTCGTAGGTAGCCAGACCGTAGTCGTAGAGGCTGAAGGGGCTCTTGCGGCCGACGACACGGCAGTTGCCCTTAAAGAACTTCAGACGGACAGTGCCGGTCACGAACTTTTGCGTGTCGGCCATAAAGGCATCGAGCGCGTTCTTGAGCGGGCTGTACCACTGACCGTTATACACGGCGGTGGCCCAATCCTGCTCGAGCTTGATCTTGGTCTTGAGCAAGTCGCCCTCGACGCAGATGTCCTCGAGTGCCTTGTGGGCGGTGATGAGCGTCAGGGCTCCGGGAACCTCATAGCATTCGCGGCTCTTGAGGCCCACCAGACGATCCTCAACCAGGTCGAGACGGCCAAAGCCGTTGTCGCCCGAAATCTTGTTGAGGGCGATGACGATCTCGGAAAGCTTCATCTTCTTGCCGTCGACGGCGACGGGCTTGCCGGCCTCAAACTCAATCTCGGTATACGTCGGGGTGTCGGGCGTGTCCTCGGGATTCTTGGTCATAACCCAGGCGTCGTCGAGAGGCTCGTTCCAGGGATCCTCCAGGTGGCCGCACTCAATAGCACGACCCCACAGGTTGTCGTCGATGGAATAGGGGTTGTCGTTGGCACCCTCGGGAACCGGCACGTTGTGGGCGTGGGCATAGGCGACCTCGTCGGGACGGCACTTCAGATCCCACTCGCGAACCGGGGCGATAACCTTGAGCTCGGGGTCGAGGGCCTTGACGGCAGCCTCAAAACGAACCTGGTCGTTACCCTTGCCGGTGCAGCCGTGGGCGACGTAGGTCGCGCCAAACTCGTGAGCGACCTCGACAAGCTTCTTGGCGAGCAGCGGGCGAGACAGGGCGGAAAGCAGCGGATACTTGTTCTCGTACATGGAGTTTGCGGCGATGGCCTTAGTCAAGAACTCATCGGAGAACTCGTCGCGCAGGTCGAGCACCTGGCAATCGAGAACGCCCAGGTCGAGGGCCTTCTGCTTCTTGGCGTCCAGGCCGGTCTCCTCCTGGCCCACGTTGCCGCAGACACAAACGACATCGAGATTCTTCTCGTCCTGGAGCCACTTGACACATACGGATGTATCAAGACCACCGGAATATGCGAGAACGACTTTTTCCTTGCTCATGGCTGTTTCCTTTCGCCCTTGGTAGCTAGTTAGAACATCGGTCAGTTGCAAGTCATTTCAAGGTCATATACCGTGCAATATCAGGTTAAATAGCAAAAATCAGCACATACATGCCCTAGAAACATGCAGCAATGTCGTACTAAAACCCAACGACCTCAAAATGACTCTGTTGAGGCAATTCGCCCCATGCGGACAGAGACGATTGTTATCGTCGTCGGGAAATTGCGCGCTGGCGTCGGATGGCATTGTCTGCAGTAGTGATGATCTTTACGAACTGCATCTGCCTCTCCTTTCACCTATCGCCGGGCGCAATTCAAATATCGTAAACGGTACCTTTTTCTCGGTAAGCGGCTATTTTGCCGTCTCCGTTTTCGATGTTCGCTATATTACGATAAAGTGCCCGCTGCACAAGCGGCAAATTCAAATTTCTGAAAAGTTTTTTCATTAGTTTGTGAAATGCAGTGCAAATACGCTGCGTTCCTGCGAAAATACGCCTGACTACGAGTTGATGGTTATAACATCTGAAACAATTTCGAAACGAAAGGCTCGCTTTTATGCAAACTTACGAATCGGACGCCAATATTGGAAACATTAAGATTCTCGCCGTTGATATGGACAAGACGCTTCTCACCGACGAGCGCGTGCTACCTCAGGGTCTTGATGAGCGCCTGGACAAGCTCGCCGAGGCTGGCATCGTGTTCTGCCCCGCTAGCGGACGTCCAGCCCCCAAGCTCGAGGAGATGTTCGAGGGCATCAAGAACCGCCTCGCCTTTTGTCCCGACAACGGAGCCTGCGTCATCTATCGCGGCAACTATATCTATAAGAGCAACATCGATGTGGCGCTGTATCAGCAGGTCTTGAGCCGCGCCTCGGAGGATCCGCGCGCTGTCCCCGTCCTGTGCTGCTTCGACGAGTTCTACGTGCTTGCCCGCGACCATCAGTACCACGACGAGATCAGCGTCTACTACAACACAATCAACTACGTCGACAGCTTTGAGGGCATTGATTTCGAGTCCAACAAGATTTCGGTCTTCTTCCCCGGCTACGACGCCGAGCCCGCTTTCCGCGAGACCTATAGCCCCGAGTTCTCGGACAAGCTCTACGTCACCAACGCCGGGCGCGAGTGGATCGACTTTATGAACCTGGGTGTCGACAAGGGCGCCGGCGTCGCGCATCTTTGCGAGCACCTGGGCATCGATATCGCCGATGCCGCCGCCGTGGGCGACACCTACAACGACATCCCCATGCTGGAGCGCGTCGGCCACAGCTTTATCGTGGACAACGCCGAGGAGCATATGAACGCGCATGCTAAATGGCGCATTCCGAGCAACAACGACGGGGGCGTACTGACGCTCATCGACGCCATCTTGGCGGCTCGTTAACGTGGCTGATTTTTTTGGAATGAAGGGGGCTCCTTGTTGGCAAGGAGCCCCCTTCTGCTTTTGGTTACTGTGGGTTGTTGGTACGTCTCTATTTGGCGTCGGCCCAGGTTATGCCGGTGCTGGCTTCGGCGATCAACGGTACGCGGAGGTCTACTACGTGTTCCATGACGTCGCGGACCATGGTGGTTAGGCGCTCGACTTCGTCGACGGGGCACTCAAAGTCCAGTTCGTCGTGTACCTGCAAGATCATGTGGGCGGCAAAGCCTTCTTCTTCCAGGCGGCGGCTTACGCGGGCCATGGCGATCTTGATGATGTCGGCGGCGGTGCCCTGCATGGGGTGGTTCATGGCCGTGCGCTCGCCAAAACCGCGGAGTTGCGGGTTTTTGGCCTTGAGCTCCGGAATATGACGACGGCGGCCGTACATGGTCTCGGCGTAGCCCGTCTGCTTGGCGCGTGCCACCACGTTGTCGAGGAACGTGCGCACGCCCGGGTAGGCCTCGTAGTAGCGGTCAATCATGTCGCGTGCCTCGGCCATCGAGATATGCAGCGACTGCGACAGGCCGTAGGCCTGCTGGCCATACACGATGCCAAAGTTCACGGCCTTGGCGCGACTGCGCAAGTCGGGCGTTACCTCGGACACCGGCACACCAAACACGCGCGCCGCCGTCTCGGCATGGAAGTCCTCGCCCTCGTTAAAGGCGCGCACCAGGTGCTCGTCACCCGAGAGATGTGCCAGCAGACGCAGCTCGATCTGCGAGTAGTCCACCGCCAAAAAGACGCTTCCCTCGCCTGCCGAAAACGCCGTCTTGACGGTACGACCCAGCTCCGAGCGCGTCGGGATGTTCTGCAGGTTCGGGTCGCTCGAGGACAGACGCCCCGTTGCCGTGATGGTCTGGTTGTACGTAGTGTGTACGCGACCGTCACCACGGCGTAGCGGGCCCAGCGTGTCCAGATAGGTGGACTTGATCTTAGACTTCTCACGCCAGTCCAAGATCAGACGCACGATTTCGTGGTCACGCGCAAGGTCGCTCAGCACCTTGGCGTTGGTCGAATAATAGCCGCGCTTAGTCTTCTTGAGGCCCTTGGTCGGAAGGCCCATCACGTCAAAGAGCACGTGCGAAAGTTGCATGGGGCTGCCGATGTTAAAGGTCTCGTCACCCGCCAGGTCGCGAATGCTGCGCTCAACCTCGGCAATCTGGGTCGCCAGACCCTCGGACAGACTGTGCAGGCGGTCGGGGTCCACAAGCATGCCCGCGCGCTCCATCTTGGCAAGTACCGGAACGAGCGGCATCTCGATACCATCGAACACGTTGGCGGCGTTCTCGCGGGCCATGCGGTCGCGCAACGGCGCCACGAGCGCCAGCGTCAGGGCCGCAGTACGGGCGGCAGGCGCCGGAGCGTCCTCACCGGCACCCTCTGCACCGCGCGCCGCAGGCAGCGCCATCTGCAGATAGGTATCGGCCAGATACGCCTCGTCAAACTCAGAGCGGTCAGAATCCAGCAGGTAGGCGGCAACCACGGTGTCGAAGATGCACGTGGAGTCGACTGCCAGCGGATCCATGAGCTCGGGCTCCGAAGAATCGATGGGCGAAAGCTCATGCAGCAGCGCTTTCATATCCGGGCTCGCCACGCGGCCCTCCATAAACAGGCGCGCGAGCACACCAGCGATCACGCCGTGGACGAAGTTGAAGCCCTCAACCTCAGCCGCCGCATCGCTGTCGCCCTCCTCGAGCGCGAACAGGCCCTTGGACGTCGCCAACCACAGCGTGCGCGTCAGTCCAAAGAGCGCGCCCTCTTCCTTGTCGTCGTCTACCACGGCGGCGACCCACTCGCCGGCAGCAATCGCGCGGGAGACCTCAGCCGCAACGGCACCAAGCGCGTCAGCATCGCCGGCGGCTGCGCGAACCATCGCAGGTATCTCAAACGCACTGGAGGCAGCAGCAGCCCCGCCCTCGCCGCCGATCAGCGCCAAGAAACGGTTCTGCATGGCGGTGATACCAAGCGTTCCCAGCGCCGCGGAAACCTCATCGGCAGAAAACGCCGGAAAGGACGTCGCCTCAAAATCGAGCTCAACGGGCGCATCGGTGCGGATGGTCGCCACCTTGCGGCTCAGCAGCGCGTCGTCGATGTGTGCACGCAGGTTTTCGCCCATCTTGCCCTTGACCTCGTCGGCGTGTGCAACGACCTCGTCCAAACTGCCGTACTGCGCGATGAGCGTGCTCGCCTTTTTGGGGCCGATGCCCGGTACGCCGGGAATGTTGTCCGACGTATCGCCCTTTAGACCGTAAAAATCGGGCACGAGCGCCGGCGTAATGCCGTGATACAGGTCATCCACGCTCTCGGGCGTCATGATCGCCACGTCGGACAGGCCCTTGCGGGTCGAGACCACGTTGACGTGCTCGGTCACGAGTTGATACATGTCGCGGTCGCCGGTCACCAGTAGCATGTCGCAGCCGGCCTGCTCGCCCAGGCGCGCCATGGTACCCAGGATGTCATCGCCTTCCCAGCCCTCGGACTGCAAAATCGGCACGTTGAGCGCGGTGAGCAGCTCCTTAATCATAGGAAACTGCGCGTGCAGATCGGGGTCCATGGGCGGACGCTGAGCCTTGTACTGTGGCAGCATCTCCATGCGCACGCGCGGCTTACCCTTGTCAAACGCCACGACCACACCGTCGGGGTTAAAGGCATCAATCATCTTAAGAAACATGTTCAGAAAGCCAAAGATCGCGTTGGTGGGGCGACCGTCCGGCGCGTTCATGGTCGGCGGCACGGCGTGAAAGGCGCGGTGCATGAGCGAGTTGCCGTCGATAACGGCAAAAGTGCGGCGCTTGTCAGACATATTAAATACCTCGCTTTGGGCTGGGCACGGTTTGCTCACTCCAGTTTACACGCTCCCCGCCCCGCGGCCACCTCACATCAAGCTCCCCCGCCACCGTGAGCCCGCGCGTGATACGATGGCTCACGGTACATCAACCAGCACGATCAATCCGAAAGGAGCCTGCGTCATGGAGCGTCCCTGCGCATGGAAAAAGTACACGCCACAGCAAGTCGAGGAGCTCGAGGAGCTTTGCCGCGGCTATAAGCAGTTTTTGAGCGAGAACAAGACCGAGCGCCTGTGCGTCAAGACCGGCATCAAGATGGCCGAGGAGGCGGGATACGTCGACCTGGAAACCGTGATCGCCGAAGGCCGCGAGCTCAAGGCAGGCGACAAGGTGTACGCCGCCAATCACGGCAAGGACCTCATGCTCGTCAACCTGGGCACCGCCCCGCTCGAGCAGGGCTTTAACATCCTGGGCGCCCACGTGGACTCGCCGCGCCTAGACCTTAAGCAGAACCCCGCCTTCGAGGCCGGCGACATGGCCTACCTCGACACGCACTACTATGGCGGCGTCAAGAGCTACCACTGGGTCGCTTCCCCGCTCGCACTCGTAGGCGTCATCTGCAAAAAGGACGGCACCACCGTCGACATCAACATCGGCGACAAGGCAGATGACCCAGTCTTCACCATCTCCGACCTGCTGATCCACCTCTCGAGCGAGCAGATGGCCAAGCCCGCCAAGGACGCCGTCGACGCCGAGATCCTCGACGTGATCGTGGGCGGCCGTCCCGTCAAGTTTGACGAGAACGACAAGGACGCCCCCAAGGAGCCCGTCAAGCAGATGTTCCTGGACATCCTTAAGGAGCAGTATGACGTCGAGGAGGAGGACTTCCTCTCCGCCGAGATCGAGGTCGTGCCCGCCGGTCCCGCCCGCGACATGGGCCTCGACCGCTCCATGATTTTGGGCTATGGCCACGACGACCGCGTCTGCGCTTACCCCTCCATGCTCGCCCAGATCAATGTGGCCAATGTCGAGCGCACGAGCATCACGCTCATCGTCGACAAGGAGGAGATCGGTTCCGTGGGTGCCACCGGCATGACGAGTCGCTTCTTCGAGAACACCGTCGCCGAGATCATGACGCTCGCCGGCGAGGATAGCCCGCTGGCCCTGCGCCGCGCGCTCGCCCGCAGCCGTATGCTCTCCTCTGACGTGTCCGCCGGCTTCGACCCGGGCTATGCCGGCAAGTTCGAGACCAAGAACGCGGCCTTTATGGGTCGCGGCCTGTGCTTTAACAAGTACACGGGCAGCCGCGGCAAGGGCGGTTCCAACGACGCCGATGCCGAGTACGTGGCCCTCGTCCGCGACATCATGGACGAGGCCGGCGTGGACTTCCAGACCTGCGAGCTCGGTCGCGTCAACGCAGGCGGCGGCGGCACCATCGCCTACATCATGGCCAAGTACGGTATGAACGTCATCGACTCCGGCGTTGCCGTCCTGTCCATGCACGCCCTGTGGGAGGTCGCCAACAAGGCCGATATCTACGAGGCCTACCGCGGCTACAAAGCCTTCCTCGAGCGCGCCTAACCAACCCTTCATCAGTTGCGGTGAAATACGGACTAAACTGGCCCATAAACGGCCAAAACAGACCGTATTCCACCGCAACTTCCTTTTTGACAGAGGAGAGTCCATGCTGCAGGTCATCATTTCGCCCGCCAAGCAGATGCGCTCGGCCCAAGATGCTTTTGAAGTCCTGGGCATTCCGCCCTTTGCGCGCGAGACGGCTCGACTGCATCGCGCGTTGCTAGATATTGAGCGAAATGAAGGCAGCGGCGGCCTGCAGGCGCTATGGAACGTGAGTGACAAACTGCTGGGGCCCTGCCTCAACACCCTGCATGAGTTCGAGCCCATCTTGGAAAACGGCGACCTCGACAATCCCGATATCGCCCGCAATACCTCCCCCGCCGTCATGTCCTATCACGGCATTCAATACCAGAGCATGGCACCCGAGGTGATGGATGCCGCGCAGCTCGCATGGCTGCAAGACCATCTGTGGATCCTCTCGGGCCTTTACGGATGCGTACGCCCCTTTCATGCCGTCGAACCGTATCGGCTGGAGATGGGTGCGAAGCTCGCCGTTGACGATGCCCGAGACCTCTACGCGTTTTGGAGCGACAAGCTCGCGCGGGTTATCGCCCCGGCAGGTTCAAACACCACGATCGTCAACCTCGCCAGCGTAGAGTATGCCAAAGCCGTTCTGCCCCACCTCGCGGGCGACGCCACAGCCGTCACGTGCCTCTTTGGCGAGGGTATCCGCAACGGGAAGCCCATCCAACGGTCGACCGCCAGCAAAAAGGCGCGCGGCTCCATGGTGCGGTGGATGGCAGAAAACAAGCTCGAGGATGCAAGCGAACTTACCGCATTCAACATCGGCTATCGCCACGTCCCCGAGCTCTCATACCTAGACACCCTCGTGTTCATCAACGAACAGATGCTCTAGAGCCGGCACCCAACACTGACCCGCTCAGCCTTCTCTATATAACTTGCGGTGGAATAATTCCTATTTGAGCCTTTTTCGCACAATCAGGAACTATTCCACCGCAACTTTTATGAATTGGCTGCTAGGCTCGACACCTATTCTGCTAGACCGTCGGCCTTTGCAATCCCGTTTGTCGAACCGTCCTGATAGACAATCTTGACGTGCTCGACCTCGGACACCGCAACACCCGACGGGGGCTCCAGGCGCCATTCCGTCAGCGCGATATCCATCGTCGTGGGCACATCCCCTTGATCTTTGAGCTTCACCGTCAACGTTTTGAACGTCGCATCATACGTCACGCGTTCGATTTCCTCACCAGGAATAGACCCACCACTCAGCTGCAACTGCACAAACTCATCGCACGGGTACCAATAATCGCCCGGAACGGCGAGCGTATTGGCATTACCGCCAGTACTCCTCACCGTCATAATCGGTAGGCTATCATCAGCCTCGAACTCCCATGCAGCGCCGCCGCGACCACCAAACGTCCAGATACAAAAGGCAATCACCAGCACGGCAAGCACCGCAAAACCGATCGCGACAAGGCCATGGTGCGCACGGCTTTCCTCGGCCGATACATCCCATTGCGTCTCTCGATATAGATGCTTGTCTTCCATGTTCGCCTCCTCACAGGCACGCTCGTTAGGCCAATCGTACCCATTCGAGCTATACTTGAGCCCATTACATAAACGGGGGGCTTGCAGGACAAGACGGCAGGCTGAGATTGGGCGCGCCCGCCCTGACCCGCAAACCTGATATGGGTAATGCCAACGAAGGGAGCCATGCCAATGAGCACACAGACCGAGCCCAAGCTCGTCACGCAAATCGACTTTGCCCGCGCCGGGCAGATCACACCGCAGATGAAGGAGGTCGCCGAGCGCGAGCATCGTGACCCCGAGTACATCCGTGAGCGCGTAGCAGACGGCCGCATCGCCATTCCCGCCAACATCGTGCATATCAAAAAGGGCATGCGCGCCTTTGGTGTCGGTGAGGGCCTGTCCACCAAGGTCAACGTGAACTTGGGCATCTCGGGCGACAAGGCCGATGCCGCCGAGGAATGGAAGAAGGTCAAGATCGCTGAGGACTTTGGCGCCGACGCCATCATGGACCTCTCCAACTCGGGCAAGACGCGCCAGTTCCGCCAGCAGCTCATCGACGAGACCCCGCTCATGGTGGGCACCGTCCCCATGTACGACGCCATCGGCTACATGGAAAAGCCGCTGGTCAAGCTTACCAAGGACGACCTGTTCGAGGTCGTGCGCGCGCACGCCGAGGACGGCGTGGACTTTATGACCATCCACTGCGGCATCAACAAGTCGGTCACCAAGACCTTTAAGGAGACCGGCCGCCTCATGAACATCGTGAGCCGCGGCGGCTCGCTGCTGTTTGGCTGGATGGAGGTCACCGGTAACGAGAACCCGTTCTATGAGTTCTACGACGAGCTGCTCGAAATCTGCCACGAGTACGACGTGACGATTTCGCTCGGCGACTCCTGTCGCCCGGGCTGCCTCTACGACTCCAACGACGCCACCGAGACCGCCGAGATGATCGAGCTGGGCAAGCTGTGCAAGCGCGCATGGGCCGCCGGCGTCCAGGTTATGGTCGAGGGTCCGGGCCACATGGCGCTCGACGAGATCGCCGCCAACATGAAACTGCAGAAGCGCCTGTGCCACAACGCCCCGTTCTATGTGCTCGGGCCGCTGGTGACCGATATCGGCGTGGGCTACGACCACATCACCGCTGCCATCGGCGGCGCTATCTCCGCCAGCTCCGGCGCCGACTTCCTGTGCTACGTGACGCCGGCCGAGCACTTGTGCCTGCCCAACGCCCAGGACGTGCTCGACGGCCTCATGGCCACCAAGATTGCCGCACACGCCGCCGACATCGCCAAAAAGGTGCCCCACGCCCGCGACATGGACGACAAGATGGGCCAGGCACGCCGCAAGCTCGACTGGGACGCCATGTGGAAGTGCGCGCTCGACCCGGTTACGGGCAAGAAGCGCTACGAGGAGTCCCCCGCCGCCACCGAGGGCACTTGCACCATGTGTGGCAAGATGTGCGCCGTCCGCACCGTTAACAAGGTGTTCGAAGGCACGACGATCGACCTCGGCATGGAGGATTAACGCGTCTCCGGAGCCACAATCGGTAACAAGGTGTTCGTCAATTGTTGACGTGTGAACATTTGCTTGCGTTTGCGTAAAGATTGCACTACCCGCCCGGGTTCGGCATACAGCCGGCCCGGGCAACTTTATAATGCGGGCAGAAGACCCATTTGAATCCGACCGAACAAGGGAGCGAACATGGATCGCAGTAAGGTACCCGCCGTTCTATCCATCGCAGGATCAGATTCCAGCGGTGGTGCCGGCATTCAGGCCGACATCAAGACCATCACGGCGCACCGTCTGTATGCCGAGACGGCCATCACAGCCATAACCGCACAAAACACGCTCGGTGTCACCGCCGTGCAAAACATCTCCCCGGATATTGTCGCGGCGCAAATCGATGCCGTTTTTGACGATATCTGCCCCAGTGCCGTCAAGATCGGCATGGTCTCCTCTGCCGAGATTATCGAGGTTATCGCCGACCGTCTGAGTGCCTGGGACGCACAAAATATCGTCGTCGACCCCGTCATGATCGCCACCTCGGGTGCTCGCCTGATCGCAGAGGACGCCGCCGAAGCACTTACACGCCGCCTGTTCCCACTGGCGACCGTCATCACGCCCAATATTCCCGAGGCCATGGCGTTGCTCGATTACGAGGTCGATTCCGAGCGCACTCAGCAAAATGCCGCCATGCTTCTCACCCGCCGCTTTGGCTGCGCGTCTCTCGTTAAGGGCGGGCATTTTGTCAACGAGGCCAACGATGTGCTAGCAGAGCCCGCGCCGCTCGATGACGAGGGCAACCACCTGGGCGATCCGCTCACCACGTGGTTCCGCCACAAGCGCATCGAGACCGGCAACACGCATGGCACCGGTTGCACGCTCTCGTCCGCCATCGCCTGCGCGCTGGCCCAGGGCATGGATCTTGCCGACGCCGTCAACGCCGGCAAGGCATACCTGACAGGCGCTCTGGCCGCCGGCCTGAACATGGGCAAAGGCTCCGGCCCTGTCAACCACATGTGGCAGTACTGAGACAGTTTGCCGCAGCTCGCTATTGATGCTGACCAACAGGCAAAACACGCTGAACGTACCGCAACACGCTGACCGTACTTAGGGTTTTGCGCCCACTTGGGATATTCGAAGGATACGAGAAAGGGACCGTGGCGAAGAACCGCCACGGTCCCTTTTGCTGTTATCGCCCGCGGTCGCTCCCGCCCCAGATCAGGGCGAGCGCGACAACCGTGACGAAGCTGCCCAGAATCGCGCCGAGCGCCGCGCGCATGACGAAAGCCATTACCACGGCACCCCGTCGGTGACGCAGACCTGCAGACGGTCGAGCGGCTCGCCGTAGATACCGGCGTAGTCGTCGCCGCTATAGGTAGAGCCGTCGTCGCACACGGTGTTCAGCCATCCGGCGCGCGCAGTGGTCTGGGAGTGGTACCACACCTGCTTGTACTCCTCGCCGCTCGGCGTCACGTAGTACATGCGCACGCCGTCGATGGTATGACCGGCGATACCGGCGCAGCCGTTTACGGTGTCGTTGCGGTCGCCCTTGGCGACCCAGTCGAGCCAGCCGTCCTCGACGGTGTGGACCTGATACTTGAGCGTACCTCGATCAACTCGGGCGCAAAGGAGGTCATGCTGTCGGCACGGGTAGCCCGCGAAGCCGTCGTCGCCGGCACCGAAGTCAGTCACCTCGTCCAGCCAGCCGCCACCCTTGAGGTGCAGCGAGTAGTGTACGGGAACACGGGCGCCAGTGGAGCGAGGGAAACCGCCCGGCGCGCCCTGCGACGCCGAAGGCGCAGCGGGGGTCGCCGCGGGCTGCACAGTCGGCGCGGACGGCTGCGTGCCGCCGACCATCGCGTCGTACCACTCGACGGCGCGCTGCATGTAGTGGTCGCGCTGCGAGCCAGCCAGCTCGCCGGGGCAGGCCGTGGACGACCAGTGCTTGTGCGGGAACACGTTCACCATCCATGCCGGGCGGCCCAGCCCGTAGTACAGGCACAGCGCCGCCACGAGGTGCGCACCGCTCTCGATAGCGGCCTCGTGAACCGTCCACGGGCCGCGCGCGCTGTTGGCGTGTTCGATGCTGATGGTCGTGTCGTTGCCGCCGCCCGTGCCGATGCCGTCGCCGCAAGCGTAGGCGCGGTCGGTGTCGTTGACGTGCTGCACGATGTAGCCGTTGCGGTCGACCGAGTAGTGGGCAGAGCAGCCGTTGGCGGCCCAGATGCTGTTGCACTGGGCTGCATTGAGGTCACCCGCCATATGGTGGATCGTGACGCCCTTGATGCCGAAGGGTCGTCCCGCCGAGAAGTTGCAGCCGAGGAGCTTGTACTCGTCCGGTTGGACGTTCGCGAAATCTGCCATGTTAGTCCTCCTTAATGTCGCCGAGCGCGAGCAGCGCGTCGAGCCATTTGTCCGTGATACCGACGGATTTGAAGGCGGCATAGGCCACCTGCACGCCGCCGACACACGCGAAGATGGACGTCACCCACGCCGAGGGGTCGGTGGGCACGCCTCCCGCCATGGCCGTGAGGGCACCGCACCCCGCCGAGACGGCGATGGCCGTCCAGCGGGCGACGCTGCCCGTCATGGCCTTAGTCTTGATGGCCTGCACGATGTACGGCACCACGAGCACCGTGGCGACGGTGAGGCCGGCCTGAATCTCAGTCATTTGATTGCTCCTATCTGCTTGTCTCCTTGTTGTACATGAGGTCGACGCGGTCGTAGATGTGGTCGACCTTCTCGGCCATCCCCTGGCTGCGCGCCTGGCTGTGGACCAGATCGGCGTGCAACACGTCATTTGACGCGACGACCGACTCCATGAGGGTCTTCATCCCCTCAATCAAGGTGTTGCTGCGCTCCATCTGCGCGGCGATGCGACCCTCCATTTGGGACCGTTCGCGGTCCCGCTGCGCGCGCTCGTCCACCTCGGCCTGCTTTCGCTCCTCGCGCTTGAGGTCGAGGTTCGCCTTGCGCTCGTTCTGGACCTTGTACTCGGCCAAAAATTGCCGCCCAAAATAGAAGGCGATCAGCGCCAGCAGCACTCCGCCGAGCCACCCCGGCCCGTACGGCGCGAAGAGTTTGAGTACCTCCATCCGGCCTCCCTTCCATTCTGCAGTGTGGCGGGGCCCACTCCCCGCCACACTGCAGGTTCGGCCCCCCGTAACGCCGGCCTACACCGCCGCCATCGTGCCGACGCAAACGGCCAGCGGGCCCTGCGACAGGATCACGGCGCGGTCGGTGATGATGCACCCCGTGCAGGAGCGCACCATCGGGACCGTCACGACCGCACCGCGCAGCATCACGTCTAGCGCCGTGCCATGGACACCGACGACCGTGCCGAACTCCATCGTCAGCCGCTTGCCGCCCGACGGAATCGCCGCCGCCAACCGCACCGCCGCGCCCTTGATCTCGACCGCCGAATCGCTCATCGCTCGTACCTCCTCGCCGTGTGCTTTATGACGCAGCCGGCGTCAAGCGTCAGCGTCTGCTTCTGGATTGCCAGCTTGCCGACAACCCCGCCGGTCCTGTAGTTCATCGCCACCGCCATGCACGGCTCGACGGGCTTGTACACGCTCCTGAACTCGTCCGTGCGCGTCACGGCGCGCTCGGTGGCGAGCAGCTCCGCCGCCTTGCGGTCCGCAGCCGCCTGCATGGCGTCCTGGGGCCAAGGTGTGGCTGTGGAACCCTCCTCGACTTTGTCGGCGACGAAGACAGCCTCGCCGCCGTCGATGTAGCAGTAGCCCCAGCTGACCTTGTTGTGTGTCTCCGTGGCGTGGTAGGTGTAGTTGACCTTCTGCCAATCGCCAGTCAGAGTGAAGCCCTCGGTCACCGGGCCAAGCGCCCTCTCCTGGTCCCAGAAGGACTGTATGATGCCCGTCGCGCCCTTGGTGCCCTTGACCCACACGCTCTGCGTGTAGTCCGTGTCCTTCTTGACGCTCGGCCCCTCGTCCTGGCAGAAGCCGACGCGACCGCCAGTCGAGACGACCTTGATGCCGAAGATCACCCCCGTCTGCGGCGAGTCGGGGACATAGACGGTCTGGATGCTGCCGTGCGAATCGCTCTTGCGGAAGTTCTTCTCAGACTTCTTTCCGATGCCGATGAGGGCGTTGGCGGCGCCCTCGACAAGGTTGCTGTCCTCGGTGTCCACGCCCGGCAGGCTGTCGTAGCTGTAGCTCTTGACGATGCGGCGCCCGACCGAGACGGTCGAGAGGTCGGAGTCGGGCGAGTCGTCCACCGCCGTGCCGCGCACCGATGCGTCCTGCGTGCTGAAGTCCACGTGTACGACGTTGCAGACCTCGGCGCGGTTGGTCGATTCGGTCATGGCAGACATGAAGCGCGCGTCCCTGCCCTCGGTGAACTCCGCCGAGATGGGCATGTCGGCAGGCTCGACGTAGCGCCTGAAGAGCACGTTGCCCATTCGGTCGGTCGCCGCCGAGCGGAATCCGGCAGCCTCGAGGAGCAGGTTCACGGCGTCCAGCTTGGTCTTGGCGTCGTTGCTCTTGCCCACGCCGAACACCCAGTTGCTGCCGAGTAGGAGGCTGCTACTGTCGGCGTAGACGGTGAGGCCGACCGATTCGGCTATCTTGACGGCCTCCTCGACGGCGTTGGAGTCCTTGACGATTACGTAGGGCCCGTCGAAGTCGTCGTCCTTGAGCAGCTTCAGGAGGCCGTAGGCGTTGATCTGGCCCTCGCGGTAGGCGCCGTCGATGTCCACCGAGTCCACCTGCGGCATAAATGTTCCTAGGCACTCGCGCCTCTTACTGCCGTCCGTGAAGGTGGCGTTGAGGTACACACGTAGAAAGTCGTTGCCAACGTCGAACTTGTCAGCGAAGTCCAGGGATGCAGTCTCATAGAGCGCCGTGTTTGCGTTGCGCTCGATGGAGCCGCCGTTCTCGATGTCGCGCACGAAGTCGAGCTCGAGCCCCGTCTCGCGCGAGACGCGCACGAAGTCGTAGGAGGCGTCGAACGGCCTCGTCCAGCTATCAGCCATTGGCGGGCTCCTCCCACGTCTCCCACGTAGGGTCGCACGAAGCCACCCACGCGCCGTCGGAACGCTTCACGCTACAGCTGAGGCGGGCGCGGAACCGCTCGCCGTAGAGATCGCGCACCCAGAAGCGCCCCGCCATGTTCATGACCTCGAGGAATGACTTGTAGTCCTCCTCGTCGAGCAGCAGGAAGTCCATGCTGTCCTTGACGTCCCGTTCGTTGATGCCGTACGAGACGGGCAGCCCTTCCCCGCCGTCGGCGAAGTGCAGCATCTTGTATCCGTGCGTCACCTTGCGGCTCGAGCCCTTCTTGAGATAGCGCCCGAGCCATGACCTCTCAGCGCCGGCTCCCCAGTTGAGAGCCACCTCGCGGCTCGCAACGGTCGTTTTGACCCTCGTCGCCGTGCTCGCGCCCGTCGCGGCGTAGGCAACCGCGACGTACTCGAACTCGCTGTTGAGCGGAGGCAGCGGGTCGCTCGCGCCCTCGCCCGCCGCAAGGTGCGAGCCGAGCTGCAGGGTCGAGCCGTCAGGCAGGACGCGCGACACGGTGAAGCGGGACGTCTCGGGCGTGTCGTCACTGTCGGCCTTGCCTGGGAATACCGACAGCTGGCATCCCAACCTCTCGTCGACGAAGATGTTGAGCGACGGTTTGGCTGGCGGTGCCCAGTCGGTCCGAAAAGTTCTCGAGACGGTGACCGATAGCGATGAGCCAGCCGTGACCGTGAGCATGACCCTGTAGGGAGTGAAGTTGACGAAGGCGTGTTGCGCGTAGCCGAGGCCAAAGGAGCGCGCGTCCTTGTCCACAGTCCCGCTCCACAGGAGGTTGCCCCTGATGTCGCATAAAGACAGATACTGTCGGCTGACGCCCGTCTCGTCGGCCACCTTCCACGTGAAGGTATGAGGCACCGCGCGCAGGGTCGCCCCGTCCGCAGCCGGGTCGGTGAAGAATGCCTGGGGCGCGTCCGCAACGGTATATGCCACCGCGCTCGACCATGCGCCCCAGTCCTCGTCGAGGCCCTTGGTGCGCACGCGCACGGTGTACATGCCCTTGGCATCCGTCGGCAACTTCAGGCTCGTAGCCGAGCCCTCGACCGTCGTGGCAGTGGTGTCCGCAGGGGTTGTGATCTGCACCTCCGCGGAGGTCTGCGCCGAGCCGTCCGGATGGTTGGGCACCCATTCGAGTGTCGCGGTCGAGCGGGTGGCATAAGCCGCCCTGACGCCCCTGATGGACGGTGCGAGCGGCGGGCATATAGTCGTGACCTCGTTTGACTCGGTCCACGGTCCCTTGAGGCCGCTCTTGACCGCGCGGGCGCGGTAGCGCACCGTTCCCGCCGGCGCCTCCTCGTCCTCCCAGGAGGCGTTCACGTCCGCATCGACCCATGTCTTGCGCCCGTCGGTCGAGAGCTGGAACTCCCAGCTGTCGACGAAGGCCGGCGCGTCGTGCCCCCTGAGCACGACCTTCGCCGCCTCTGCCTTGACGGCCTCGAGCATGCCGAGCGCCGTCGGCGTGGTATAGATCGCCGGCGCGCTCACGCCGTAGTCCGACGTGCCGCCGGGACCCGTCGCCTTGGCGGAGAAGATGTACATGCAGCCCGGCTCGAGGCCGTTGTAGGTGTGGCTCGTGGTATCCCAACTGACGGTGCCGACGTCGGTGAACTTCCCCGGGCCGTTCTTCACCACGCCGACGGTCACGGTCGACCAGGGGTAGTCGCCGTTCATGCCCGTGTAGTCGACGTCCCAACTGACCTTCGCGCTGGTGTCGCTCAGGCGCTCCGCCCTGATGTTCTTCGGCGTGTGCGGCGTGTGGTAGGCGCGGCACGGCACCGTGACGGTGTTGGAGGCGTTCGAGGTGCCGTTGCTGAAGCCGCCCGTGACGTTAATCTGGCCAGTGAAGGTGTGGTTGTAGGCGTCGCCGTTGCCGCGCGCGAGCTCGACGTCGCGCGACGTGCACTGCACCCACACCCAGTCGGAGTTGTTCGTCGAGTAGACCGAGCCGTTCCACGAGCCGCCCGCCGACGAGCTGCCGTTTGCGTAGCAGTTGATGGCGTAGCGCGTGCCGTACCCGTGCGTGACGCGGTAGGTCACGGTGGTGTCCGTGCGCGCGACCTCAGCAACGTCCACGTACGCGCACCAGCAGTACTTGCGGTAGCCGCTTCCGCCTTGAACCCAGTTTCCCTGCGCCATTCTACGCGACCCCCATCGCCATGCTCTGCTCCACCGCCGCGACGAAGCTCCTGAAGGCGGAGGCCACGCGCCCGTCGACGCCCAGCAGGTCGCCGTCGAGGTAGAGGTTGTAAACGTTGCCGCCGCCCGCGAAGCCCGCGGCTCCATTGGCGGTCGCCCCGTATGCTCCGCCGCCGGTAACGCTCACACCGAACACGGCGGCCTTCTCGACGTTGCGCACCGCCGACCTCATGGACTTAACCGGCTCGTCCGCCGTGTCGTCGATGCCGAGGGCCGCGCCCTCCATGACGTAGCCGAAAATCTTGCGGAACACGCGCGAGGGAGAGTGGATGCCGAGCAGGTTCTTGGCCGCTTCAATGGCGCCGCCAACCACGCCGGTAATCTTGCTCACGACCACGCCTGCCGCGCCGCTGATTCCGTTTGCGATGCCCTGCACGATCTGCGAGCCGATGGAGGCCACGCGGTCCGGGATGGAGGACAGGGCGCCCATGATGGAACTGCCAATGCTTGCGGCAGCCGAGGTCACGAAGCCGACCGCGCCGCGGATGGCGGAGCCCAGGCTACTGATTCCGTTGCGGCCGATGCTCGCCAGGGTGGACGGCAGGTTCTGGATCGCGCCGCGGATGGCGGACACGATGTTGGCACCGCACGTGCTGACGAAGCCGGCCATGCCGGTGATGCCGTTGCCTAGGAACGTGATGGCGTTCCTGCCGAGGCTCAGCCAGTCGAGCGCCGACCACGCCGAGACGAAGGCCGAGAAGATGGCCGGGATGTTGGCGATGAGCGTCGGTATCGCCTGCACGATGCCAAGCGCCAGCGTCACGATTGCCTGGATGCCGGCACCGAGCAGTATCGGCGCGTTGTCGTTGATCGCGCTGGCGAGGTTCTGCACGATAACCGGGGCCTGCTCGATGAGCGTCGGCAGGCTGTCGGCGATACCCTGCGCCAAGCCGACGATGAGGTTCGCTGCGCCCTCTGCCAGAACGCCCACGTTCTCGGCTATGGACTCGGAGAGGCCGGTGAGAATCTGCAGGCCGCTCTCCGTGATGGATGGCAGGTTCTCGGACAGATAGCCGCCGAGCGATGTCATGAGCGACGCCGCAGTCTCGGAGAGGAACGACAGTCCCATCTCGATTCCCTCGGCGAGCCTGGGAACGACCTCGCCGCCCACGTCGGCGAAGCCCTCGGCGATGCCGGGCAGCGATGAGGTGATGTTCTCCTGCAGCGTGGACAGGTCGCCCTCGAGCAGCGTCAGGCCGTAGACCATGGCGAGGTGCAGAGACTCGAGCGGGTTGTCCCCAACCGCCCAGATCTCGCCAAGCCCCTTGAAGCGCTCGCCGATCTCGTCCACGCCGTCCGACACGGCGGAGAGGATGTCGCCCATAGGCCCGGGCACGGCCTCAGCCGCGCTGTCGAGCGCCTGAGTGAAAATGTCGACAAACGCTTGGCCGAGCACGGGACCGACCGACGTGACAAGACTCGGTAGCTGCGACAGCGCCGTGCCGACGATGGTCGCAACGCGCGGGACGACGTTCGATGCCGCCGTCTCGACCGAATGTAGCAGCTCCCCGGTGAGCTTGCCCATGTCGGCGTCGTCCTTGCCCAGCTCCGTCACCCAGTTCTCCCAGGCAGCCTTCGCCATGTTGCAGGAGCCCTCGATGGTCGTGGCGGCCTCGCGCGAGGTTGTGCCGGCGATCTGCATCTGCTCCTGCATCGTGTGGATGGCCAGCACGACGTTATCGAAGGATAGGCTCGACTCGTCCACGGCTGAGTTGACCGCGTGCGCGTCCTTGACGAGGCGCTGCATCTCCTCCTTGGTTCCGCCGTATCCGAGCTTGAGGTTGTCGAGCATCGTGTAGTTCTGCTTGGCAAATCCCTGGTATGCGTTCTGGAGGTCCTCCATCGCCGTGCCGAAGGTGTTCGCGTTGTCGCTCATGTCGACCATGGCCGTGTTGGCGTACTTCGCGGCCTTTACCGTGTCGCCGCCCAGTGAGGAAACGAGCGAGGCCGAGAAGCCTGTGACCTGCTCCATGTACCGGTTGGCGCTCAGGCCGGCCGTTATGTAGGCGCGGTCGGCGTTTGCCAGCACCGTCGTCTGGGCCTGCTCGAGCTGCCCCCACTTACCGGAGCACTGCTCGACGGTCTGGCCGGTCATGGCGGCGTAGTCCTCGAGGGACTTGCCCATGTTGCCGAATATCTTCTTAATGCCGCCGACGTTCTGCTCGTATGCGGCGTATGCGCTCATGCTCATGCCCGTGACGGCGGCGACGCCCGCCCCCACGGCGGCGACGCCAACGCCTATCGCCTTGGCGGCGGTCGCGCCGGCCTTGCCGAGCGTGCCCACGACCTTCGAGGCCACGCCCTCCGCCTTGCCACTGGCCTCGTCCTTGAGGCCAACCTTAATCATCAGGTCGAGAAGGTTCACCTAGACCACCTTCAATCCCATCCGCTCGATGATGTCTGCGGCGATCTCGTCGCCGCCGCGCGTGTCCTCCGCCTCGGACCCATCGCCCGCACCGCCGTTGACGATGCTCAGGAAGGGCTCCTTGAGCCACTTCCCCTGCGCCATGAGGCGCACCGACTCGCTCAGGTACACGCGGAACGCCTCCCGCTCGTCCCGCTCGCGCCACCGCGCGACCATGTACCTACAGAAAGGGCGAGCACGCCGTGGCCCGACGTACTCGCCCAGACAGAGCCATATGTGAGATGGGTCCTCGGCGGCTATCCAAAAAAAGGAGCCAGGATGTCCTTGATGCCGTCGATGCCGTCGATGGCATCCTTGATGTCGTTCACCCACTTCTTGACGGTGAACTCGGCCTTGTACTCCTCGAGCGTCTGGCCGTCGAGTGCGGCGAGCAGCTTGTAGCTGATCTCGCCGCCCTGGCGCAGCACGTCGGGCAGAAGACCCGCCACCATGTCCACGGCGAGGCCGTTGACCTCGGCGGTGGCGGCTGCCTTCGCGGCCTCGGGGTCGCCCTTCGCCTTGGCGGTCGCCTTGGCCTTGGCCTTGGCGGAGTCGGAGCGGAACTTGGCGTAGGAGGCCTTTGCCTTTGCGCCGAGTTCGCCGTTCATGACGTCCTCCGCCACGTCCGCCAACAGGCACATGGCGTTCTGGAACTCGTCGGCGGTAAGGTTGTCCAGCTTCATGGTTAGGCTCCAATCTCCTGTTTGATATACAGCTCGTAGGGCACGATCTCGGGGTTCTTGATTGAGTAGTGGCCCGTGAACTCGAACGCGAACTGGCCCTTGGCCTTGTTCTGCGTCGTGATTTGCAGACCGCCCGTGTTGAGCGCGTTGATGAGGCGGATGGCGATATAGCCGTTGCCGTTCTCGCCCGAGTAATCGCCGATGAGCCAGATGTCGGCGAAGTCGGCCTCCGAGAGCGCGGAGCGCGGGACGATCTTCCCCTCGGTCTCGTCGGCTGCGGCTGCGAGCTTCTTGCCGAGCGCGGTGTTCAGCGTCACGAAGGTGCCGCTCAGCTTGGCCTCGATGCTGTCGATGCGCTTGAGCTCCATCGTGTTGGCGGGGCAGTTGTCGATGTCCTCGCCGTAGTCGATGAATTTGGGCGTGGCGGCGAAGCTGGTTCCGCCGCTCGTCGCGCCCATCAGCTCGGACTCCGCGACCTCTGCGGTCTTGGGGTTGAAATTCGTGGCGAGCAGGCCCGCGTTGATGACGATCTCCTTGAACGTGTTCTCGGGGATGCGCGTGAACTTAGACATATGACCTCCTAGTAGCTGGTCATGTACTCAATGGTCAGGTTGATGATTCGGCGCTTCACGGCGTTGTCCTCGTCGGCCATGGCGTTGCAGAACGGCTCGCCCTGCATCACCCACATGCCGCCGCCGTCGCACGGCAGCAACACGCCCGACAGCCCCAACGCCCGGGCGACCTCCTCGGCCTTGGCGTTGGGCGCTGCCTCGGATGATGTACGGAACCAGAGATTCACCTCGGAGTTGCACTGCGTGCCGAATGCCGCGGTCGGCAGGTCGTAGGTGATGTAGGGCATCTTCGCCTCGCCCGGCACCGCCGAGTCGCGGTACACGGGAAGACCGAAGCCCTCGAGCCACGCCTGCAGCGCTGCCGCCTTAGTCGCCATCCGGCACCTCCCACTCCTCCGCGCCGCACTGGCCGAAGCCGAATGACGCGCAGCACGGCGCGGCGCCGTCGTCCGCGTTCGACGTGCAGCGGAATACCTGCCCGTCGAACGCACGCTGGAAGAGGTCGCCGTAGCGCAGCGGCTCGGCGGTCGTCACGGTGTAGACGTTCCTCACGCCGTCGTGCTCCGCGATACGCGAGGCCGTGGAGCTGTCGCGCACGATCGCCGCCGTGAAGCCGTCGCCGACGGCGAGGACGGTCTTGAAGCCACCCTCACCATCAGGCTCGGTCTTTGCGACGAGCCTCGTGCACGCCACCGCCATGCGCTCGTACAGGCGGCTCACAGCTTTCTCCAAGGGTCGAGACGCGCCTTGAACTGCTGCCGCCACGTGATGGGCGAGCCGTCGCCGCCGACGCGCGTGTAGCTGTAGCCGCCGAAGCTCTCGGATGCGTACGGGCTGTCCAGCTCCTTGGCGTGCTCGGTCTGCCACGCCGCGATCTCGTCAGCGAGGTCGACCACAGCCTGCGGGATGGCGAGCGCCCAGACGGTGCCGACGAACTCCTCGTCCGTGAGCCCGTTGTAGGGCCAAGCATGCAGCCCGTCGTTGAACGTCGAGCCCGTGATGCGGACGTACTGGCCCTCCTTGAGGCCGAGGGCCGCGGGCGGCACGAGGCTACCGTCCTCGATGCGGACGCGCCCCGTGCGCTTGTCGGCGACGAACCAGTTGCGCAGCGACAGAAGCACCTGCTCGAGCATCTCTGCGCCTATCGCTTGTCGGTGATGACTGCGGCGAGCTCGGGGCTGAGGGTCTTGACGCCGCAGAGCATGTCGATGGAGACGGTGTCGGTCTTGGTCTTCTGGTCGTAGCCCTGGACTACGCGCAGGCCGAAGCCGTCGTAGGAGGTAGAGAAGGCCTTGGGCGCGCCGAGCGGCATCTCGAGCTGGCGGGTCACGAGCGCGAAGGCGTTCTTGTGGAACGCGATGGACGGCGTGTAGTTTGCCGTCTCGGCGGTCGTCTTCTGAACGTTCTGGTCGCAGTAGAAGTCGAGGCCGTACTTGCGGCCAAGCGATGCCTCCTTGAGGGCGGTGCCGTTGTCGCCGACGGCGGACGCATTGGTGAACGCCTCGGTGTTGAGCAGGTCGGCCTCGGCCTGGGAGCCGTAGACGAAGCGGCGCTCCGTGGAGGGCGCCTTGGCGTCCACGAGGAACTTGCGGGCGGCGATGATGTCCGCCACGGCGATGGCGCCCTTGGTGTGGTCGACGCGGTTCGTGACGTCCTTCTCGAGCTTGAGCAGGTAGCCGTCGATCTTGTCGGCGAAGGCCTGCATCGCCGGGACGAGGAACTGTGCGGAGAAGTCGACGATGCCCATCGTCAGCTCCTTGGACGTGACGGCGAACGTCACGTCGAGCAGCTTGTCCATCTTGACGGGGACCTTGCCCTCCGTGGCGTCCTGCACCTCGACCTCGGTGGTGAACTCCTTGGCCTCGAAGGTGGCGGGCTTGCGGACGGTGATGGTGTCGCCCACTCCCGCGACGAACTCGGAGGAGTAGTCGCGGTGGACGAGGTTGGCCATGACGGCGTTGGTGCGCAGAACGTCCAGCGCCTCGTTGGCGATGATGTTGGGTGTAAGGATGGTGTTCGACATAGATACCCCTTAGCCTCTCTGCTCCGCCTTGTACTTCATGTACTCGGCGGTGCTCATTTCGTTGATGTCCTTGCCGCCCTCGCCCTTGGGGGCGTGGGCCACGTCGGCACCCTTGACGGTCGTGGTTGCGATGAAGTCGGCCCAGTCGGCCTTGATGCCCTCGGTGAGCTTGTCCGCGTCCTCGATAGCGCCGTCCTTGACGGTCACGTTCTCGAGGTCGGAAACCTTGAGAACGGTCTCGATGCGCTTGGGGTCGACGCCCGCCGACTCGAGCAGCTTTCGGTACAGGCTGCGCTTCTCGGCTGCGGCCTTCTCGCCCTCGACCTTGGCCTTGTAGTCCTCTAGGTTCTTGACGGCGGCCTTGTACTTTTCCTCGTACTCGTCCGCGCCCTCGCCCTTGGCCTTGAGTGCGTCCAGCTCCTTCTTGTAGCCGTCCGCCTTGTCCGCGGCCTCCTTGAACTCGTCGCGCTGCGCCTTGAGCGCGTTCACGCTCTCGGCATGCTCGTCGATGATCTGGTCGATCTTCTCGTCCTCGATGCCCATTGCCTTGAGCATCTTTCGCGTAAGTGCCAACAGAATCTCCCTTGCTTCGGAATGGGCGGGTTCCCACCTATTGCCTCGGCGGGCCCGCGCCGCAATACCTCGCGGCAAGGGTGAGTATCCAAACGGAGTAACGCGGCCCTACGCGCCACCCCTCAGGTGCTTCTCGAGAATCGCCCGGTACGTGTCCCCGTGGCCCGTCGCCGCCTTGCGCAGGAAGTGCTTGCCCTTCATGCGGGAGGTCCCCTCCTCGACGTACGGCGCGTACTCGACGTTGGTGCCGATGAAGCAGTCGTAGCCTTTGAGGAGGTGCGTGACGGAGTTGCGCAACCTGCCCGTGTCGACCGGGCACGTCGCCTTGGCGTAGCCCTCCGCGACGAGGCCTATCTCCTCCAGGCCCGTTTTATAGGCGCGCAGGAGGGCCTTCTCGACCTGCTCGATGTTGTTCTGCCGTATCTCGATGCACTCGGCGGTATCCAGCTTCGCGGCGTTTACGATCTCCTCGGTGATGAGGGTGCCGTGCCGGCCGTGGTCGCCGACGCTGCCGACGAGCCCGTAAGCCATCAGTCGAGCACCTCGCAGCCGTAGCCAACGCGACCGTCGACGTCCGCCTCGATGGCCTCGATGGCCTGCATCGGAACGCCCTCGCACCCGAGCGTGCAGCCGTCGTCGGGCTCGACCTCGTCGCCGCGCTGCGTGCAGATGTAGGTGTCCGGGAACGTGAAGCCGAAACCCAGCTTTACGGCGCAGTCGCCGCAGTTCGCACAAGTGAATAGCTCTTTCATGCCTGCCCCAATCTCTCTGCGGGCAGTGTCGCGGCACGGTCACGCGACATGAAAAAAGCCCCGCCGTGGCGGGGCCTGTTGGCTAGTTATTTAGTTCGCTTTCGAATATCTCGACTATATCGGCTTCAAGAGCATCCTCGAACTTATCCGGGCCAAACAGCTCGTAGTACTCCCTGCGATTCTCGTCGTCGTATTTGGCCTCTTTAAGCCATAGCTCCTGAACGGCTTTAGGCTTGGAATCGAGAACGTGACCTATAGCGTCGACGTCGTCTCTTCCGTCGAGATAGCTAACGGCTTCGTTGAGTATGTCATTCATGATGCTCAATCTTGAAACCGAACCTCTCCTCAATCGCCCGAAACAGCCTGTCCTCGTTGCCGCCGTAAAGCCTTTGGATTCTAAGGTACTTCACCTCATCGACATTATAGGACGCATCCGGTTCGGAAACCTTCTCGAACGTGTAGATACTTCCATCGTGAGCTGCGATTATCCCCATCTCGCAGCCCTTGCCGCCGACCGCCAAAAGGTCAGCCGCGCTAGGGATGCCAGAGGCCGGGTGGTTGTGGAGCAGCACTACGCGCCGACCGTCCCCGATTGCCGCCTCGACCTTCTTGCCGAACTTCGCCGGAGGGACCACGGTGCTGCCGATGGTCGAGTTAACGCAGCTCGTGATTGTCTTGCCCGTTGACAAGTCGATGGCGTAAAGGTCCTCGCCGTTCGTGCCCCCTCGGTGGCTGAGGATGCGTCTTATGCTCGCATGTACGCCGTCCGCGGCATCTTTGCCGACGGCTTTAGACACCTTTGCCCTGTAGTCCCTGCTCGCGATCTTCCCCATATCCACCGCGAACTCCATTGAGTGCTCTACCGGCTTAGCTCTCGATTTCCCGCCGCCCTCGTAGACCGTGCCGAGCGCCGAGTCCAGCACCTTTTGCTGGTCGCCCGCCGACATTTTCCTAAACCCGCTCGACGGTATGCCGTAGTCCTCAAGCTGCCGCGAGAGCCGCTTTCGCGCCTCGGTCTTGGACACGCCCGCCGTATCCAGCTTGCGCTTGGTTCCGGGCATTTCCATGAACTCAGAGATGGTACGGTTCGCGGGCTTGGTGCCGTTGACGGCGGGCTTGCCCGCCTTCCATTCCTCGTAGGTCATGCCCTCGGGCAGGCGGCTGAACCGCTCGCCGTCGAGCACGTCGAGTCCGTCGCAGCACGCCACCAGCGTGCATCGGCAGTTCGCGGTCTGGGCATACGGCGCCTCGGGGTCGCCCGGGTAGCGGCACCCGTTGCTGAACTTCTCGCCGACCTCGACCTTCTCGCGGTCAATCTCCCTGTGGCTCGAGCGCGTGCGCAGGTCGAGCGTCGCCACCCATTCCTGCTGCACCTTGATACCGAGCCCCTTGGCCCTCTTGTAGCTGTCGACGCGCCCGGCGTTCTCCGCCGCCGTCGTCGAGGTGCGCGCCAGACGCACCGCAGCCGCGCGGTTCGACCCCGTCACGTCCTGCATGCGCTTGGCTATCTTTGGTATCGACTCGCCGAGCAGCAGACCCTGCGTGATCTGGTTGGCGATGAGCCGGCGGTTCCACGCCACGTCCTTGACGACGTTGACGGACGGCTTTGGCAGGTAGCTGTCGTGATCGGTGAGCAGCCTCTGAACGGTCGAGGCGTCCTGCAGTGCGTAGGCCGTGTCAACGCCAACGGCGCTCTCGACCTGCCACGTGCCGTAGTTGTAGTTCTCGGCGTAGACCTCGGGCAGCCTGCCCTCGATGGCGGCGGCCGCGACGACGTTCGCGTGCGTCATAGCCTCGGCGCACTGCTTGAGCACGATTCGGTAGCGCCTGCCCGCCGCGATCTTCCCGCTTCGCCAAGACCTGTATTGCGCCTTTGTGATCTCGCCGGCCTCGAGCCGTTCGCGCATCTTCTCGTCGTCGGCCTCGAACTGCGCCAGATAGCGCTTGAGGTTGGCGTAGGCCGTCTTGCTCGCCTCGCCGTATACTCCCGCCACCTCGCGCTCGAACGCCCGAATCTCGGCGTCTGAGAACTCGTGAGCGCTGTCCTTCGCCATGCGCCGCCTCCAATCGTCGGCACGCATGGTCGCCCGCGCATAACGGAAAAGGGCCCCGACCGAAGCTGGGGCCCTTCCCTACTCGCCGTCTGCCTCTAGCATCTGGCGCACCTCGTCGCGCCAGCGCTCGGGAACGCTCTCGAGCGTGCGCTTGCCGCTTTTCACGGCGCGGTAGTAGATCTTCGCCAAGTTACTCACCTCCAACGATGTCGCCGAGCTCGAGAAGGGCCGCCTGCGAGTCGGCGACCTGCTGCTGTAGCGATGCGATCTGCTCCTCCATGCTCATGCCGTCCGCCTCGTGTGCCGCCCAGACGGTGTCAAAGTCGGCCTTTGCGCCCTCGACCGTCAGCTCGCCAGTCTGGTCGGTGAAGTGCAGCTCCTCATAGGTGAACACCTTCACCTTGACGGAACCGCCCTCGCCGCCCTGCTCCTCGCGCTCGCCCTCGGAGATGCCGCGGCGCAGCCAGACGTCGGCTCCTGCGATCTCGACCGTCTCGGGCCTCTCGCCCGTTCGCTCAGACTTCACAACCATATTTTTCCTCCTAACCCACGGCCCTCGCCGCGTTGAATATGCACCGCTTGACGTTCATCTGGTGCTCCATGACAGCCGTTTTCAGCCAGCCCCAGTAAGAGCACACGCGCCTCGCCAAGCGCTCGGTGCGCCTGCGCATGTAGCGCGCGAACGCGCGTCGCAGTCGTTTCCAGAGCCTCTTTCGCAAGTCGACCCGGCGCCCGCGAGCGCACCAGATGCGATAGCCCGCGAAGTCGATGGGCTCGGTGCCGTTGCGCCTCACCTTCCACGGCTTCAGCGACAATCCTAGCCGCCCCAAAACGCGTGCGGCGATGGCCGCGGCCTTCCCGAGCGAGCGCTTTGAGTTGCCGAGAAAATAGCCGTCGTCGGCGTACCACACCTGGCATCCCGCGAGCCTCACGCGCTTGCCGCGCCGCTCCTTCGCCGCCTCCTCGACCGCGTGGTACGCGAACGAGATCACGAACGCCGCCAACCGAAGCGACAGGTAGCTGCCGAGGATAAGGACGCCGTTCATCGTCGACAGCAGCGAATGGAGCAGGTAGAGGACTTGGCTGTTCTTGACGTAGCGCGCCACCAGACCCTCCACTATCGCCGTTTGCATCGAGCCGTAGCAGTTGCGGATGTCGACGTGTACGTGGTAGGCGAAGCGATGAACCGCGCGCCTGAGCTTGCGCATCCCCAGCGCCGCACCCTTGCCCTTGACGCCGCTCGACACCTGCCAGAAGCCGACCTTGGCGGCAAGGAGCGGCTCGAGTGCCCCAACGCACAGGTAGTTGCACACCTGCCGCTTGATACTCTCGACGCTTATCTCGCGCAGCTTGCCGTTGTTCGGGTCGTGCTTCAGGTAGGTTCGAATCGGCTCGAACGTAAGCGTCTCAGTCGAGAGCTCTAGCCAGATGCGGTCGACGAACGCCGTCTCGGTGCCGTATTCGTCGGCGACGCGCCAGCCGTTCTCCTTGCCGGAGTCGCTTTTCTTCCATCGGTGCAGGGCCTCGACGACGCTCTTGCGCGTGAACTCGAGGCCCTTGCAGTAGGTTTTCATAGATCAAAGCTCTTTCTGTCTGTCATACGAGCGTTCGCCTTGCGGTTACCAGCCCGTGAGCCTTGCGGACAAATTTCACTCAAAGGAGTCAGGCTGAGCCGCGTCCCGCCAGAAAGCGGCGGGCGCGGTAGACACGGTGCGAGTAGAGATTTATAGACAGATTGCCGGGAGACGAAGTTCCAAGTGGCCCTACCGGACCTGTTCCTCGAGTTCGCGTAACGAAGACCGGCATTCGAGCCGTTCCTCAGGTTGCCGAGGAACTGAACCAGAAACCAGCGCCGCCCACACCGTGAAACCCTGTTTGGGGTTAGGAGGGGGCCAGCCCCCTCTCAGGGCTACGCCCTGATTCACCCCCGGCTACGGCCCGTAGCAGAAAGCCGGGAGACGAAGTACCAAGTGGCCCGACCGGACCAGGCCCCACGAGTCCGCGTAACGAAGACCGGCAACCGAGCCGTCCCGCAGGTCGCCGAGGAACCGAACCAGACGGATTGTGCCCTTGACCTTACCTCCGGAGGTGTCGAAGTAGAAGTAGTCGCCGACACCGGTCGTCGCCGAGCCGCCGAGCCCCTTGCCCAAGATGAGACCGTTGACGAACTGGATGTCGAGCATGTAGCCGTCCGCCGTCGGCATGCACGCCTCCGTCGGGGTCACCCCGTCCGCCACGGCGTTCTTCTTCTCATTGCGAGTGTCGGGGTTGACCGCGATACCGAAGCCCGTGCCATCGGAGACGAAGAGCGTATCGCCCATGAACTCCCACAGGCCCAGCCCCGTCTCGACGCCGCCGACCTTGAACGGATGCTTGCCGTCCTTCGCCACCTGGCCGTCACCAACGAGGGCATCGGTGTTGCCCGTGCACCACGGCGCACTCTGGAGCCATGTGTTCACGGTCGTGTCGAACGCCTTGGCGACGTCCATGAGAAGCGCCACGTTGCCGTCTGCGAGCGTCTCCTTGCCGCCGACAACGGCGCCGTCGAACACGTCGTATGCGGCTGCGGCGCCTCGGTCTGGGCACGTGGTGCCCGTGTCGGTGCCGTACATCATCGACGCACCCACGGGAATCTTCGCCGCCTGCTCGGCGGTGACGACCACGCGCGTGACGCCCGTCTCGGCGAGCGCCGGGTGGACCTGGATGTTGAAGTCCGTGCAGCCCGGGAAGTCCACCTGGGAGGACTTGCAGAGCGTCTTGGTCAACTGGTGGAAGTTGATATACCACTGGTCGTAGACGCTCATGCCCGAGTAGCCCGTGGTCGCGGTCTTGCAAAGGTCGACGAGCGAGTCGTGCGACGTCGTGCGGTTGGCGACCTTCGCGCCCGAGACGGAGCGCGGGCGCCCGTCGGCGTCGATACTCATGGGATACGTCGGCGTCAGCATGTACGGTCGCAGCGTGCCGTCCGGCAGCAACGCCTTGGGGTTCGGCTGCGAGCCGCTGAATCGGCTGTCGGACCACGAGACGAGCAGGTTGCCGTTCGTCAGTACCTCGACCGCCTGCCACACGACCGGCGCGATCTCGTAGACGTTGTTGCCGTGTCCGTTGTCCACGCGCGAGAAGCCGTAGTCGACGCCGTCGATGGCCTCGACCCACGGTACGCCGTCGGCGTCGGCACCGGCGTTGGCGGACACGTGGAACCACGGGCCGCCCTCGGTGTCGAACGGGTCGACAGCCGCGCTCGTCGCCGTCGCAAGCACGAACTCGGTAGAGGCCACGCGCTTCGCGGCGGCGCTCATCGGCTGAATGTCTGTCGGACTGCCCGCCGGGATGAGGAACGTGTACACCAGCCCCGTCTTGTGCTTGTCCACCATCGCGGCGACGCTCTCGTTGGAGTAGCGGCCCGTCGAGGCGTCGCGCTCGAGCGCCTTCTGGTCGCCCAGATTCTTCACCGCGCCGACCAGCGCCCACACCGCCTCGTCCGATGCCAGCGGGTCAGCGTACTCGAACCCCTCGGTTGCCTGCTCGGTTGCCTGCGTATCGGCCATTTAGGCACCTACCTTTCGCATCTGGCAAATCTTGCCGTTTACCTTCTTGAGTCCCAGCGCCGTCACGGCAGCCGCCGAGTCGATAATCGACTGGTAGTTCAGGGCTGCCGTCTTGGCGTCCTTGAGAGCCGCCTGCGCGTCGGCGAGGGCTTTGGTCGAATCCTGCTCGCGCTTCTGCTCGGCGGTCTTGCGTCCGGCCTCAGCCTCCTTGCGCTCCGTCTCGTTCTGCCCGCGCTCGGTCTCTTTCTCCTTGCGCCCCGCCTCGGCGTCGGCGCGGCCCTTCTCCGCCGTTTCGACAGAAGCCTTGAGCTGCTTGAACTCGTTGTTGACCTTGTTCACGCCAGCCGCCGCGTCCGTCGCGGGCTTCTTGAGCTCCGCAATCTGCTCGGCGGTGAGGTCGCTGTACCTCAGCGCGTCGCCCTTCGGCACGCCGACGACCAGCACGTTGCCCTCCATCGCCGCCGTTGCCTCCGAGCCCGAGGCGAGCGTCGTGGCTCGTGCCCCCTTGACCTCGGCGGCGACAGCCTTGTCGCGTGCTGCCTCCGCCGCCTTCTGCGCGGCCTTGGCCTCGTCTCGCGCCGTCTCCGCGTCCTTGATGGTGCGCTGGTCGCTCGGCTCGTAGATGTACTCGGCGGGCTTGGCTCGCCTCTTTACGTCCCAGAGCGCCTCGATGCGCGTGCGCCCGCCGTATGCCTCGTCCGTGATGTAGGCCCATGCGTACACGCGCCCAGCCGCCTGGAGCAGCTCGTCGGGAATCTTCGCCTTGCTGTCGGCCACCGCAACCGTGTAGCACGTCCCCGTGGTCGACTTGGCGAAATGCACCTGCTCACAGCCGACAACCTCGACCTCGCGCCCGGTGTCCCACTGCCACAGCTCGCCGTCAAGCACCTGCAATGCCGCCATCACTCATCACCTTCCTCATCCTCGTCGTCCTCGTCGCCCTCCTGGGCACCCTTCGCGTTCGCCGCCAGGGCGGGCGGCAGCGCCGCCATGCGCTCCTCCTGCTCCCGCTGCTTGCGCTCCAAAATCTTCGCCCTCTCGTCGGGCGTGATGTTCGGCAGCTTTCGCAGGATCGTCTCGTCGTCCAGATACTCGGCCTCCAGGCACACGGTCTCGACCTGCTCCTTGGTGTTGCTGATGCGAGTGTGCGTGAACACGGGCGTGTCCTCGATGCCCTGCAACGCAAGGATGTCCATGATACCCTCGCGGATGTGGCGCTCAAACTCGGCAGCCTCCTCGTCCATCGGCTGGTATGCCGCGTCGATATGGTCGTTGGTCGCCCCCGCCGCGATGGTGTGGACGTCCAGCGCGCCGAAGTCCTCGTAGATGTCGGCCTTGATCTGCGCCAGCGTCTCCTTGCGGCCCTCGACGGGCACCTCCTGCGTGTACGGCGTCACGGACTGCCCCTGCTCGGCGTCGACCTCGGCCACGTGCGTCAGCTTGAGCTTCGCCCGCCACAGGTCGAGGTCCCTGTCGTCCATGCCGCCGGCTCCGTTGATGAGCCAGTAGATCTGTGCGCAGTCGCGCGTGTCGTTCACCAGGCCGCTCTTGATGAGGTCGTAGGCGTCGATGCTCTCGCGCATGCCGACGAGCGTGCTCTGGTGCGCGTCGCTGCCCCAGACCGCCACGATGGGTAGGCGGGAGTAGTTCTCCGCATCGACGGCCAGCTTCATCCCGTCCGCCGGTATCTCCTGATATGTGACCTTGTAGGCGCGCTTGGCCTCGGCCACCTCGAAGTCGAAGCCGCTGCCGCCCGACACCATCTCCGTGTAGCCGTCCTGCTCGTAGAGGGTCGCGTGCCACGGGTAATCGGAGTCGAGCCGCCAGAACCTCACGCCGGCGTATAGCGCCCCCGAGTACTCGTCCCACACCGGGCAGAACTCGTCGGCGGTGAACACGTCGATGTGGTCGAGGTTCCAAAACGGGAATGACACACCGTGGATGAGCGCCTTGAGCCCCATCTCCATGACGTCGTCGTCGAAGCGGTCGCCAAGCCCCTCCTTGGTCGTGTCCTTGCCGCCCGCCGAGACGTCCACGAAGCTCACGCCCTTACCAAGCGAGTACGTGCAGCGCTGGACGTTTAGGCGCTTGAACAGGTTACTCGCCAGCCTCAGCTTCGAGGCCGTGAAGTCCTCGGCCTCGGCACCGGAGCACGAGTAGATCTTCTGCACGAAACGGTTGATCGTGACGTTGTGCTGGCGGTAGTACTCGTTCGCGGTGACGGCGTTGCGGTACATCTCGCTCGACATGTGCCGCTCGATGGCATCGGCCGCGAACGCCGTCGCCGACACCGCCTCCTTGAGGTCGCCATCGGTCACCAAAGGCCCCTTAGACAAGCCGCTACCTCCCTCCAAAGAATGGGTTTACCTGCTCTTTCGCAGGCTTGTACATGCGCAGTGTTGCCACGCCGTAACGGAGCGCGTCGCAGCTGTGGTCCTCGACCTTGACAGGCCTGTCGCCGTCCGCCTTGGCGTCCCAGCAGTAGCCGCCGAGCTCGCCTATCAGCCCTGCGCAGGCGTCGGAGATGCGCACCGTGCCGTTGCCCAGGCACACCCCCGTCTCTCGTATGCCGTCCGCGACGTCGTTGCGCCCCTTCTTGGTTTTGAACCCGGCCTGCCGCATCGCGGCGATGAAGCTCGTGGCGCTCGGGTCGATGATGAACGTGGGCGGCTTGCCCAGCCCGCGCACGAAGTCGGCCATGTCGGCTACGTAGTCGGCGTCCGTCTTCTGGTGCCCCGTGTCGCGGCCCGAGTAGCGGTACTCGTCAACCGCGTGCCACACCTTGCCGTCAAACGCCCACAGCAGCGCCGCGAAAGCGTTCTGCGTTCCGTAGTCGCAAGACACCGCGTACTTGGCGGCGCTGCCCGTATATCGGCTCTCGAGGGCACCCTCCCACTCGGGGTAGACCAGGCCCTCGGCCAGCGTCCACTTGCCCAAGATGTAGCGGTCGTAGTACACGCCGCTGCCGTAGTCCTTGATGAGGGCCTCGATGACATCCGGTGCCAGCGCACCGTCCCAGATCGTGTAGTCCTGCCTGTAGATGTCGCTGTCGCCGTCGAGGAACCGCTTGAACCAGTGGTTGGGGCTGTCGGGGTTGCAGGTGCCGTCGAAGCGGCTGTGCGCGCAGCGCAGGCGGCTCTTGAGCATCTGGAACACGTCTTCGCTCCACGTGGCGACCTCGTCGCCGTAGACCCACTCGAACGTGGCGCCCTGAATCTTGGATACGCTTGTCTTCTTGTCCGCCCCGAGGCAGTAGACCTTGCGCCCGAATATCTGGGCCGTGTTGTCCCGCCCGATCTGGCTGACGACGTCTTCGCTGTAGAGCGAGCGCATCGGCTCGAGGATGTTGCGCTCGAGCGTCGAGCGGGTGTTCCCGATCATCACCGCCAGCCCCTCGCCCCTCATGGCGAGAAGCCTCTGCGGTATGGTCACGGCTATGTCGACGTAGCTCTTGCCCGAGCCCGTCGCCCCGCACTTCACGTTGTAGCGGTGCGTGCAGTTGGCGAGGTACTCGCGCTGCATCCTCGTGAGCGGCATCGGCTACTCGTCCCCGCCGATTGAGGACGGCACGGACAGAACCAGCTCCTTGGCGGCCTTGAGCACCGCCGTGTCGGTGGTATCCATGATGCGCTGCGCCTTGGCGTACTCCTGCGGGTACTTGCGCTCCAAAAGCCACGCCGCCGCCTGCCAGCTGTCGCCGCTCGCGTCCATGATGCGGCCCACGAGCGTCGCCTTGCGCTCGACCTCGGCCTTTTTTAGAACGTGACACAGTTGACGCTGATTGTCTGTTCTGGGATGGTTGATCCAGCGGCTGTATGTCTCGCGTGCGACCCCGAGATACGCGGCGATGTCCCTGTCGGTCATTCCGGCACGGCACAGGCGGACGGCATCCTCGATGCCCTCCTTGGTCAGTTTTTCACGCCCTTTTCCCGCCACAAAATCACGTTTCCGCTGGTAGATAGCCATATGGAAACGCGAACGTTCCCACCTTTTTACGCACGTGGACAAGCGCGTGCGTTTGCCCACGAGCGTAAAAAGGGGGTAACGTTTAAAGAAAAGGCCCCGGTTTCCCGGGGCCTTTCGGCTACTCGACCTTAGTCGACTTGATTCTGATCACCTCGGCCAGCCTCTCAAACGTCTCCGTCCAGCTTCTGCCGTCTGTGCGCGGCCTGTCGTATGCGGTTGCTCTCCGCCTCTTCCTCGAGCCGCCTCTTCCTCTCCGCCAGATAGCACCCCTTTCACAGCCTCCACTTCTTCGCCTGCGCCGACGTGTCGAACACGGGCCGCGCGTCGCACACGATGCACAGCCCATCCGTTCCGGTCGAAAAGCGCCCGTACCGCTGCCGCGCGTGCCTCACGGCGCTCGGCGTCACCCTCAGCTCCGCCGCGATCTCCGCCGCCGTCCGCTCCGGGTGCGCCTGCATCCGCCTTATCATCTCGTCCGTCCACAGGACGTAAGAGGAGCGCCCCTTCCGGAGCGCCCACTCGTCCCTCAACGGATGTGCTGACTTTGTGGATGGGCCTTTTGGCCCATCTCCTACAGGTGGCCTACACGCCATTCGCATACCCCCTAAAGCTCGCCCGCCACGGCAGAACCTTATCAAGCGCCGGAGACCAACTCACCGAGGACGCTCGATATTCTCGCTCGGGCGGTCAATGAGGTCGGCAAGTCTTTGCCACGTATCGGTTCCACAGCTGTCCAACCCGCAAAGCGCATCGTAGTGGCCGAAAAGCATCGTGCTCACCTTCATGCACTGGTTGCAGTCGAGCTCCGTTTTCCGGTGCTCGTCAAAGTATAGGCACTTGCCTGAGCGCAGGAACTCGACGGCCTCGCGGCGCTCTTCATCGCTAATCTTCATATAGCACCTCAAGCCCGTACGCGACGGCGGCATCATGCTCGATGCGACATCCGCGTGCGTTCTCCCAGCCTTTGCAGAAGTAGGCCGCATGGCACAGGCTCATGTTCTCAAGAGATTTCGCGAGGTAACAGAGCGGAATCTGCACGACGCCGCGCTCCTCCATGGCCTCGTCGCTGTACCACTTGTCGGTGAACAGGGTGTTCACGAACTCGTAGCCCATCTCGCGCAGCTTGGCGTGCGCCTTGTCCCTCGCCTCCGCGATCTCCTCGTCGGTCTTGCCTGCCATGGGCTGAGAAATCATCGCTCGTTTAGTCATTTGTCCTCATCTCTCAAAAGTGGTCGAATTCGACCAGTTAACGCAAATCTGGCTCAGGGCCACCGGTTGGCAGCCCCGTATTACTCACCACCATCAACTCGGTAGAGTTTCATGAGCACGAGAGCCGTGAGCATCGCCACAACGTCTTCCACCGGGTCATCCCCGGCGGCAATCTCCACGCAGGCGCGCGTGGCGTACGTGGCCGCGACGATAAACCAGAGCCATGGTGCCAGCCGGTAAGCCCTCATCGTTTTTCTTCCTTGGATATGGCAAACGCCACGTACTTCTGGGCGAGGCCCTCGAAGTCGTCGAGGATGTAGTCGATTCGGTAGACTTCACCGTTGAGCGGATGCCTTGCTGCTTCTCCGACGGCGTAGCCTTCGTTCGTGACGACGTCGAATACGATCTTGTCGCCGACCCTGTAGCCGCGGTCGTTCTTGCGAATCTCGAATGTCTTGGCCCCACTCATGATTGCGTCGGCGTATTTGACAAAGATCTTGAGTCGGTGCGTTGTCATTCGTCCTCCTTGCGCTGGAACCCGAGCTGCTCGGTTATGTCGTTCTCGTTGAACATCCACGTGTACATATCGAACACTTCGTCTGAGCCGTCGATGACGACCCTCCGTACGTTCACCTCTTGCAGGCGGCCATCCTTGCACATGACCACGGCAACCGGCTGACGGGTTTTACCCGTATCCCTGCTGCTCGAGGATATGCAGCAGTCAAGGTCAGTGGTCGTCTTGTCGAATACGCCAACGAGCAGCGCCTTCTCGTAGCCGGTCTTTGAGTCCGTCTTGAACGACTGGACGAAGCACGGTACCAAGTCGTTAGTCAGCATCAGTCTTCACCTTCTCCAGCTTGCGCCCGCAGAACGGGCAGAAGTTAATCGGGGTGCTCCATGCGAACGGCGGGTCGGCAACAATGACGTACTCGCCGTCGTTTGGCTCGTTAATCCACATCTCGACTCCCTCCTCGTCATCACCGAAGTTGAAATGCGGTTTGCCGCAGTAGGGGCAGTCGCTAGGCATCGCCCTCACCCCTCAGCTTGTGGATGCGGTCGGCGATGTCGCGCATGACAACCCTTTCGCAGGTTTCGCCTTTGTCGGCGATGCACGATGAGCAGTCGCACGCATTTTTGCCAAAATAGGCGCAGGCTTCATAATTCAGCGCGTCCGCGCCCCTGCCCAAGTCCTCTTCCAGCTTCTCCCATGTGTCTGGCGTGGTGAGGTACACGAGTGCCGGATCGAGTGCAAATCCACGGTCGGTAATCGCACGCCATTTGTTCGACCATCCGTCACTCAAATCAAAGTCCGTGGTGAATGTCCAGCGCACGATGCTATATACGTTCCCGACACGGTTGAACAGCGCCACGGTATCTAGAGGTATCTCTCGTCCCTCGGCGTCTCTCGGCAATTCGACACTCATAGCCCAAACTCCTCGTAGTCGCGGCACTCGCCGCACTCGTCCTCGCAGTACAGCAGGTTCTCCATGAGCCACGCCACGGCCCACTTCGCCAGGCGCCAGAACCCTTCCTTGCGGTCAGGCGCCTCCGCGTCGTAGGCACGCTCGAACCCGAGGTGGCAGTAGCCGTAGTCGACGTGGATGTCGCTGCTGCAGAAGTGCCTGCAGTTCCCGCACATCCTAGGCTCGCAGGCCCCGCCGTAGCAGCGTTCTATCGTGGCGTCGGTCACCCCCATCGGGTAGCCGCCGACCCTCGAGTCACTCATCGCAGTCCGCCCCCCCTACGCTCTCGTCGAGCAGGTCGATGGCATCCCCGACGGTCGCCTCGATGCTCGTCAGCTGGCGGCGCAGGTTCTGCACGAGGTTCGCGTCGGCGACCTCCGCCCTTCCCGCCTCGTAGGCGCGCTCGATCATGTCGGTCACCGCGACCTGCATCGCCGTGTCGTTGTAGCCGCGCCTGACGCGGTACTTCCCCAGATAGGCGTGCGCCCTGTCCTGCGGCCTGCACTCGCGGTCGAAATGGAACACCTCGACCGCGTCTGCCTTGATCTGATCCAAAGTCTCCATCACAGACGTCCCCTCTCTCGGTTCCTCTCGTTGCAGCGCTCGATTGCCGCGTCCACGTCCTCCTGCGTGAACCCCTCGGCGTCGAGCAGGCTGACGACCGCCTGGACCACGTCCATGCACTCGTCGATAAGGTTCTGGCGGTACTCCCTGCGCGCCGTCATGATCGGGCTGAGGCGCATGTCGTCGCAATCCTGCCAAGCGCCGTATACCTCGGCCGCCTCCTCGAGCGGCTTGAGCGCCTGCACCTTGGGTGCGTCCGGCTCATCGAGCGCCCCGAACTCGAACTTGTAACCGTCGCGCATCAGACGCACCTCCCCTCCGCCAGCGCCGCGCGCATGGCGTTGATCTCGCGGCCCCTCTCGCTCCTCGCGCCGAGGTACACGTCCACGGGCCGCTTGCTCTCGTTCCTGTGCGCCACGTTCTCGCACCAGCCGCAGCAGTACCTCTGGTTCCTGTTTGCCGCGCGGAACCGCCTGCCGCACTGCCTGCACTCGAGCACGTAGCCACCGCGCCTGTCCCACGACTCAGCCCTCATGTCGCGCCTCCCAGTAGTTGCACCTCGCGAGCCCCTGCGTGGCGTGCACGAAGTCGGGGCAGCGCATGCACGTGTACCGCTTGCGGCCCTCGCCGGATGCCGTCATGACCGCCTCGCTCACGGCGCAGAACCCGCACGTCTCGCAGCGGGCGCTGCGCGGCCCGTCGTCGTAGATGCTCGCGGACCCCTTCGGTCTGCCCATACTCTCGTTCCTCTCGGCGTCCAAGCTCATGACGCCCTCCTCTCGCATGCGGCCCTCGCATCAAGCAGACGCCGCGCGTCCTGGTACGCCTTGAGCGCCACCGGGTCGGCGGTCGTCCCCCTCGGGGCCTTCACCTTCGCCGGGTCGATGCCCGGATGTTCCTCGCGCCACCTGCGCTCGAGCTCCGCCCTCGTCTGCTCGGGCGTCCTCGTCGGCTTGAACGTGGCGGCCTGAATCTCCGAGGCGGTGGGCTTGCCCCTCGCCCGGTCGTCGGCGTCGATGCGCTTCTGGCGCCTGGACCAGTCGAGCGCGAGGGCGCCCCAGTTGCTCACCGGCTGGCCGTTGCTCTTGACCCAGCCCTGCGACTCGAAAAAGGCCCAGAAGGCGTCCGGGTCGCCGCTCAGGCAGTTGGCGCCGAAGTACCCGCGGGCCTCCTCCAGCGACGGCGGCTCGAACTCGGGCGGCGCGGCGGGGGCATCGCCCCCATCACAGGACAGCTCAGCACAATCCAGTTCAGGACAGGACAGGACAGGACAGGTTAGGTTAGGGTTTTCACTTTCCGAAACCTGCATTTCGGGTTTGTCGGAAACTGGTTTCCCGTTTGAAAAACCTAGGTTTTCACTTTCAGAAACCTGCGTTTCGGGTTTGTCGGAAACTGGTTTCTTGCGCGGGCGGCCGCCCTTGCCGCCCCTGCCGCGCGCGTCCTTGGAGTTGTCAATGGCGTTCTTCATCGCCTTGAAAACGCGGCGGAGGTGCTTCGGAAGGTCGGCTTCGACGCCGTGCAGCCCGTACATCATGATCGCGTCGGCGAGCATCGCGCGGTCGCGCAGGTCCTCGGGGTCGCTCGCGTCGAAGTCGTCGTAGACCTCGGCGAAGCTGTCGAACACGGTGAAGGCCATCAGAACCACCCCAATAGAAGCGAAGAGAAGAACAGGAAACCCACGGAGAAGGAGGCAGCGAACAGGGCCGCCTCCCAGTGGTCGCGGATGATGTCGGGTACGTGCCTCATCAGAACGGCACGTCCTCGTCGTAGAACTCGGACTGCGGGACCGCGGCGTAGGCCTGCTGGGCGCTCCACTGCGGCGCGGCCTGCGCCTGTGGCTGCACGGGCACCGTGTCCGCGAGGCTCTGCTGCGGCTGGGGCTGCGTCTGCCCCTCACGGCGCACCATGACCTCGATCTCGTCGACGATAACCTCGAGCTTCGAGCGCTTCTGGCCGTCGCGCTCCCAAGAGCTGTAGTGCAGCTTGCCCTCGATCGCGACCTTCATCCCCTTGGCGAGGAAACGGCCAACGGCCTCGGCGCGGTTGCCGAACATGGTGCAGTCGACGAAGTTGGGGTAGTCCTCCCACTCGCCGGTCTGCGCGTTGCGGCGGCGGTCGTTTACCGCCACGCCAAAGGACAGGACCTGCGTCCCGCCGGCGGTGGCGCGCAGCTCGGGGTCGCGGGTGAGGTTGCCGCTGATGTTCACTCGGTTGATGCTCACTGCCCGTCCTCCTTCGCGGTCATGTTGTTCTTGATAAACGCGACAAGGCGCGGCCCCTGCATGTAACCAAGGCCGCTCACGCGGCGGCCGTCGGGGATGTCAAGCGCCTTGACGATCACCTTCGCCTTGACCGTGCCGATGCCCGGGAACGAGCGGGCGAACTCCTCGACCTTGAGCCTCTGCGCGATGGGCGCCTCGATGGCCGCCTCGGGCGGGATGTTGCCCGCCTTGCAGGCGGCCTTGAACGCGGCGCGCTCGCGGCGCGTGTGGACGGCCTTCGCCATCGCCTCCTTGCGCTGCTCCGGCGTTCGGAGCGGCGGCAGGTTCTTCTCCATGTCCTACATCCTCTCTACGTATCCGTGGATGCCGTTCTCGACCATGACTGCCTTCACGCGGCGAAGCTCGTCCGCCGTGGCGCACTCGATGACAACGCGGTAGCCCCTCTGCGGCGCTGGGGCCGCATCCTCGGCCGCATCCGGCTCTGGGCGCGACGGGACCACCCGCACGCACCTCGGCACGCCCAAGGGCGGCTCAGGCTCCTCGACGGGCATCGGCTCGGGGTCGGGCGGCAGCGGCGTGGGCTCCGGCTCGGGCTCCGGTGCGGGCGCCATCGCCTGCTCGTAGGTCACCGCGAGCGCGGCGGCCTTGGCGACCTCCTCGCGATGCGCGGCGACCGCAGCCGCAACCTCGCCCGAGTCCGCCGGCAGCGTCCTCGTCCACCACGCCACGGCCCACGCCTTCTCGGACTCGTCGGCGTAGTCGAGCCCGTTGACAAACTTGAACTGGTGCAGCAGCTCGCCCACACGGCGCTCGATGATGTTCTTGGCCTTGACCTCGCCGAAGCTCGCGTTGAGCCACTTGTCGTCGGCGATGCGCTCGTAGGGCACCAGCGGACCCATCTCGCCCGCGAGGTCGTAGTAGTGGCCCTTGAGCGCGGTGAGTCGGCGGGTCCTGCACTCGCCGTCGTAGCGGTCAATTTCGGCCTTGTACTCATCGGAGAGCGCGTCGATGGGCGCCGTGATCTCGCCGATGGTCTTGTCGAACGTCTTGAGCAGGTCGCTGTACTTCTTCTTCGCGGCCTTGCGCTGCGCCTCGATGGGCTTCTTCACGTCGTTGACCGCCGCGCGGTACTTCTTCGCCGCCTTGAAGTCCTCGTCCTTCTCGATGCGCTTGACGTCCACGTAGTCCGCCAGCTTCTCGTCCACGTTCTTCTTGAGCTTTGCCAGCTTGTCCTCGAGCGTGTCGTCGATGGCGAGCGACGCCACCAGCGCGTCGAAGTCCTCCTCGAGCGGCACGGCCTCGACCGCCAAAACCTCGTCTGCCATTAGAAGCCTCCCAGCAGGTCGTCGTCGGTCGCATACTCGGCGGGTGCGGGCTCATAGACGGGCGCGGGCTCCGGCTCGGGGGCGGCGGGCTCGGGCTGTGCCTTGCGTGCCGCGATCTCCTCCTCCATCCACGAGGCCGCGCGGCGCGCCTGCATGAGCGTCATGTCGTGCATGGAGCCCGACGTGCAGCCCACGGCGGCGCAGATAGCCGCCATGGCCCCGGCGCTGTCGAGCGCAGTCGCCGCCATGAACGGCTTGAACAGGTCGCGCACGGGCTGCAGCGGGTCGACCACGGGCTCGACGCTCTCGGCCTGGACGGTCTGAGAGCCGGTGCCCATGTCGCGCTCGACCTTCTGGTCCATCTCCTCGCCCGTGTACATCCCGCCGAACTCGTCGGGGTAGGCCAGACGCCACGCGCCGGCCTTGGCGCACTTCTCGATCATGACGCCCGGCATCTTCGCCCAGTTGCTCTTGCCGGTGCTGTAGTCGGTGAGCGCCAGCTCGACGTATGCGGGCTTCTTGCCGTCGGTGAACGCGACCTCTGCCCAGCCGCCGATGAGCTGCTCCCCGATCATCTTGTAGACGGCGGAGCCCTTCTTCTTGACGACCTCGCCGTCGCGGAGCACCACGACGCCGCTCTCGATGCCGCCGTAGTTGGGCTGCTTGTTCGCGCGGCGGTTGAACACCTGGTAGGAAGTGATGATGCTCGCCGGGGCGTCCCTGTACTTCACCAGGTAGACCTCCTTGGTGAAGGGGTTCAGGTGCTGGCGGTTGCACAGCTCGATGCACAGCGCCAGCTCGCTGTCGGTAGCATTCGGGCACAGGCGCTCGCGGATGTCCTGCGAGGTGAACTTGACGGGCATGCCAGCATCGTCCTTGAACTCGATAATCTTGTTATTCATTGAAGGTCACCTCTCCTTCATTGACCTCGACCTTCTCGATGTTCACGCCCGCCAGCTCGGCGAACACGCCGCGCGGCCCGTCCAGCTTGTAGATGCGTTCCATGCGGCCAGCGCTGTCGACAATGCGGTCGTAGATCTCGAGGTCCTGCGCATCGGCTCCCAACAGCTTCGGACTGAACAGAAGCCCGTAGGCGATGCCGCGCAAGCACGCGGGCTTAAGGCCCCTTTTCCCTATCTCAGCGCCCTTCTCGTCTGCGACGAGGATTAAGTTCGTGGCAAACTCGTCAAGCACCTCGAACGCATCGCCATCGACTTGGACTTTTATGTGCATGTACTCCATTGCTTAATCTCCGTTTCTACTTTTTCTCTTCGGCTGGGTCTGCCCAGCCGCGATATACCTGTATGTCCATGTGCGGCTCGATGCCGCGCCGACGGGGCCACTTGACCACGTGGACCTCGGCCACCTGGCTGTCATCGCCCCAGATCGCCCCGTTCATCCCGTCCATCACCAGCTTGGCGATGTTGTCCGCGTCCGGCTTGAACGTGTTCGGTTCCGACGTGACGCGCTTCGGCCTCGACACGGGCAGTGGCTCGTACACGTCGATGCGCACCGCGACGGGCACCCTGAACGGGAACAGCAGCCCCTTGAGCTCCGGGTACGCCTCCCGCATGGCCCCGAGCGCCGCGTCGCGGATGGCGGCCTCGTTGCGGATGGTCTCGTTAGGCGTGTACATCCGGGCGTGCCTGCGGTCGAGCCTGTGGCGCTGCTTGCCCGCCACGAACGGGACGGTGAACGCGAATCGCCTGCCGATCACAGTACCGACCCCATCCCGAGCACGACGCGGACGCCGTCCGCCGCGAGTAGCATCGCCCGCAGGACGTACGGCATGAGCGCGTACACCGCGAGCGTGAGCGCGACGAACCCCGCGCACCTAAGCAGCCTCGATGCCATGCGTTCCCTCCTCGATCCACTGCTCCACCCATTCCGGGCGCACCATGCGCCCCACCTTGCGCCCCTCGGGCAGCTGCGAGCGCAGGCGGCCCGCCTTGCACTCGATGCGCAGCGTGTCGTATGGCACCCCCGTCACCCTCGACGCCTCGCGCAGCGTGTACATCAGCTTGTGCCTGATGCCAAGCTCGTCGGCCATCTGCTGGAACGTCTTGGCTCTGCTAGAATCCATGAGTGACCTCCTTTCAGGTCTGGAGCCGTCCCCGCTTTCCACACCGGGCGGCTCTTTTTTTGCTTGCTTTCGGGGCCTCGCCCCCGGCACGGCACCGGTAGGGAACGTCCCCGCGGATGGTTATTGGAGAGCCGCGGGGCAACGGTGCCGCCCCGGGAGCGGGGCCTGTCGCCGCTAGGACAGAGTTCTGAGGATTGAGATGCCGAGCCTTGTCAACGCCCCGGAAACCATCCTCAAGAGGCACTCGACCAGCGCGAGCGCCGCGACGACCAGAACGAGCGGCGTGGTGACGACGATGGCGACCACGAGGCGAACCGCCTGACAGAACTTGCTCATCGCCCATCGCCGCCCAGGTAGACTTCCTCCAGGCCGGGCATGTAGACGAGCGAGTTGCCCAGCGTGAAGTAGACTCGCCCGTACAGGGCGAACGTCACGGGCGAGGCGATGTAGTACTCGGTCCCGTCGAGCTTTCCCAGCTTCTCGGTGCCCTTCTCCAAAATCTTGATGTGCTTCTCGTTGGTGAAGCCGAACGTCTCCGAGATACGGAACGCGGCACTCTTGTCGGTCTCGACATAGGAGCCGTCGACAAGCTCGAAGTCGTAGCGGACCCGCTTACCCATCGCTACTCACGCCCTTTCTGCAGCTGATACATGACCCACTCGCCCGCAGCGAGGCCGACCTCAACCGGCTGGATGCCGGGGTCGATGGCGTCGGCGGTGTTCATGCAGACCGTGCGCTGGACGTAGGCCATGACCGCCTCGCCGCGCAGCAGGCCGTCCAGGCGCCCGCGGGCGTCGAGGAACGACTCGAAGGCCTCGCGGTGCCAGCCGCCACCGGCATCGCACCAGCAGACGATGGCCCCGATGCTCGCGAAGCCCTGCGGGCACTCGATCTCGAAGGACTTCCCGCGCGCCTCGTACCTGATGTTCTCGCGGCGCATCTTCACGTCTCCCATGTCGCCCTCCCTAGTGCTCGTCGAGAACCGGTTCGCGGACCAGGTTCTCGAAGTCCGTCGACCAGCCGATGCCGTTGGCGGTGAAGCGCACGGAGGTGTACGCGTAGTAGCGCGTGCCGGCGATCTCGGCGCTTTTCAGGTCGCCATCCTGCATGCTCAAGCTCCGGCTCTCGAAGCCGAACAGGCGGCAGATGCGGTCCTTCATCGACTCCTCCGTCTCGCACATGGCACCGTCGAGGTCCTCGCTCGGCTTGAAGGTGACGCTGTAGTCCTTGTTCATGTCGCCCTCCCCTACAGCTCGAAGTCGGAAAAGTCGCGGGCCTCGACGGGCTCGGCCTCGACCGTGATGGCCTCGGGGATATTCCAGCCGCCCAGCTCGATGTCGATGTAGTTCTCGTTCATGGTTCTCTCCGTTTCGTTTTAGGGAACTTTAATTTCCCTTCATCGGCAAATAAAAATCGCTGACCTTGCAGCCCAAGATGCTCGCCAGCTTCGTGGCGGTCGGGAGCTTCATCAGCGAGGGGTCTTTCTCGTACGACCGGTAGGTCTGAACCGTAACCCCTAATTCCGCAGCTACCGCCTCCTGATTGAATCGGGAAGCCTCTTGTAGAAAAGGCTTCTGGCGTGCTTCTCGGATTGACTTAAGCTCTTGCATCTGACCTCCTTCCCTTTCGTTGAGACTATAGTACTTTCTTTTCCCTTTAAGCGCAATATCTTTTCTCTAGAAAGGGAAATCTTTTTTCTATAGCATGGAAAAATAAGGAGGTAGATACCCATGAATTTCTCTACCAAGTTCAGGCTTTTGAGAGCAAAAAACGGCCTTACGCAGGCAGAAATTGCCGACAAGCTCGGCATAACAAGTCGCGCCGTCGGCGCCTGGGAAAACGGAAGGTCGAAGCCCCGCTTAGACAAGATGGCGGAAATTGCAGTTCTGTTCAACACGACCGTTGCCGACCTCATGGGAGAGGACGCTACGGAGGCCGCGATCAGCGGCACCTCGCGCATGGTGCCCCTGCTGGGCTTCGCGCACATGGGCGAGCCGTGCGACGAGGGCAGCCTCGCCGACGAGGTCGAGGTCCCCGCCTCCATCGCCGACGCGCACCCGCGCGGGTTCATGGTCCACGCCCAGGGCGGCTGCATGGACAACCGCTTCCCGCACGACGCCCTGCTGCTGGTCGACCCAGACATGGAGCCGGTCAACGGCCAGCCGGTGCTCGCCGAGACGGCCGACTACGGCGCCGTGGTGCGCAACTACACCCGGGGCCGCTCGACCGTGATGCTCACGGCGGACAGCCACAGCGGCGAGTACGACGACATCCTCGCGGGTCCCGGCGACGAGCCCGTGGTCTGCAAGGGCCGCGTCGTCTGGTACATGGGCGAGCGGGACGAGAGGTAGTAGGAACGGAAAAGAGGTGGGACGCATGAGGCCATTAGCTTTGGATGGCGTGCGGGCATATTACGAATCGGGAAACGGTGCCACCTTCGGCGGCGAGGAGTTTAATGTCTACTGCGACGAGAGCTGCCATCTCGAGCACGATCGCTTCAAGGCGATGTCGCTCGGGGCGGTATGGTGCCCCAAATCGAAAGTCAGGGAGATAAGCAAGCGCCTCGTGGAGATAAAGGCGAGGCATGGCATCGAGATGGGCGCCGAGGTCAAGTGGACGAAGGTGTCGCCATGCAACTACGACCTCTATGTCGACATCATCGACTATTTCTTCGATGACGACGACCTGCACTTCAGGGGTCTTGTAGTTCCCGATAAATCAAAGCTGGACCACGCCCGCTTCAACCAGGACCATGACCTCTGGTATTACAAGATGTACTTCACGATGCTGAAGACTATCTTCTCCCGCGACGCGCGGTATTACGTCTATATCGACATAAAGGACACCCATTCCGGGCGAAACGCCCAGAAACTCGAGAACGTGCTCGCGAACGACGCGTACGATTTCAACCATGAGATCGTGAGGAGGGTGCAGCCCATACGCTCCGACGAGGTCCAGCTGATGCAGCTCGTTGACATCCTTACCGGCGCCATCGCGTATCGCCACAACCACGACGCCATCATGCCATCGGATAGCGTCACGAAGATCAGGCTCATCAATAGAATTATCCAGAGGTCGGGCCTCTCCCTCGTCAAGACCTCGCTCCTCAGTGAAAAGAAGATGAACCTACTGGTCTGGCAGGCCGGGGGAATCACATCATGAACTGTTGCTGGATACCGCCCCTGCTCGAAAGGGACAGCTCGCGTCCCTGGAGCGAATACGACGCTCTTGTCTACAGCGTGTTCAGGCGTGATTTCATCGAGGGCAGGCCCGTCTACCACGGGAAACCGGTAAAGATACGGTACCAGCCCATGCTGGAGGGACGGGCAGAAGCCTTTTGGCACCTTACCTGCAGGGACTACGATCATAAGTCGGGTCTGCCAGAGGACCGTGTGCCAGATCTCGAAAGGTGCAGGCGCATCAGATGGCCGAAGGCGTTCATCGAGAATGCCGAGAGGTGCCCCAAAAGTCCCGACTGCGGAGGCGTTATAGCCTGGAAGGCGGAGCATCGCGCAAGGAAGAGCCGCAATGGCACCCAGATAAGGGAACGGATTAAGTTTTACCTTGAGGAAGAGAGCTACATTGTCGTATTCGAGCCGAGAGAGCACTACTGCCTGCTGATAACCGCATATTACGTCGACAACGACCACAGCAGGAAGATGATTGAGCGCGAGATGGCGAGAAACCACGCCGAAAAAGCAGGAGGCGCTGTTTGGGCGCCTCCAGAGGACTCCTTCACACACACGGTGGATGAGCTATCCCGATTATCGCCCCATCGCGGCGAAATGTAAACCGAACACGTTATGGAGATTGGGGGCCGGCAAGGGTGAGACCCCATGCGTCTACATCTAGGGAGGTGATGCCATGAAAGTTAAAAAATCTCGGGACCGCAGGCTGATGCCGAGGTCCCGAGATTAAGGAGACGGCCCCTGCACTTTGGAACGTGAGACGGGGCCGGAGTCAGAACCGGGCGAAACGGAGAATATGCCCGCGATCTGAATGGATCTGATTATATGACAAAGAAGCAGCGCCGCCGCGTCTGGGGCTCCGTGACCGAGATGAGGCGCGGCAAGAAGTACGTCCTGCGCTGGATGCAGAACACGCCGCAGGGCCGCAGGCGCAAGACCAAGACCGTGTACGGCACCTACCGCGAGGCGTGCGCGGAACTCGACCGCATCCACGTCGAGCACGCCGACGACGCCCCCGTGCCCACCATAGCCAAAGCCTACGAGACGTGGCTCGTCCCCAAGATGGCCGCACAGGTCGAGGCGGGGACCCTCGCCCCCAACACCCGCGACCTCGTGCTGCGCTCGTGGAGAAACTACGTCGGGCCCCGCTGGGGCGCAATGCCCGTCGACCAGCTGCGCGCCGTCGAGCTGCAGGACTGGCTGCTGACACTGCCCGCCGCCACCGCCGATACCGCCCTGCTTACCCTGCGCAAGGTCTATGCCTGCGTCTCGACCTTCATCCGCCTGCCGCTCGACCCGTTTGCCGCCAGCGTCAGGTACACCATGCCCACCCGCAAGACCCGCGAGCGCTCAAAGCGCGTCTACACCCTCGACGAGGCCCTGGGCGTCCTCGACGCACTGCACGGCAACCCCCTGGAGCCCGCGTTCATCCTCGCGTGCTTCGGCTCCTGCCGCTCGGGCGAGTCGCTTGGCGTGCGCACCGAGGAGGTGCTGCGCTGGGAGCGTAGCGGCACCGTACTCGCCTCCGCCGACATCTGCCGCCAGATGCAGCAGTCCGGCACCGAGCCGGTGGGCGCCCTCAAGACCGCCAAGTCCGCCCGCACCGTCGTGATCCTACCGCAGGCCGCTGACCGCCTCGTCGAGATAGCGGCCTCGCGCGCCGCCGATGGCCGCGAGTGGCTGAGCGACCGGGGCGACGGGCTGCCCATGAACCGGAGCATTTGCAACGACCGTTGGCGGAAACTCTGCGCCGCCCGCGGCATCGAGCACATCCCGTGGTCGAACCTCCGCAACTCCTGGCGTACGATAGCGGAGGTCGAGCTTCGCCTGCCGTGGGACCTCATCGAGATGCTGATGGGCCACGCCCTCCCCGGCGTGTCGGGCAGGCACTACATCCGCCCCACCGCCGAGCAGGTCGTCCGCGCCGCCTTCGACGCGCTTGGGATAAGTTAGGATATTCCCCCGCAAAGCCGCAGGTAGATGGCACGCAGTTAGTTGTGGCAGTATTAAGATTCGCAGCCCAAGCCACCGCAAAGGCGACCGCCCCCTTTGCGGTGGTTTGGGGTCGCGCTACTCTCCGAGCATCTCTTGGAGCTTGGCTGCCACGGCGTGACCCAGGCTCTCATGGCTTTCGGGCATCATATGCAGATAGTCGATATCGCCCGGCTCGGCAAAGTCGGCGGCATTCAAAAAGTCGCAGCCAAACTGCTCAGCCACATGCGCGTAGTACTCACCAAAATGTTCCGAGGCTTCTACGGAATGCTCGTCAAAATCGGTCATATATACGTCGGCGATCTGCGGCTTAATCTTGATAGGCGCCATCAGCAGAATGCGCGGACAAGGCGCAGCGTCGGTCCACGGAAACGCGCGGACGGCGCGAATCAGCGCCATGGCACCGTCAGCGATATCGGCAGCCCCCACGCTAAAGACCGTCTTGCAGTCGTTAGTGCCCAGCATAATCACGATCGCGTCCAGCGGCTTATGGGCCTCGAGCAGCATCGGAAGTGCGCGGATGCCGTTAAGATTGGTGTCCAGATGGCACATGTCGTCGCGTACCGTCGTGCGGCCGTTGAGGCCTTCTTCAATTACATGCCAGCCCTCGCCTAAGTCACGTTGGGCCACGCCGCACCAGCGCACATCCTGCGCATAGCGCACCGCGGTGCCGTCGCGCATACCCGCCGGATCATAGCCATAGGTGTTGCTGTCACCAAAGCACAGAACGTTTTTCATCTTGAGCTCCCCATTCCGTAAAAAGCCGACGGGGGCAATCCCTTCCGCCGGCTTGGCATATCACATCGCGCGCACCGTTTACAGGTACTTGCGCCAGTCGTCCTCGTCCTCATCATCCTCGGTAGCAGCCTGGATCTGCTCGGCGGCGCGAGCTGCCGCAGCGCGAGCGGCAACCTGGGCATAGGACTCCTCGTTGCGCTCGGGGAAGTTTGCCAGCACGTGCTCGAACTTGGCAAAATCCTCATCCCAGCGCGTAGAAGGCACGGCAAAGAAGACTTGCTTGACCTTAAAGTCGCCCGACGCGAGCTCCTTGCGGAAGAGCTCGGCCACGGCCTCTGCGTCAAAGCCGTTGTTGTCGCAGCCCCAAGCGCCCAGCACGAGCTTCTCGCGACCTAGCTCGTCGCAGATGGCAAGCACAAAGCGAATGCGGTCGCGCAGGGCGTCCAGCAGAGCATCGTCGCTCACGCGATACTCCTGGCGGGCGCGCTTAACGTTGGGCGCGGCGGCCACGATCACGTCGGCGTATGCATGCACGTGGTTGCGGTCGAAGCGCACCGCAGGCACCACCAGCGCACGGTTGCGGTAAAGCTCGCAGTTGATGTTGCGGCGACGGTTCTCGCCGTACCACTTACGCTGCTTATCGAGGACGTTGTACAGATATGAATCGGCACAGAGCGTGGCCTCCTGACCCAGATAGCCCTGGATGTAGCCACCGCCCGGGTTGGTGAACGAGGCAAAGGCGAGCACGGCCATGTCGCAGAACTGCGCGTAGCCTCGGCCGTTATCCAGAATGGCCTGCGTGGCAGAGGCGTCGAGCACGGTGACCTCGGGCAGGACCGGAGCGGGCTCCTCGGCGGCAGGCGCGGGCTCGGCTTCGGTGACCTCCTCGACGGGCTCGGGCGCCACCTCGGCATCGACCGCAGCCTCAACCTCAGCAGCCTCGACCTCGGCGGCCTCAGACTCCTCGGCAGCATGTTCCTCAGCAGCCGCTGCCTTCTGGGCCTTGGCCTTCATCGCCGCGACAAAACCGGCAGGCATACCATCGAACTCGCACACGCCGGCAAGCGAACGCTCGATGTCCTTGGCGCAGGCCTCGGACACAGCCGCCACATGGCGCTCGGCGGCCTTGGCACGCGCCTCGCGTTTGGGATTGGGCTGACCCGCTCGGTTGGACCTGCGGTTACGGTTCCTGTTGTCGACGTCTGCCATACATGGCCACCTTTCCTGTCGCTGCCGCTATCGGCTTTTCCCATCCATGATACCCCGCCGCGCACAAAAAAGACGGCCCCGAAGGGCCGCCTGTCGCATCGTTTTATCGTGTCCGGCAGGAAGCGTCGCAATGCCGCGCTTTAATCGCGACGGCCGAGGATGTTCAGAATGCGCAGGAACACGTTGATGATGTCCACAAACAGGTTGGATGCCATAAGCACGGCGTTGGGCAGCGTGGGCGGCACCGTCGTTGCCACATAGGTGTCGTAGCCAATAAAGCCGGCGAACACCACAATCACGATCAGGTCGGTGATGGTCTGCGAGACGCCCATGAACATCAGCACGATCTCAACCAGAATAGTGGCGAGCAGAATGCCAAAACCGATGCCATATACGCGCTGGAAAAACTTGGGGAACGTCACGCCCAAGGCGCCAAAAACAAAGGTGATGGCGGCCGTGGCGATAAAGGCAGTGTTGATGGTGGGCAGGTCGTAGTTGGCAAGGCCAAACGACGCGGTCAGGCCAAAGGTACTCGCAAAGATTACGTAGCCCACAAGGGACAGGCCCACGGACTGCTTGCTGGCGGCGGCCGACATCATGACCATGCCGACGATGGTCAAAATAAACGAGCCAAAGACCAGCGGCAAGGCGGCGCCGCTCATCATCATGCGCGCAAACGACATGGTGCTCGTAAAGTAGGCGCCGGCGCCCATGGCACAAAAGCCCAAGAAGATCAGGGCAGACATGGCGAGATTGTACGCGCGCGGCGACATCTCCTTGGCGCGGCTTGCGCCGCTCTCGACGGGGCCGTTCTGATAGCCCTGGATATCGTTCATAGGTTCGTCCTTTCAAAAAGCGCCACAAATAACGGCGCAGTAGCTGACAAGATTCCTGTCATTGTACCCGAACGCCGTGCGTCCTTACCTACGGCGCTCGCCCTCAAGCGTACGATCAAACGCCCAGACCCACCAACGCATCACGTGGGCCTGCGAGCCGTCCGGCCGTCCGCACGCCTGGTTCTCCAGATACAACTCGGTCGCATGCCCGCCAAAACGAACCTTATACGTTGCCGTACGAACACCGTGAACCGTTAAGCCAAAGCCCGTGGACGAGACAATCTCGTCAATCGTAAAGCAACGACCGTCGACCCAGCAGACGGTGACCGGCACGACCTGTCCGCCCGCGAGGATGCGAGCCACGACGTCCACATACTGCTTGTGTACGCGCCGAGTTTTGCCATCTGTCTGTCGATATTCCATGCCTCCTATTATCGAACGCATGTTTGCATGTTGTAAAGCGAACAGACTGTGGTTTTGGAGTGTCGTAGCAATCGCACGTGTCCGCATGGCGTGTTAGCAAAAAGAACACCCGCGGTCAACAGGGCTAATATTCAATTTTAGTGCCAAAAAGTTCACTTCTCTCATCAGAACTCGGTAAAGAAACCCGCAGGAGGTGATACGATTTATCATGTTTTTGTAACATGCCTGCAAACTTCGAGAAAGCCCATATATGGACGTAACGTTCTCAACCTTCCTCGGCCAAATTGTGTCGAACCCAGTCCTTGCCGTCACCGTGATCCTCGCGTTGGGCGCCATCTTCGTCAATGGATGGACCGACGCGCCCAACGCCATCGCGACCTGCGTCACTACGCGTTGCATGCCCGCCCGCGCCGCCATTCTCATGAGCGCCGCATTCAACTTCCTCGGCGTGCTCATCATGACGCACTTTAATGCGAGCGTCGCCAACACCATCTCACATATCGTCGACTTTGGCGGAAACAGCACCATGGCGCTCGCCTGTCTGTGCGCGGCGCTGTTCTCCATCGTCGTCTATGGCGCCACAGCGTCGCGTTTTGGCATCCCCACCTCGCAAAGCCACAGCCTTATCGCCGGCCTGACCGGTGCCGCTATCGCCCTCGGCGGCGCGAGCAGCGTCAACGTCCACGAGTGGATGAAGGTCATCTACGGCCTGGCGCTCTCCATCGGCCTGGGCTTTGTCATGGGCTGGGTCCTGTGCAAACTCGTCTCGATTCTTTTCGCCGCCGCCAACAGGCGACGTGCCAATGTCTTCTTTAAATACGCTCAGATCGCGAGCGCTGCGGCCATGAGCTTTATGCACGGCGCGCAGGATGGACAGAAGTTCATCGGCGTGCTCTTTTTAGGCGTGGCCTTCGCAAACGGCCAGACCAGCGTCGGCGATGCCGGCATCCCCATCTGGATTATGTTGCTGTGCTCGGCCACTATGGGTATCGGTACCAGCGTGGGCGGTGAGCGCATCATCAAGTCCGTCGGCCAGAGCATGGTTAAGCTCGAGAAGTATCAGGGCTTCTCCGCCGACCTCGCGGGCGCCGCGAACCTGCTGCTTGCCACCCTTACCGGCATCCCCGTGTCCTCCACACACATCAAGACCTGCGCCATCATGGGCGTCGGTGCCGTCAAGCGCCTCTCGGCCATCAACTTCGGCGTCGTCAAGGACATGATGTTCACCTGGTTCTTCACCTTCCCCGCCTGCGGACTCATCAGCTTTGTCATGGCCAAGCTGTTCATGATGTTCCTCTAATCAAACCGAACGTCCATCCGGACCGCAACACTTCGCCCACCCGTCTTCGCCTCGAAAGGACCCACCCATGGCAAAGAAACCCGATTCGTTCTACTTTGACAACTACGTCGCTTGCGCCGACCTCGCCGTCCAGGCCGCAGAGCTGCTCACCAAGATTTTTGAGAACTTCGATCCCGCGCAGATTCACGACATGCTCAATAAGATGCATGCGATTGAGCATGCGGCAGACAAGAAGCACCACGAGCTCGAAGACGCCCTGCTCACCGCCTTTATCACCCCGCTCGAGCGCGAGGATCTGGATCTGATGAGCTGCGCGCTCGACACCGTGCTCGACCGTATTGAGGGCGTCGTGCAGCGCGTCTACTTCACCAACATTCAGAGCATCCATCCCGATGCCATCGTGATCGCCCACAAGGTGACTGACGCCTGCCGCGCCATGAAAGACCTGATGGTCGAGCTTCCCAACTACCGCAAGTCCAAAACGCTGCGCGAGCTGGTCATCCAGATCAACACCATCGAGTCCGAGGCCGACGAGCTCTACATCAACGCCATGCGCAACCTGCACGTTAACGGCAAGGATCCGCTCGAGGTCATCGCTTGGCGTGACGTCTACGCCTTCCTGGAGTACTGCGCCGACTGCTGCGAGAATGTGGCCGATGTCGTGGATTCGATTGTCATGAAGAACAGTTAATTGGGGGTACGTATCCCACCGGTCGCGGGCCCGACCACTAATACCTTTTTCACTCCGGCTGCAAGCAGAGTCGTTCAAAAGCGGTTAATTAGTGGTACGCGTCCCACCGGCGAAGGCCCGGCACCTATTTGCTTTCTCACTCCGGCTGCGTGGCAGAGTCGTTCGAAAGTAAATAGGTGTCGGGCCTTCGCCTTACGTATCACCATTGGGAACCTGGGCTAATAGGCGGAATGCATGGTGGCTTTGGTTGAAAGCGTCTTTGGCATCAGTCATGACTTTGGGCAGCGCTGAGCGTTTGGCTGAATGTTGCTCTGGGTACCCTTTGGTTGTCTTTTATTTCGTTATTAAATTGTTGGAGGGCTTGTATGTCTTATTTGGATCTGGCTCGGGGTCGGTATTCTTGTCGTGAGTTTGAAGATCGGGCTGTGGAGCAGGCTGTGGTGGATGCCATTGTTGAGGCTGGGCGTATTGCTCCTTCTGCTTGTAATAATCATCCAACCCGTGTGATGGTGTTGGATACGCCTGAGCTTCTGGAGAAGGCTGCTGCTTGTCAGCCTCGGTTTGCTCGTGATGGATCTATCTTTGGCGCTCCGCTCATCTTCCTTATTTGTAGCGTTACCGAAGACGCTTGGGTGCGCCCGTATGACCAGATGAATTCCAGTGAAATCGATACGTCCATAGTGTGCGATCAGATGATGATGGAGGCCACCGAGCAGGGCCTGGGAACGTGCTGGGTATGCCATTTTAAGCCCGAGGTGGCACAGGAGCAGTTCAACCTGCCCGAGGGCGTCTATCCCTATCACATGCTCGTCTGTGGCTATCCTGCCGACCACATCGCCGATCCCGAGCATCGCGAGGCCCGCACCATTCCCCTCCCCGACTTCCTCCTCAAGTAGATTTTTAGGACATGCCTCAAAACCTACCTTTTACCGCTCACCCGTTCGCCGAGCTCCACGCCACTATGTTCAGGGCTTGGTTTTTATGTTGCGCGCCCCGGTACAGTCATAAAAAAGGACCCGCAAGCTGCGGGTCCTTTCTAGGCACTAAATTGTAGGCCGAATGTTAGTCCAGGTCGTCAGCGGCAAAGTTGTCGATCGGGGCGAAGGGATCGGCCACAGGGACAACCGGGTCAGCGACGGGCAGCGGCTCGGCGGGAACAGTCACCGCAGGAGAAGCGGCAGAACCGACCGGCGTGGAGGCCATGAGGTCGGCCGGGAAGGAGTTCTGGGCATCGTCCATGAAGTGCTGGATGAGCTTGAGATACTCGGCCTTGAACTCCTCACGAGAAGCCTTGAGACGATCGATCTCCTCGAGCTCGGCCTGCTTTTCGGTCAGAGCCTGGCGGATAACCTCGCGGGCCTTGGCGTCAGCCTCGTTGCGAATACGCTCAGCGTTCTCATTGGCATCGTTGACGATGGTCTCAGCGGTCTGCTGGGCAGCGATCAGGGCAGCGGAAATCTGGCGCTCCTGAGCGGAGAAGTCAGGGGCGGGAGCAGCCACGGGGGCGGCAGGAACGGCCTGGGCGGGGGCATCCTGAGCCTGGGCAAGCTGAGCCTGCGCATCGGCAAGCTGCTGCTCGGTAGCAGTCAGACGACCCTTAAGGTCGACGATCTTAGCGAGCATAGCGTCAACCTCGGAGGACAGCGTCTCCAAGAAGACGTCGACCTCAGCAGGATCGTAGCCACGCTTGGCCTCAGAGAAAGTCTGAGCCTGGATGTCTGCAGGGGTAATAGCCATAACAAGTCTCCTTTTTCATCGCCTCGGCGCTACACGCCCGACGTAAGTTACTAAGTCAGTTCTACACGAGTATACCTATAAGAAGCTGCAGAACCAGCCTCTGCACCAACTGCAACGCAATAATCGCAACGACCGGCGAAAAATCGATACCGCCCATCGGCGGAATGAAACGACGGAACAGGTTAAGCCACGGACCGCACACGCTATCAAGCACCGCGGCAATATCCTGAAGCAAACCACCCTGCTTCATGGGAATCCACGTCATAAAGCAGTAGACGACAATGAGCGTGGAATAGAAGTTGAACAGCGTGTTGACCAGCTGGACGATAGTGTAGATGTTGATGGGAATCTCCTCGTCTTGTCTTTACTTGAGGTAGCCGTCGGCACGAAGCTTCTTGAGATCGGAATCTTTGACCTCGCAACCGGCGGGCAGCACCATGAACACGCGGTCGCCCACCTCCTTGACCGTGGCACCCAGACCGCAGGCAAAGCCGTAAGAGAAGTCCAAGACGCGCTTGGCAACTTCGGTGCGTACGCCCACAAAAATCAGTGCGACAGGCTGCTTGGTGCGAACGCGGCGCACCACGGTCTCCACGTCGTCATAGCTCTCGGGGCGCAGGACATAGGCCGGCAGCTGCGGCGTGGCGTTGATGATATTGCTCGCATAGGCCGAGGCATCGCTCGGTGCAGGCGCGGGCGCAGCGGCGGCACGGGCGCGGGTGTTCTCGGCGTAGCTCGACGGCGTGTCATAAGCACCAGGACGATAACCGCTCGCAACACTGTCCTGCGAGCGCGAAGGCGGGTTATACGTCGTGGCATGGCGAGAGTCATCGCCGACCAGCTGTCCGGAGCGTGTATACACGGCAACCGACTCAGCTTCACCACGGCGCGTCTGACCAAGCAGGCCGTTGCTCGGCTCGTCTTGGGTGTAGAAGCCCTCGCCCGAAGCACCGCTGTAGCCGTTGCCCTGATAGCCATCGTCATAGCCATCATCGTAGCCGTAGTCGTCGTCCTGGCCATAACCCTGGTCGTAACCCTGCTGGCCGCCCAGGTGCATCTTATTTTTAATCTCGTCAAGGAAGCCCATGGTTGTGTCCTCTCGCGGTTTAGTGCAGGCGCCCCGATAATCAGTGCGCACTTCAGAGCCTTATTTTACTGCAAACTCCGGGCTAAATACTACCCTGCCCAGGCGAACGAGCGTAGAGCCCTCCTCAAGGGCAGACTCAAAGTCCTCGCTCATGCCGCAGGAAAGCTCAGGCAGGTTCAAATCGGGATGCGCTGCCTCCAGCTCATCCCTCAGCTCACGAAGCCCCGCAAAGGTGCGGCGTGCCACATCCTTATTCCCCCGGGGCGCCATAGTCATAAGCCCCTGCACGCAAATTCCCTCAAGTTCCGCAAGCTCACCCGCGGCGGCGCGAATCCCATCGGGCGAAAAGCCTCCCTTCGACTCCTCACCACTCACATTGACCTCAATGAGCACACGCTGGGGGCCGGCGAGCTCACCTGCCTCAATCTTGCGGACAGCACGGCTCGAGATCGCCTGCGCCAGATGCAGCGAACCCACCGAGTGAATCAGCTCGGCTGAGCCCAGCACCGCATTGATCTTATTGGTCTGCAGGTTGCCGATCATATCGAAGCGCACCTCGGGCAGCTCCGGATGCTCCGCCAGACCCGTGAGCTTGCGAACCAGCTCCTGCGGGCGGTTCTCGGCAAAATGGCGATACCCCGCCTGGATGGCGGCAACGGTCTCATCGACACCAACGGTCTTGGACACGGCAATGAGGCTCGCGGCGTCGTGGGGACGGCCTGCGCGATCGAGCGCCGCATAAAAACGTTCCAGAATCTGCTCGCGGCGAGCGCGCATCAAGTCCAAATAGTTATCCATTGCTAATCGCCTCCGCTGACAGCCAAACAAGTAGTCCCATGCTAACGCAAGAGCGCGGCCCCGCATGTGCAAGGCCGCGCTCACTTAGGTATTTACAATCTTTCGACGAACGGGGTTACTTACTCCTCGTCGTCCTCGCCATCGTCCTCGTCCTCAAGATGATCGAGCAGGTAGCGAAGTCCCTCGCTGACCTCGTTAGCGGGCACCTTGGCAACGTAGCGCGCATCGACGGCGGGCCTCATGATGACGCCCTCGCCCGAAGGCACGCGCATGCTCTCGAGCTCGTCCTCGTCCGTGCGGGCGATATCGCCGGCATTCATGCGCTGACCAGTCAGCAGGAAGGTCAGGCGGCAGGCGGCATCGATGGAAATCGAGGCGATGCGATCGAGGTAGCGCGAAACCATGATGGCGCGGCGCAGATCGTCATAGTTGCTGTCGTCGTCCATAAAGTCGCCCGTATCCATACGGTTAAAGGTGCGGAAGAACTTCTCGTAGGCGGCATGCACTGGCTCGTCCTCGACGGCCAAGTTGCAGATGATGGACATGTCGTTGGTGACGAGCGCGGAAAGCGAAGAGCCCAGCACCTGGTAGACGGCCTCAGCCTCGGCCTCGACCGTGCCGACAAGCTCCTTGGGCAGCGAGATGTCGGCCTTGATCATATGACGCGTGGCGCGGCAAATCTGGCGAACCTTATCGGTCATGCGCTGCAGGTTAAAGTCGACGTAGATGATCGTCTGCAGCAAGCGGAAGTCGGAGGCGACCGGTGACTGCGTGGCAATCAGGTTGTAGCAGACGGCCTCCAGGTTGGCGCAGCGTGCGTCAATCGAAAGCGTGCGCTTCTTGGTCTTGGTGGCGAGCTTGCGGTCGTCGGTCACATAGGCCTTCACGGCATCGTGGAGGGCCAGATCGACGGCCTCGTAGATGCTCAGCATCTCGTGACGGGCCTCGATGAGCTGACGGGAAAACAGTTTGCGCATGGTTCACTCCAATCAGTTGGGTGCGGTCATGCCGCCCGCACAGTGAATACGCACCGGACCAGATCCGATCGGCTTGGGACTAGTCGCACCGATCAGCCAAAGCGGCCGGTGATATAGTCTTCCGTCCGCGAGTCCACCGGGCTGGTGAAGATCGCGTCGGTTTGACCATACTCGATGAGCGTGGCGGGCTCGCCGGCAACTTCCTGCAAGAAGAATGCGGTGTAGTCGCTAATGCGAGCTGCCTGCTGCATTGAATGCGTGACGATGATGATCGTCATCTCGGGCGCCAGCTCGGCCATCAGATCCTCGACCTTAGAGACGGACGTGGGGTCGATGGCGGAGCAGGGCTCGTCCATCAGAAGGACATCGGGTTGCACCGCAAGCACGCGCGCGATGCACAGACGCTGCTGCTGACCGCCCGAGAGCGCCAAACCATCCTTGTTGAGCTGATTGGATACCTCTTTCCAGAGGTTGGCGCGCTTGAGCGATTCTTCCACGATGTCATCGAGGTCACTTTTGCTAGTCACGCCCTGCAGACGAGGGCCAAAGGCGACATTCTCGTAGATGGATTTGGGAAACGGATTGGGCTGCTGAAAGATCATGCCCACGCGGCGACGGAGGTCGACCGGGTCGACACCCTCGGCATAGATATCGTTGCCGTCGAGCGTCATGGTGCCCTCGACGCGCGTACCCTCGATCAGGTCATTCATGCGGTTGATGCAGCGCAAAAACGTCGACTTGCCGCAGCCCGAAGGGCCAATGAAGGAGGTGATGGCGTTTTTGGCGATGTTGAGGTCAAGCCCCGTCAGCGCATGAAAGTCACCGTACCAAAAGTTGAAATCCTTGGCCGTAATGGCCGCTTGCTCCAACGCGGGAGCGGACTGATAAACGGACATGGGACTCCTTAACTAGCGACGCTTACGCGACAGGAAGCGCGCAAACAGGTTGAAGGCCAAAATGATCACCATCAGCAAGAGCGCAGTGCCGTAGGCTGCGTTCATGTTGATGCCGTCGTTGGCAAGCAGGTACAGGTGAACCGTCATGGGGCGGCCGGAATCGAGCGGCGAAATAGGCAGGTTGATGGCCTGGCCCATGGTGTAGAGCACCACCGCGGTCTCGCCAATGGCACGGCCGATGGCGAGGACGATGCCCGTGGCAATACGGCCAAAGGCAGAAGGAAGCACGATCTTGGAGACAACCTGCCACTTGGTGGCGCCCAGGCCGTACGCGCCCCAACGGATATAGCGCGGAACGGCGCGAATGGCCTCTTCGGTGGTGCGCATGACGATGGGGAGCATCAAGAGCGCGAGTGCCAGAGCGGCAGAGACCATCGAAAGGCCCAGGCCCATAGCCTCGACAAACAAGGCGTAGCCAAACAGGCCCATAACGATGGAGGGCACCGAGGCCAAAGCGTCAGCAGCGTAGCGAATGAGCTCGACGACCTTGCCCTGCTTGGCGTACTCGGCCAGATAGACGGCTGCCAGCACAGCGATCGGCGTGCAGATAAGCATGGCGAGCGCCGTCACGTAGACGGTCGAGACGATCGTGGGCCAAATTCCGCCCTCGGCGTTGACGCCCTGGGGCCAACCGAAGATAAAGTCGAGCGAGATGTGTGGCAGGCCGTTGATGACCACGTAGGCGATGATAGCGACCAGCACCAGCGTGGTGATGTAGGCAGCGGCACGGAACACGCCAAGCATGATCTTGTTGGACAGGTCCTTGTTGATGCGGCCCTTCTTGCCGTGGGAAAGGGCACGCTTGATGCGCTCGCGCGACGAGGTCGCATCGACCGTCGCGTCAACGGAATCGGACATAGCCTACCCCCTCTTCTTCTTGGAAATCAGACGGACGATGCCCACCAGTGTGGCGGAGATGATAAACAGGACCACGCCCATGCCGAACAGCGCCGAGCGGTGCAGACCCGAGGAATAGCTCATGTCGAGCGCAATCTGGCTCGTGAGCGTCGAGATGGGGCTCGCAATGCTATCGGGAATAACCGGGGCGTTACCCACGACCATGAGCACGGCCATGGTCTCGCCGATGGCACGGCCCATACCCAGCACGATGGCATCCACGATACCCAGCTTGGCGGCAGGTAACACGACCTTATAGATGGTCTGCCACTTGGTGGCGCCCATGGCATACGATGCCTCGCGAATGCCCATGGGAATGGAATTGAGAGCATCGATGGTGAGCGTGGTGATGGTAGGGACGATCATGATGGCGAGCACAAACCACGCCGTCAGCGCACCAAAACCAAGGCCGCCGGTCAGTTGTGCGATAAACGGGCGGATGATGATCATGCCAAAGAAGCCGTAGATGATGGAGGGTATGCCCGCCAGCAGGTCAACGGCGGGGCTGATGAGCTTGCGCACGCGCTTGCTGGCAATCTCGACCAGGTAAACGGCCGTACCCACGCCCAGCGGCACGCCCATGGCGAGCGCACCGACGGTCACCAGACCCGAGCCGGCAAGCAGCGACAAGATGCCGTAGTGGCCCTCGGAAGGCGCCCACGTAAAGCTAAAGAAGTCCGCCAGACCGATGTCAGTAAAGACGGGCAGCGCCGAGTACGTGGTAAAGACAAAAATCAGGATGACGGTAACGACCGCCAAAAACGCGCAGGCAAAGAAGATCCACTGCAGCGCCTTCTCCTTGATATAGGTACTGCGCGATACGAGCGCCAGCTCGCGCTTCTTGGGTGCCTGAGCATTCTGCTCAGTCTGGGAGTTTTCCTGTGCTTCCATGCTACTCACTCCCCTTCTCGTCGTTGGTGACGGGAATAAAGCCCGCCTCGCGAATCTGCTTGTCCATCTTTTCGGACGTCACGTAGTCGATGTAATCCTGCGCCTGCTGCGAAGGCGCACCCTTCACAAAGAAGTAAAGGTCGCGCGAGATGGGATAGCCGCCACTCGCGACCGTCTTCTCGGACGCCTCAACATGATTGACCGAGACAGCCTTGACCGAGGTCTTGGCGTTGAGGCTATCGACGAAGCCCAGCGAAATGTAGCCGATGGCCCCACGCGAACGAGATACCACGTCGCGCACCTGGCCCGTACCCGAAAGAACAGCCGAGCGGCGATCGAACGGCGTGCCATCCATCACGATGGTACGGAAGGCCTCGCGCGTACCGGACGCCTCGTCTCGGTTGATGACCTGAATCCTCAGGTCCTCGCCACCGACCTCTTTCCAATTGGTAATCTTGCCGGCGTAGATATCGCGGAGCTGCTCGGTCGAGAGGTTATCGACGGGGTTGTCGTCGTTCACGATGACCGCAATACCGTCGTGGGCAATGACGATGGGAGTCAGGCCCAGATCCTGTTCGTCGGCATTGAGTCCACGGGAGGAGCTGGCGATATCGGCCGTGCCGGCGCTGACGGCCTCGATCCCAGCGGAAGAACCCAAACCGGAAACGAGCACGTCGATGCCGGTCTCCTCCTTAAAGCCCTCGGCCGCAATCTCGGCGATAGGAAGGCAGGTCGTGGAGCCGGCCACGGTAATGGAAGAGGTAGAAGATCCCGAAGAACAGGCGCACAGCGTAAGCGTAAGCACAGCGGCGCTCAGGACCGATACGATCTTTCTCATAGCATCACGCCGATCGCAGCATGGCGCCCACAGGTGCCGTCCTCGTTACGGTAGGAATAAAAGCGGTCGTTCTGACGCACGGTCGAAAGCTGGGTATCCACGATATTATCCGCGTCGACACCGACATCTACCAGCGCCTCGCGAATGGCAGCGGAAAGATCAAGCATGCGAGAGGTATTCGCATCGATGCAAGAGAACTCGGCGGCAAAGCGATCCATGAGTTCCTGGGATACCTCATATTCGTCACCCAAGATATGGGGGCCGATATAGGCGGAAACGTCGCTCGCATCGCAACCGGCAGCATCGCAAAGCGCCTGGCACGCCTTGGCGGAAATACGTGCAATCGTGCCCTTCCAACCGGAGTGCACCACGGCAAATCCGCCGGGGGCCACCAGCACCACGGGAACGCAGTCGGCAAAGCAGAGCAGCACGGGCACGTTATGCGCCGTGCAGACGATGGCATCACAGCCCTCGGCAATCTGCTCGCGAACGTCCTCAAGGTCATCGGCGCCGTTCGAGGTCACCGCAACGATATGATCACCATGGACCTGATTGGGAACGAGCAGGTTGTGCTCGCACTCGGCGGCACCCATAGCCTCGAGCGCACGACGACGATTTTCTTGAACAGCAAAGGGGTCATCGCCAACATGCGAGCCCAAGTTGAGTGAGGAGTACGCATCTTCGGAAACGCCACCGGCGCGCTCGGTGAAGGCAAAGCGAACATCGGATGTCGCGCCCTCCACCAACGTAACTCCATCATGGTCGACACGCGAAACTTTGTCCGTACGTGCTGCCATACTAAAGCCTCCTAATAACACAAGTACCGCGGCATCGCCGCTACAGCCCGCGTTTATACGGCTGTCATACTTCTCTAAAAGGATACCTGCTGCGCTGGAGGCAATCGTAAAGGGAACGTAAAGAGATTGGAGGTTCTAGTTTACAAAGTCGAAATAAAAAGGGCGCGTCCATACGGACACGCCCCAGCGCACAACAATGCAAAGAACGACTTAGAAGCTACCGCGCTTCAGGAAGTCGGGAAGCTCGAACTGATCGTTGCCGAAGTTAGGAAGCTCGGTGCCACCGACGTTGCGGGTCGGAGCGGCCTGAGCCGGGCTCGTGGCAGGAGCGGTGCGCTGCGGCTCAGCGGAGGCAGCGGCCTTGCTCTGAGACTGCTGAGCAGCAAAGAGCTCGTCCTGACGGTTGACGTTGGAGTCGGAGAAGCCCGTAGCGATGACGGTGATACGCACCTGATCGCCCAGGGACTCGTCGACAACGGTACCGAAGATGATGTTGGCCTCGGGGTCGACGGCGTTGGCGACAACGTCGGCGGCGTCGCTGATCTCCTGGATGCCCAGGTCCTTGGAACCGGCGATGGAGAGCAGCACGCGCGTGGCACCATCGATGGAGCTCTCGAGCAGCGGGCTGGAGATGGCCTGCTGGGCAGCGTCGACGGCACGGGTGTCCCCAGAAGAGGTACCGATACCCATCATGGCGGTACCGGCCTGCTTCATGATGGTCTTAACATCGGCGAAGTCCAGGTTGATGATACCGGGGACGGTGATGAGGTCGGTGATGCCCTGGGTGCCCTGGGAAAGGACGCCATCGGCAATCGCGAAGGCCTCGAGCATGGTGGTCTTCTTCTCGGCGATGTCGAGCAGCTTATCGTTAGGGATGACGATCATGGTGTCGACGCAATCGGAGAGGGTCTTAATGCCCTCCTCGGCACTCTTCTTGCGCTTGCGGCCCTCGAAGGTGAAGGGCTTGGTCACGACGGCGACGGTCAGCGCACCGACCTCGTTCATCGCGATATCGGCAACGATGGGAGCAGCGCCGGTACCGGTGCCACCGCCCTCGCCGCAGGTGATGAACACCATGTCGGCACCAGCGAGCGCCTCGGCAATGTCGTCGCGGGACTCATCGGCAGCCTTGCGGCCAACCTCGGGGTTGGCGCCGGCGCCCAGGCCGCGGGTAAGGTCGGTGCCGATGTGCACCTTGATATCGGCATCAGAGATCGCGAGTGCCTGAGCATCGGTGTTGATGGCAACAAACTCGACGCCGCGGATGCCCTCTTCGATCATTCGATTGACCGCGTTGGTACCGCCGCCGCCGACGCCGACCACCTTAATGACGGCAAGGTAGTTGTTGATCTCTGTCTCGTGCATGTCGGTCCTCCGAACAAAGGTTATAGCCATAGCATGGGTCGACCCCTGCGCACATTAACCTTCAGGTTGAAAGTAAATGCAAAGGTAAACCGTATTATGTTTGCACATTATGAACGTATCAGTCAAATAATTGACCGTGAAAACCAAACAAACCAGATAAACGGCGTGGTATGGCCCCTCAACAAAGCATCAACCAGCGCTACGAGGTCGGAGCATTCCTAAATGTGTAGTTACCCGGAGAGCGCACATTGATATACGTTACGCCCTCTACCTGCGAAAGCAACTTGGTAACTACGCGTTCCTTCTTGACGATATCGTCCGAATCGCCCAGCGACACCTCAATGCCGTTATTGAGGTTTGCCGAGATGGCTTCGACCGAAGGCGTGGAAATATCCTTGACTTGTCCCAAGAACTCGCTCGAAAAACCACGCACATAATCCAACCCAGCCTTAACGGCCTTGGAGCTCACTGCCTGGCCGGAAACCGGAGCGACATCCGCCGAGACATCAGTCAACAACACCGCGCCATAGTGCTTAGCGAGCGCCAGCGCGGCATCGATTCCGGTCAAGGTATTTGAGCCCTGCCCTGTCGTGATGACGTTGCCCTGATCGTCCACTTCGACCGACGTCGACAGCGGGGCGATCCAGGTGTCATCATCCCCGATGGCCCAGGCAAGGTCATCGGAGCTGATATAGGCAATTGCAATGACCTTGCGCTCCATCGGCGTAATGATGAGCGTATGCGGGAACTGACGCTGGACATCCACGCCCGAGACCCACGGGTTCTGCTTGAGATCCTCGGTAATCTGGTCGGGATCGACGTTAAAAAGCGACGTTCCCTCGGGCAAATCGATCAGCTGGATAGCATCGTGCTTCGTCACATGCTCGCTGCCTTGAATCTGAATATCAGTGGCAGTAAACAATCCAGAGTTAATCACCACGATGGCAACGACGACGAGCACGGCCAAGGCGGCCAGAACTCCGCCCACGATTTTGCCTTTGCCTGCAACGACAGAAGCGGCGTCTGATGTTTTATTTGCCATCGCCCCAAGTGAAGACAACGGGTTGACGCTTTTTTTACCCGAAGGCTTCTTGGCGGTAGCCGGCACCGATGTCAGCGAGCGCGGTTTCGATGCGCCCAGCGTGCGACCTGGACGCGGCGCTTTAGTTCCCGTCGAGGGCTTAGGAGTTGCCATGGGACGGGCGGGTTTGGCGCCCATAGCAGGCTTTGACGTCACCGAGGGACGCGAGGACTTTTTTGCGGCCGGACGATTACCGAGCTGCGAGCCGACAACCGGACGACTGGTCTGTCGAGCATGCCCGACAGACTTAGAGTGCGCGACGGTATTGCGTTGAGGTTTGGCAGGCGCGCCGGAACGCCCTCCGGCGCGGCGGAAGGTGGGTTTCGATGCTCTAGAAGCCGAGGAATTTAACTTCCGGTCTGAGCTCGATGCCATACGCCTCCCTCACCTTTCCGTGCACATGTCTGATAACCGCGGCAACGTCATCGGCCGAGGCAGTTCCGTTATTAACGATAAAATTAGCGTGAACGGGCGAAACTTCCGCGCCGCCAATCGAAAAACCCTTTAATCCACAATCCTCGATAAGCTTGCCCACACTCGCATCGGGCGGGTTGCGAAAGACCGACCCGCAGGATGCGCGACCCATGGGCTGCGTACGCTTGCGCCTCGTCAGGTACCGCTCCATGCGCTCGCGAATGTCGGCCTTGGGCGCCGGTTTAAGCTTGAGCACGCACTCGAGGATAATCTCATTGCGGGGAAGGCTACATTCGCGGTAGCCCCAAGTGATCTCGGACCCCGCATAATGCTTGATACCGGATGCCGGGTCAAACGTTACGACATCCTCAACCAGCGAGCCAATCCACTCGGTCCGTGTGCCGGCATTCATAGATATCGCACCGCCAACCGAGCCAGGGATGCCAACGGCAAACTCAAGGCCCGAGAGGCTACGCGACAGGGCATCGTTGACCAGGCGCGCAAACATCACGCCCGCACCGACCGTCAGCGTACAACCGTCATCGGCAACAACCGTGCGCTGAAACTCACGTCCGAGCGAAATGACGGCGCCGCGATAACCGCCATCGGCAACCAGCAGATTGGAGCCCTTGCCGATGATGACCCACGGCACCTGCTCGCGATCGAGCACCGCCACGGCGCGGCGGAGGGCATGATAGCTATGGCACGTCACAAAGAGGTCGGCCTTGCCGCCGATACGATAGCTCGTATGACGCGCAAGGCGCTCGTCCTCGATCACATCCGTGTCAATCATGCCCGAGAGCGCCATGACGGCGTTAAACAGACCCATTAGACTTAAGCGTCTTTCTTGGCAGTCAAATACTCGATAAACTCGGGGCCGACGGTCGTAACGTCACCGGCACCCATTGTGAGCAGCAAGTCGCCCTCGCCCACCATCTGCTCGAGCTCCTGATTGAGCTCAAGACGGCTGGAGCAGTACACGACCTCCTTGCCAGGATGCTTGGCGCGCACGGTATCGGCGAGCATCTTAGAGGTGACACCCGGAATGGGCATCTCGCCAGCCGAGAACACATCAATCAGCAGCAGTTTATCGGCATTGGCAAATGCATCGGCAAAGTCGTCGCACAGGGCCTGCAGGCGCGAATAGCGATGCGGCTGGAACACGACGTCGACGTGCTTGTAGCCCAGCGACGAGGCGGCAGCAAGCGTCGCCTTGATCTCGGTGGGGTGATGGCCGTAATCATCGACCACGGTGATGCCATCGATATCGCCCACGTGGGTAAAGCGACGGCGGACGCCCTCAAAGCTCGAGAGCGCCTTGGCGGCGGCGTCGATGTCAAGGCCCAGGACATGGGCGACGGTGAGCACCGCCGTGGCGTTGAGCATGTTGTGGCGACCGGGATTGCTCTTGATCTCCACAGCGTGCTCAGTGCCGTCCTCAAAGCGAACGATAAAGTCGCTCTGGATGCCCTTGACATCCGGGTGCATGCAGACGATGTCGTTGCTCTCGGCAAAGCCGTAGGAAAGCACGTGACGGCCCGTCGACTTGGCGAGCTCGACCAGATGCGGGTCCTCACCGCAGACGATGACGGTGCCGTCCTCGCCCACCAGGCTCATGAATTTGGCGAAAGTCGCCTCGATCTCCTCGATACCCGAGTAGTGATCAAGGTGGTCGGCCTCGACGTTGGTCACGATGACCACGTTGGGGTTCAGGAACAGGAAGGAGCTGTCGGACTCGTCGGCCTCGGCGACAAAGTAGTCGCCCGAGCCGTTCTTGCCGTTCGTGTCATAGCCCTCGACGATGCCACCGATCAAGAAGCTCGGATCCAGACCCATGCGGTCGAGCATGGTGGCGCACATCGAAGACGTGGTGGTCTTGCCATGCGTGCCGGCAACGGCGACGGTGGTGTAGCCGTGGCCCAAAGCAGAGAGCATCTTGGCACGGGGCCACACGGGAATACCAAGCTCGCGAGCGCGCACGAGTTCAGGGTTGGACTCCGGAATAGCGGTGGAGACAACAACCACGTCGGGCTTGACCTCGTCGATCGTGGCGGCCTCATGGCCCACATGCACCTTCACACCAGCGCGGGTAAGCTGGCGGATATAACGTGACGTCTTAAGGTCGGAGCCGGTAACGGCATAACCGCGCTCGTGAAGAACGAGGGCGATGCCGCTCATGCCGGCGCCGCCGATACCGATAAAGTGGGCGCTCTTAAACTCGGGCGCGGAGGTTGCAGTCTGGGAATCAGCCATGTGCTCGTGTACTCCTTGCGTAAACACTGCCTGTAACCCGTTAACTGTACCGCACCTACCGCATCAGCGCGAGGGCGACCGACGATATCCCGTCTAACTAACGCAAACCCTCTACCGCATCCGCCAGAAGAGCGGCGGCCCTATCCTGAGCCAGACCACGCGCCGCCTGACGCATGGCGTCGCGTGCCGCCGCGTCATCAACCAGGTGCAGCAGCTCATCGGCAAAGGCAGAACCGTCGATATCGGCATCAGCGCAGAGCACGCCGGCACCGGCGTCGACCAGATAACGGGCATTGGTGGTTTGGTGGTCGGCTGTCGCATGCGGGTACGGCACGAGCACCGAAGGCACGGCGAGCGCAGCGATCTCGGCCACGCTCGATGCGCCCGAACGCGAGAGCACCAAATCGGCAGCAGCCAGCATATCGCCCATGTTGTCGATGTAAGGCTGGACGCGGTAACGCTTCGCCTCCTCGGGCGTCAGCGCCAAAGCGCGCTCGGTCTCCTCAAAGCCGTCGGCACCCGTCGAATGCAACACATAGAGGTTCTTGCGCGAAAGCAGCTCGTTTTTGAGCGAAGCCACGCGCTCGTTGAGGTGCTGGGCGCCAAGTGAACCGCCAAAGACGAGCAGCAGCGTAGCGTCCTCGGGAACGCCAAGTGCCTTGCGGCCGCGAGCGCGATCGCCCTCGATTACCGAGCGACGTACGGGGTTGCCGGTCATGAGCACGTGGCCAGGGTCACCTTCGCGCTCAAAGACCGACCGCGCTGCCGGCACCGAGATGCACACGCGGGCGGCGTGGGAGTTCATCATCTTGTTGGCCAGGCCCGGAACAGAGTTCTGCTCATGCAGCAGATACGGGACGCCTGCGCCCTTGCACCACCCCAGCAGTGGAACCTCGACATAGGCACCAAAACCGATGGCGGCATCGGGCTTGCCGACCTTTGAGAAATGACTGGCGAGCGCACGCTTGGCCTTGTTGACACGCCACAGCGAGGTCAGCGCCGTCCAAGGACGGGAGCGGTCGAAGCCCGTGACCGTAATGGGCACAAAATCAAACCCAGCCTCGGGGACCAGACGACCCTCGAGCTTGCGCGACTGGCCCACGAACACAACGTGGTGGCCACGGTCACGCAGCTCTTCGGCCAAGGCGAGCGCGGGGTTGATGTGCCCTGCCGTGCCGCCGGCTGCAATAGCAACGGTCATCTTATCGGTCATGGTAGTCCCTTCGTACACGCGGTCCCTGGTCGTCGGTGCGCAGGCGCGCCGACGGGTCCGAGTTCAAATCGATTCGATTATATCCGCCGCACGCGTTGCGAGGGCTGGGGCGCTGCGGACGACCTTGCGGCGCCGTTCGCTGACGCGGGCGGGCTGCCGGCTCGGTCGCAGAGCCATCCAGGACGGTAAAACCGTTACGCGAAGATCGCTCGCCGCGCACGTGGGGCACGCCGGCGGTACTCTCATCCATAACGGCAAAGCTCTCGCGGCGACGGTCGTACTCATCGCGGCGGGCGCTCTCGTACGAAACGCGCAGGATCAACCCGGCAAGCATAAGCGACACAATAATCGACGAACCGCCGTAGCTAATAAACGGCAACGGTTTGCCCGTCATGGGAAACACGTTGAGGATGCCCAGCGCGTTAATCAAAAACTGCACCGCGAGAATGACCGCGGAGCCAGACGCCATGAGCGCGCCCCGACGATCGGTCGCCTGCTCGGCAATGCGAAACGCCGAGTAGATCAGCATCGCAAACACCAAGAAGAACAGCACGGTTCCGACAAAACCGACTTCCTCGCCAATGATGGCCAAGATGTAGTCGTTGTGCGCTTCGGGCAGATACGAGTACTTCATGGTTGAGTTGCCGATGCCACGGCCAAACAGACCGCCCGAGGCAAAGGCCATGATGGCGAGCGTGGCCTGATAGCCGTCACCATACTCGTCGGCCCAAGGGTTCAAGGCAACCTGAATACGCACCATACGGTACGGCTCTGCGACAAGCGCAATCACGATCACGAGAATGCCGAAGATTAGCACGCCGATGATAAATCTGGGGTCGAGACCCGCAAACAACGCCATGCACATGAGGGTCAACAGGATGATCAGGACAGTACCGAAATCGGGCTGGATAAAGATCAGAAAGAGCGAAATGCCCAGGTAGATGCCCATCTTGCGAAGGAATTCGTTGATGTTGCCACCGGGCGAAAAGAAGCGATCAAGCATGATGGCCGAATACGCAATGGCAAATGGCTTTAAAAACTCGGAAGGCTGGAACTGAATACCGGCGATGTTAAGCCATCGCGTGGCGCCACGGCTGCCGCTGCCCACCAAGAACACCAGAAACAGTAGCCCTATCATGCCTATGAGGAAGATCCTGAGCACATCCTCCCCAAACCAGCTGTCCGGCAAAACGCGCACGATGGCAATCAGCGCCAGAACACCGACCACGGCAAACGCGGCCTGTCGACCCAGAAAAAACGTCGCCGAGCCATTCTCGTGCAGCGCCTCGACCGAAGACGCCGAGTACACCATCAGCAGGCCAAAACATACCAAGGTAAACAAGCAGGCCATGAATATCAAACGGGGGCGCATGATACGGGCGGGAACGCCGGCAATATAGCGTTCGCTAAACGACTGCCCGCCGCGACCGGAACGCGGTGTGCTGCGCCGCGAGGAAGCACGGTCCGAGTCGGGCCTCCTCATACCTTGTCGGGGGCTCTCCTCTCTCACCGGCAACCCCTATTCCATTTGCGATTTCGCCGCAGCGGCAAGCTGGGCCACATAGTCCTTAAACACGCGGCCGCGCTCCTCATAGCCCGAGAACTCATCGAACGAAGAGCAGGCAGGAGAAAGTAAGATCACGTCGCCACGGCTCGACAGCGAACGGGCGACGTCCACGGCATCGCGCAGGTCATCCGCCTGGGCGATATCCACATCGCCGTCGACATCGGCCTCGTCCATAGCGGCGGTGAAACGCTCGCGCGCATCGCCAAAGCAGACGACCGAGCGTACGTTATCCATAACAACGCGCGCGAAGTCCGTGAGCGGCGTGCCCTTATCGTGGCCGCCGAGCAGCAAGATCACGTCATCATCGGGAAATGCCGTCAGTGCCTTCTCGACCGCATCGGTGTTGGTCGCCTTGGAATCGTTGACGTAGCGCACGCCGTCAATCTCGCCACACGGCTCCACGCGGTGCTCGAGCGGCTGGAACGAGGCCAGACCGCGGCAGACACCATCGACATCGGCACCGACTGCCAGGGCAGCCGTGGCAGCGCACAGGGCATTGATAACATTGTGATGGCCCGAGATCTTGAGCTCGGATGTAGCGATGAGCGGGGTCTCGACGCCCTTCAGGCGCACGATCATCTTGCAATCGCGCACAAAGGCGGCATCCTCGCCCTCGGGCTCGTCAAAAGCGACCTTGCAGATGCGACGACCCGGCGTGTAGATGTACTCATCGAACTCGTGAATGCCGGCGTCTTCGACGTCGACAACCGCCAGATCGTCATCGACCATATTGTCAAACAGTTTGATCTTGGCAAGCGCATAGTTCTTATGGCTCTTATGCCAGCCCAAGTGGTCGGGAGTGATGTTGAGCAGCACCGCCACGCGAGGATGAAGCTCGGCGGTCGTAGCAATCTGGTAGCTCGAGAGCTCGGCCACAAACCACTCGTTATGAGCTCGGCCGTCAATCTCGTTGACCGGCGGCTCGCCGATGTTGCCGACAGCTACGCTGGCCTCACCGGCAGCCTTGAGCAGATAATCAGTCAGCGACGTGGTGGTCGTCTTGCCGTTGGTACCCGTAATGGCAATCCAGTTATCGGGCGACAGGCGATAGGCAAACTCGGGCTCACCCATAATCTGGGCGGCATGCTCGCGCCCGGCCTTAAAGAAGCCCGAGAACTCCGAGATGCCCGGGCACGTCACGCATACGTCATAGGCGCCCCCGACCTGTTCGGTCCCATAGACAAACGACGCACCAGCAGCCTCGAGCGCACGCGTGGCGTCATTGGGCTCAGAGGTGCCACCGCCATACACGGTAACGGCACTTACGCGCTCGGGATGTGCCAGCGCCCAGCGGGCGACATCGAGACCGGATTTGCCCTGACCCAAAACGAGCAGGCTAAAGACATCAGCAAGAGACATGAAAGACCACTATCCCAACTGGAAGAACAGAGCAAGGCCAACGGCACCAAAGGCAGCAGCGATAATCCAAAAACGGATGACGACCTTGGTCTCGGCCCAGCCCTTCTTTTCGAAATGATGATGGATGGGCGCCATAAGGAAGACGCGCTTGTGCGTAAAGTGGAAGTAGACAACCTGAATCATGACCGACAGGGTCTCAACGATAAACAGGCCACCGATGATGAGGGAGACGACCTCGGTGTTGGTCATGATGGACGTGCAGGCAAACGCGGCACCCAGGGCAAGCGAGCCGGTATCGCCCATAAAGATGCTCGCCGGATAGCAGTTGAACCACAGAAAGCCCAAGCAGGCACCGGCACACGCGGTGCAGAAGATGGACAGGTTCACGTCTCCGTGCAAAAACGCCATGGCAGCCATGGCGAGCATGGCAATCATGGAGGTGCCGCCAGCAAGACCGTCAAGGCCATCAGTCAGGTTCACGGCATTAGAAAGACCGGCGATCATCAGCCAGCAAAAGACAATGTAAAGCCACGGGAACGAAAGGCCGCAGATAGTGGTCGAAAGAACACCGAGGTCAATCGTCAGGCCGCCGGGAAAACGAATCTCGGGGGCGACGCCGCACCAGTTGACGGCAAGTACCGTAAAGGTGACACAGATAATGGTTAGACCGATCATCTTGGCATGAGGCGTCAGACCGAGCGAGCGCCCATGCGTAACGGAGGTCAGGTCGTCGATCAGGCCCAGCACGCCGGTCGCCAGCGTGGCGAGCAGCACGAGCACGAGCTCGGTGGTGAGCTTGCCCATCAGCAGGCAGGTCAGCGAAATCGCGACGAGAATGACAACGCCACCCATGGTGGGCGTTCCCTGCTTAACCAAATGACGCTTGGGGCCGTCGGCACGAACCTGCTGGCCGATACCCTCGACCTTGAGCAGCTTGATCCACCACGGCATGAGCAGCAGCGCAATGGCAGCGGCGATGCCAAGCCCCAAAAAAGCCTGATACGTTGGATACGAGGGATTGCCGAACATGGGCTAGCACACACCTTCCACAAAGCGGTCGAGCTCAACAAAGCGGGAACCCTTGACCAGTACAACATCATGTTTTTCAAGCGCGCCGCCCATGCGGTCGAGCACCTGCTGATAATCGGAGAACACCTGGATGCGGTCCTCGTCCATGCCCATCATGCGCGCGGCATCGGCCATAAGCTGGGCCAGCTCACCACCCACGCACGCCAGCATGTCGAGCTTCTTGGCGGCGACATAGGCGCCCACGAGCTCATGCATGCGAGGAGCCTCATCGCCCATCTCGCCCATCTCGCCCAGGATCGCCATGCGAGACCCCGTGCACGAAAGCGAGCACAGTAGATCGAGGCCAGCAGCCATGGATTCGGCACTGGCGTTATAGGAATCGTCGATGACGCGGGCACCGCTCTTGGCGCGCTTGATCTCCTGGCGGTGACCGGTGATCGTGAGGCCCCTAAAAGCAGCATCGATCTGCTCGGGCGTCACGCCCAGGCGATAGGAAACCGCGGCGGCCTTAACGGCATTAGGAACGGACTGCACGCCGGGGATGGCAAGCATGGTATCGATCGTCTCACCCTGGCCAAAATCGAGCGTAAAGACCGGACGTCCCTCGTCATCAACACGAATGTCGCGGGCACGGACCTCATCGTCGTCCGAGACGCCGGCCAGCATAACGTCGATACCAGCAGGCTGGGCGAACGTATCGCGAATGAACGGCGTAAAGTCGTCCTCACCGCCCAAAACCAGCAGCGGCAAGAAGTCGCCGGCGGCGCACATACCCTGGACAATCTCGGCCTTAGCGCGGGCGATGTTCTCGCGGCTGCCCAAAATGCCGATGTGAGAGGTACCAATCTTGCTCACGATGGCAAGGTTGGGATTGGCGGACTTGGACAGGCGCTCAATCTCGTGGAAATGGTTCATGCCCATCTCGAGCACCAGGACCTCGGTATCGGCCGGAGCGGAAAGCACCGTGAGCGGCATGCCGATCAGGTTATTGAAATTGCCCTTGGTGGCCCAGACACGATAGCGCTTGGCGAGCACGGCGGCGAGCACGTCCTTGGTCGTCGTCTTGCCGATGGAACCGGTAATGCCAACGACCAGGCAGCCAAGCTCCAGGCGATACGTGTGCGCCAAACGCAGCAGAAACTCCTCGGGATCATCGGTCAGCAGGATGGCGCACCCCTTGTCCTGCGCCAGCGAGACCAGCTCGGCCTCGGGCTCACGCGTCATCACGACGGCGCCGGCACCCGACTGGACGGCACGGGAAGCAAAATCATTGCCGTCGACGTTTTCACCGGGAAAGGCGACGAAAATCGTCCCTTCCTCGACCTGGCGCGAGTCGATAACGCACCCGCGGCATACCCGATCGGCTTCTCCCGTCACGGTTCGGGCCCCTGTTGCGGCCGCGAGGTTGTTGACGGCGATCTCTATCATTGCAGCTCCCCTGTAAACCTAATAATGCTATCGGCGTATTGTATCCCAGCGCCGCACATGCGTGGTGCAGGGCATGTGAACACCCTCATATGGGACAACAAACCACGCCCCAAAGATTGTAACCCCCTACTTCGTGTGCGGGATACCCAGCACGTCGAGCGCGTTGGCCATAATGGACTGGAACGGCACCGCAGCGGCATCTGAGCCGCTCGGCGTTCCGTCGAGCGTGATATAGCACAGCACCTTGGGCGATTGTGCCGGTGCAAAGCCCATAAAGGACGACATGTAGTTCTCCTTGAGGTAGCCGCCGTTCTCGTCGGCACGTTCGGCCGTACCGGTCTTACCCGCCACGTCATAGCCGTCAACCGCGCCGCCAACGCCCGTTCCCTCGGACACGACCGTCTGCATGCACGATGTCACCTGGGATGCGGCGTCCTCCGAAATCGCGCGCTCGCCTTCGCCCCAGTCCTTCTCGTCGCCTTTGCTGGACTTATAGAAGTGCGGTGTCATCATCACGCCGCCGTTGGCGATGCCGCCCACGGCACGTGCGATCTCAATCGGCGAGACGGACAGTGCCTGTCCAAAGCTCATCGAGCCCAGCGTGGCGCCGTCATACTGGTCACGCTCCTTGACGATACCCAGGCTCTCTCCCGGAAAATCGACACCCGAGCTGTGACCGATGCCCCACTTGTCCACATAGGCGGCAAAGTCGTCGGCACCGATCTTGCGCCCCACCAGAACAAAGCCCACGTTGGACGAACGGCGCATCATCTCGCGCACATCCATGGTCATGGTGTAGTCGCGCTTGTCGGCGTCGGTAACGGTGTCGTCGCCAACCTTAATGCTCGCCGGCACCTCAAACGACGTGCTCGAACGCACGGCACCCAAGTCGAAGCCGGCACCGGCCACGAGCGTCTTAAAGACCGAGCCGGGCTCATAGGCATCGGTAACCAGGCGCAAGTTCATGTCCTCGGTCTTGGCGTTTTCCAGATCGGCCTGGTCATATGTCGGATACGAGCATGCCGCTAGAATCTCGCCCGTCGTGGGATCGGTGACCAGGGCCGAGCCGTTCTTGGCCTTGGTCTTTTCGACCGCCTCGGCCAGGGCGTCCTCGGCGGCGCGCTGGATATTGACATCGAGTGTCGTCACGATATCCACGCCGTCCACCGCCGCCACCTTTTTATAGGCGCCGCCCGCGATATAACTACCGTCCCTCGCCCGCTCGCGCACCAGCGAACCGTTGGTTCCGGTCAAAAGCTTGTTGTACTGTTTTTCGAGGCCCGTCAGACCGTCGTTGTCCACGTTTACCACGCCAAGCACCTGCGATGCCAGGTTGCCGTAGGGGTACACGCGCTTCATGGCCTGCTCAAAGAGCACGCCTGGCAGGTTCTTCTTCTCCAGCGCCGCGGCATCGTCCTCGTCCACCTGGCGTTTGATATACACCCAGGTGCCATCCGACTCAACGAGCTCGCGACAGGTCTTTTTATCGATTCCCGTAGCTTTGACCAGCGCCGATACCGTCTTGTCAACGTCCTCGATAAGCTGAGGATTCACGGCGATGTTGCGGCATTCGACCGACGACGTCAGCACGTTGCCGTTACGGTCGTAGATGGTACCGCGCTTGGCATACAGCGTCTGCGCAAGCAAGCGACGTGCATCGGCACGGTCGCGTAGCTTATCGGCTTCCACAATTTGATAGTCGGCAAGGCGAAGGACGCCCAAACCCAAGCCAAACCCGATGAAGCCCATGACGGCTTTGCGACGGGGCAGCGGCGTGCCCGTGAGCCATTCGGTCGACGAGCTCTTGCGCGGTCTGGTGTTATGCATCTGAGGACCACTCGAGCCACGGAGACGCGACGCGGGGTCGTTGCCATAGGACGGCCTCGCGTTGTAAGATGGCCGACCCGTTCCTTGATAACCAGAACGTCCCCGCGATGAGGGACGTCCAGAACCGCGACCCCCGTCGGAGCCGCGGCGATAGTCATTTGTCATACTCAGCTACCGTCTTGTTACTGAGCGGTCGCGGTCGAGCTAGCGCCCGCGGCTGCATCCTGCGAAAAGTCAAGTGTAACGCTCTCGCTGGGCTCCACCATGCCATAAGCGCCCGCAAGGTCGCGAATGCGCGTGTCGGCACCATAGACCGAATGCATGACCTCCAGGTCGGAGCTCTCATCGGTCGCCTTCTCGAGCGTGTTGGTAAGCGCGGCGTTGCTGTTGAGCACCTGGGCCGTAACGCCGGCGAGCGCCACACGGGCGACACCGATCGTCATGAAGATGGCCGCAATGATGCAAAACGTTTTAAGAACGCTCATGAAAACCGGGCTTACCGCCTGGTTTGCCTGACGGCCCGCGCCCGTGTAGACATCAAAGCGCGGCGTGCGCTGCTCGCGGGGAGCAGCGGGAGCCTGCGGTGCCTCACGATAGGCGGGCATGGCGTTCATATCATAGGCGAGTGCTGCGTTTGAGGTGTTGTAGCCCATGATATGCCGCCTCCCATCCCGAGTACGTTGGTAGTGTGTTTAAGCTTCGTTTGTGGTACGAGCGGGAGGTCCAATATCGCGCGGTCGCGTCTACAGACGCTGTGCCACGCGGATCTTGGCTGATCTCGCCCGAGGGTTGCGCGCAACCTCATCGGGTTGGGCAACCAGGGGTTTGCGGGTGATGACCTTGAGTATCGGCGCGTTGCCGCACACGCACACCGGAATCTCCGGCGGGCACGTGCACCCCTGGCTCATCTCCTTAAAGTGGTTCTTTACGATACGGTCCTCGAGCGAGTGATACGAGATGACGCAGATGCGTCCGCCCGGGTTGAGCCACCTTGTGGCGGCGTCAAGCCCTCGCTCGAGCACATCGAGTTCGTGATTGACCTCGATGCGAATGGCCTGGAAACTTTTCTTGGCCGGGTGTCCGCCATGCCGACGGGCGGCAGCGGGGATACCAGCCTTGATGATCTCGACAAACTGACCGGTAGTTTCGATCGGCTCATGCTCGCGGCGGCGCACGATCTCACGTGCGATCTGCGAGGCGAACTTCTCTTCGCCGTAGACGCGTAGAATCCGGGCGAGGTCGTGTTCGTTATAGGTGTTGATGACCTCAGCTGCGTTTAAGGTGTTGTTACCCGGATCCATCCGCATGTCCAATGGGGCGTCCTCGTTGTACGAAAAGCCCCTGCCAGGGATATCGAGTTGCGGCGACGAAACGCCCAAGTCGAACAGGAAGCCATCGACCCCGGGCACCTCGGCCGAGCAAAGCAGCTCGTCCAAGTCGCCGAAGTTGCCCTTCAGCAGCTGGTGCGGTACGCCGGGAACCTCGCGGTCCAGACGGGCGCCAGCGGCCTCGAGGGCCATGTCGTCCTGATCGACGCCGAGCAAAAGGCCGGTCTCCCCCACCTGCGCGGCCATCTTTACCGAATGGCCGGCACCGCCAAGGGTGCAGTCGCAGACGACGGAGCCGCTCTTTAGCTGCAGCGACTCAAGCACTTCGCCGAGCATGACAGGTTCATGCCGATATTCTTGTGTCAAGATCCCACGCTCCATCCGTTACTCGTGCCTTGCCCTTACGAGAAGAAGAGGTCCAGCAGGGCCTCGTCGTCATCGTCCTCATCGGCCGCGGCGCGATCCCAAACCTCAAGGTGGTCGTAGTTGCCCACAACCGTGACCTCGCGGTCGAGGTTCGCCTGCTTGCGGAGAGACTCAGAAAGACCGATACGACCCGCGCTGTCCACATCCATCGACGTGGTGCGCTTGTTGATCGCCCTCATGAGCTTCTGGTCGTTGATGTCACGCGGGTTAAAACCCTCGTGGCCCTCACGACCCGCGAAGAGTCCTTCGACCCACTTATCGAAGGCCTCGGCAGAGAACACGTACAGAGCATCGACATCCAGGGCTTTGAACACGCGAACGTGCTCTCCAAGCTCCTCGCGAAGGGGTGCAGGCAGGGATAGACGACCTTTTGCATCGAGATTGCGCTCGTATGCACCCGTCATTCCCATGTGCGCCCTCCCCTCGGTTACTCAGATGGCACGTACGCGGGGAACCACCCCGCCTGTCGACGTCATCAATAATATGGGGAACCGCCCCATTTTTCAACACCTTTCCCCACCCCTTCCCCCACCCCGCCCCACCACTCCACCCCCAATATGTTGTAAAACACCCCCGAGCATATGTTCGAAAACACAATATGTTGTGTTTGCAGCAAAGGCGGGATGCCACCTGTAGAACCACGCCCGCGAACCTCAACCTTCAAGTTGACCTTGAGGCGATTTTTACGTCCCTTTACACGCCGTTCACATCGCCCCCAAACTCCCCCACCCACGACGCACACGGCCCACCGCCGCGCCGGTGTCTGGCGAAAAATGGGGCGGGTCCCAGATTGCCCATGCGCGCAAAAGTGCGTCTCGGCAATCTGGGGCCCGTCCCCCTTAACATTTATAAATAAGCAGGTCAGCGATGTGCCAGCGGATGCGCCGCCAGATAGACCTCGGTCAGTTGCGTGCGATCGACATGCGTGTAGACCTGCGTGGTCGAAATATCGGCATGGCCCAAAATCTCCTGCAGCACACGCAAGTCGGCACCGCCCGCGAGCATGTGGGTGGCAAAGGAGTGGCGCAAGGTGTGGGGATGGAGCCCCACCACCCCCACTTGGCGCCCATACCGCTCGCATATCGCATGCACGGCCTGGCGCGACAGGCGACGTCCGTTCTTATTTAAAAAGACCGCCGAGGTCTCGGTTCCGCGGGCATGGGCCGCCAAGCGAGAACGCCCCTCAGTTACATAAAGCGTCAGAGCTCGCGCCGCGCTTCCTACCAGCGGGGACAGGCGTTCCTTCGAGCCCTTACCACGAACGAGCACAAAGCCATCGTCGATATGGATATCGCCCACATCGAGCCCCACCAACTCGCTCACACGCAAACCGCATCCGTAGAGCACTTCCAAGATGGCATGGTCGCGCAAGCCCATCTCGCCCTCGGGGAAGTCTTGATCGAGCAGCGCCGAGACATCCTCCACCGATAGATACTCCGGCAAACGCTCAGCCTTTTTAGGCAGGCGCAACGCCGCCGTTGGATTTTGGGCCACAGCCCCATCGCGCACCAAAAAGGCATGTAGGCCCTTCACGGCCGCAAGCGCACGCTCCACCGAGGCATCGGAATAGCCCCCATCGCGACGGTCGGCGACAAAGCCCTCCACGACCTGACGGGTCACCTCTTCAAAAGACACAATACCCGCCCGCTCCAGATAGGCGCAGTACGTCGTCAGGTCACGACGATAGGCCGCAATCGTGTTGCGCGCCAAACCCCGCTCGACCGCGAGGTAATCGAGATACTCCCCCGCCGCCACGGCGAGCGACGAGGGAGTAGCTTCGGTATGTTCCTTATTCGCCGGCACCCTTAGTCCGTAGCGAGGTTCATGGGCGTCACCTGCAGACGGTCGACACCCTCGTGCTGGCCGATCGAAGCGCGCACGAACTCGCGGAACAGCGGCTGCGGGTTGGTCGGGCGGCTCTTGAACTCGGGATGAGCCTGGGTTGCCACATACCACGGATGCACGTCGCGCGGCAGCTCGACCATCTCGACCAGGCGCTCGTCGGGCGACAGGCCCGAGATAACCAAACCGGCGTCCTCGAGCTGGTCGCGGAAGGCGTTGTTGAACTCAAAGCGATGACGGTGACGCTCGTAGACGAGCTCCTCGCCATATGCCTCGCGAGCAAGGGTATCGGCGGCGAGCTTGCACGGATAGGCGCCCAGGCGCATGGTGCCGCCCTTCTCGGTCACGTCCTCCTGCGAGCTCATCAGATCGATGACGCTAAACGGGCCGTCCGGATCGAACTCGGAGGAGCTGGCGCCGGCAAGGCCGACGACGTTGCGGGCGAACTCGCACACGGCCACCTGCATACCCAGGCAAATGCCCAGATACGGAATCTTGTGCTCACGGGCAAACTCGGCCGCGAGGATCTTGCCCTCCAGGGCGCGCTTGCCAAAGCCGCCGGGGACCAGGATGCCCGAGGCGTCGCCCAGAACCTCGGAGACATTCTGCTCGTCGAGGCTCTCGCCGTCGACCAGCTGGACGTCCACATGGCGATCGTAGAAGACGCCCGCATGGTGCAGGGCCTCGATAACCGACAGGTACGCATCGGGCAGCTGCGTGTACTTGCCCACGACGGCGATCTTCACCTTGTCGGCGTGATGGTTGGCGTGATTCTGTTTGCGCAGGAACTCGTTCCACTCGCTCATGTCGCGCTCACGCGGGTCCAGACCCAGGCGCTCGCAAATGCGCAGGTCAAAGTCCTGCTCGGCAAGCAGCTGCGGAACATCGTAAATGCTCGCGCAGTCCTCGTTGGTAAAGACACAATCGGTGTCGACGTCGCAGAAGCTTGCGATCTTTCCGCGGATAGCGTCATCGATATGGTGGTCGGAGCGCAGCACGATGATATCGGGCTGGATGCCAAAGCTGCGGAGCTCCTTGACGGAATGCTGCGTGGGCTTGGTCTTGACCTCGTGGGCGGCGGCGATATAGGGAACGAGCGACACGTGGATGTAGCAGACGTTCTCGGGGCCGGCCTCCTTGCGGTACTGACGGATGGCCTCGACAAACGGTTGGGACTCGATGTCGCCGATCGTGCCGCCCAGCTCGGTGATGACTACATCGGAGCCGGTCTGCTCCTCGATGCGGCGGAACTTGTCCTTAATGGCATTGGTGACGTGAGGAATCACCTGCACGGTACCGCCCAAAAAGTCGCCGCGACGCTCGCGGGCGATCAAGCTCTTATAGATGGCGCCGGTCGTAAAGTTGGAATCGCGGGTCAGGTTCTCATCAATAAAGCGCTCGTAATGACCCAGGTCCAGGTCGGACTCGTAACCATCCTCGGTAACGAAGACCTCACCATGCTGGAAGGGGCTCATGGTACCGGGGTCGACGTTCAGATACGGATCGGCCTTCTGCATCGTTACTTTGTAGCCACGCGACTTGAGCAGACGGCCCAGCGAGGCCGCGGTGATACCCTTGCCCAGAGACGAAACCACGCCACCGGTTACGAACACATGCTTGGTCATATTGAGTTACCTGCGCTTCCCGTAGAAGTTGTTTATCCACATCTTACGGGTCTTCATTGTAATACTCGCGCCGCGGACCGTTCGCAATTTTTCTCGCGTGAGATTGCATTTCTCAATCTTGAAACAAAACGCCGCCCGGTTTCCCAGGCGGCGTCGCTATGGCAAGGGTTACATGCTGCTATCGATCAGCAACCTCGTCCTCAAGCATTTCTTGAACGAGCATGCCGGTACGGACGCCCTCAAGATACCACTCGCCACGTTCGGTGAGGCAAATGCCATTTGCAAGCTGACCGCCGTCGTCGCTATAACGCGAGACGACATCAATCATGCCTTCGGAATCCAAGCGATCGATTGCGGCGCGGGCACGATACGGCGAAACCCCCACGCGCTCGGCAAGCGTTTTGCGCGAGAAACCATACGGCCCGCCATTGTCTTCGGTTTGCTGGTCGATCTCCATCAACACCAGCACCTCGACACGCTTCATATCGTTGACACTCGCACGACCCTTGCCCGCCATAGCAGCCTCCTCAAACCGAGCACGAGCATCTAACGCGCCGTGCGCGACCGACACACCTCACGATGGCAGGTAATATCCATCATGCGGCATCCCGCTAAGGATGAAACAGTTACGGTTATTGTATACCGCTCAAATTGTTTCTAGGCAGGTAAACAGCTATTTTTCGCCGAAATAGGCGCTTTATTGATCAAAAAGCCGTACCGGGCGCTAACCCGATACGGCCAAAATGCAATGCAATTACCGCGGTGCTTCAAACTTAGCGATGGAAGAAACCGCGGCGCTCAAACTTGGGCTCGCAGCACACGTTGATACCCAGTTTGCGCAGTACCGTCTCGTCCGTCGGCGAGATAATCACGCTAAAGAAGGCATCGCAACCGCGCAGCTGCTCCAGGCCCGAAAGGACGCGAGCGGCCGTCTCACTCGTGGCCGAGGTGATCGACAGCGCCATAAGCGTCTCGTCGGTGTGGAGGCGCGGGTTTTTGCTGCCCAGGAAATGCGTCTTGAGCTTGCTGATGGGCTCGATCGCCTCATCGCTAATGACCTCGAGCTCAAGGTCGACGCCCGAGACATGCTTGAGGGCGTTCATAATGAGCGAACTTGCGGCGCCCAGGCGCGTGGAGGTCTTACCGGTCACCACGGAGCCATCGGGCATGACCATGGCACCCACGGGACCACCCGTCAGCTGCTCCCTGGTAAGGGCCGCCGAGCGCGCCGGTGAGTAGTTCTTATCGATGCCGGCTTTCTTCATAATAATCTTGAGACGGTCGACTTGCTCATCGCCCACGCCGGTACGGCGCACATTTTCGACCGCGGTAAAGTAGCGGCGGACGATCTCCATCTTGGAAGCGTCGCGGCAGGCATCGTCATCGGTGATGGCAAAGCCGACCATATTGACGCCCATGTCCGTAGGACTCTGGTAGGGACTCTTGCCCAGGATCTTTTCCATCAGGGCACGGACCACCGGGAAGGCCTCGACGTCGCGGTTGTAGTTGACCGTGGTCTTGTTGTAGGCCTCAAGGTGGAAGGAATCGATGATATTGGCGTCGTCGAGGTCAGCCGTGGCGGCCTCGTAGGCAATATTGACCGGATGCGTCAGAGGAAGATTCCAGACCGGGAAGGTCTCGAACTTGGCATAGCCGGCGGCGGTACCGTGCTTATGCTCGTGATACAGCTGCGAGAGGCAAGTGGCGAGCTTGCCCGAGCCGGGGCCGGGTGCCGTCACGACAACGAGCGGACGCGTGGTCTCGACAAACTCGTTCTTGCCGTAGCCATCGTCGGACACGATCAGATCGACATCGTGCGGATACCCCTCGATGGGATAGTGCAGCTTGGCGGGAATACCGAGCGCGTTCAGGCGGTTGCGGAACACATCGGCAGCGGGCTGGCCGGCGTACTGGGTGATGACCACAGCCGCGACAGCAAAGCCGTTGCCGCGAAACAGGTCAACCAGGCGCAGCACATCCTCGTCATAGGTAATGCCGAGGTCACCACGAGCCTTGTTTTTCTCGATGTGGTTCGCGTTGATCGCGATGATAACCTCGACATCGTCGGCGATGCTCTTGAGCATGCGGAACTTGCTGTCCGGTTCAAAACCCGGCAGCACGCGGCTCGCATGATAGTCATCGAACAGCTTACCGCCAAACTCCAAATAGAGCTTGCCACCAAACTGCGAGATGCGCTCCTTAATGTGAGCAGCCTGCAGCTCGATATACTTCGCGTTGTCGAAACCCTGGCGCATATATGGCTCCCGTCCCGTTTCCATTTAATGTTCTAGGCGATTATAACGGAGCCCGCCCTCCCCGATACCCAGACCATCAACAGGCACCAACCAAACACGCCATCGATAAGTTGCGGTGAAATAGTTCCCGTTTAACCCCTCAAGACGGCCAAACAGGAACTATTCCACCGCAACTTCCCCTTTTTGGCGCAAACTAACCTGACCCCTTTGCATCAATAATGGCAGCGCCGCAGATTGAGCATAAGTCAGCGAGCGACGTCCAGGACGTACAAGTTGGCATGAAAAGAGGCCGGCATAGGCCTTTTGGCCATGCCCGACGATTGAACGTCAGATTGCCGCTCTGGCGGGCTTGCAGCGTCGAGTGGTTCCGGCGTTTGGTAAAACGCCGGAACACAAGAGCGCCCCCTCCCGCGCACGGAACGGAAGGGGGCTAAAGGTAGGAGTCTACCGGTGGGTTTACCCCACCGGACAGACGATGACCAGGTGATCCTCTACAGGATCGTCAAGGTTTCCGTGGGGTACCCGTTGGGTACTTAGATCAACACGCAGGCGACGGTCAGGATGATGGCGCAGACGACAGAGAGCGCGACGATGAGCTTAAGGGCAAACTTGAGCCAGGTCGTCCACTCAATCTTGGCCAGGGCGAGACCGCCCATGATGGCGCCGGAGGTCGGGGTGAAAAGGTTCACGACACCGATGGCGGCGGAGAAGATCATGACCATGACCTCGGGCGAGAAGCCGAGCTTAACAGCCAGCGGTCCCATGATGGGCATGGAGACGGTAGCCATACCAGAGGTCGAGGGGATCAGGAAGGACAGGCCGAAGTAGACCAGGAAGCTCATGGGAGCGAAGATCACGCCGGACAGGCCAGCCAGAGCATTGGCGGCAGCGTCGAGGACGAAGACGTCGAGGCCGGTGTTAGCCATGAGGACGGAGATACCACGGGCGAGGGCGATGACGAGAACAACGGACATCATGTCGGCAGCGCCGGTGATAAAGGTGTTAACGATCTGCTTCTCGGACAGGCCACCGATGATACCGATCAGGACGGCCATGAGGAAGAACCAGGTGGAAGCCTCGTCGAAGTACCACTGGCCAATGGGCAGGCCGGTGATCAGGGCAGACCAGCCCTGGACGACGGCGTTACCGTCGGCGTCGTAGACAGCGCCAGCGTCGAAGAAGTTAGCGACGCCCTCGTTGAGGTCGGCCAGCGGAATGAAGCCGACGATCATGACGACGAAGGTGAAGGCGAAGGCAATCAGAACACCCTTCTGACGACCGGTGAGCTTGACCTCCTTGTGGACCTCGGAAGCAGCCTTGCCGTGAGCCTCTTCGGCGTCCTTGAGCTCCTGCATCGACAGGATGGTGGAACCCTTGTCAGCCTTGACCTTCTTGGCGTAGCTCATCACGAAGAAGATGGACATAGCGGTAGTGACAATCCACAGGACGGCACCGAGGCCGATGATGATGGACTGGTTGACCTCAATGCCAACGCCGGTCAGAGCGTCGACGGCAGCGCCGACGGCGAACGGGTTAACCGTGGAGCCCAGGCAGCCGCAGCCAGCGCCGAGCAGGACGGTAGCGGCGCCGACCATCGGGTCGAAGCCAGCGGCCATCATGGTAGCGGCGAGCAGGGCGTAGAAGGGAACGGTCTCCTCGCACATACCATAGGTGGTACCACCGAGGGAGAAGATGAGCATCAGCACGGGAATGAGCATAATCTCGTTGCCCTTAAGCTTCTGCACCAGAACGGCGATGCCGTTGTCCAGAGCGCCGGTCTCGGTCATCATGCCGAGGAAGCCGCCCAGGATCATAACGAAGAGGCAGACAGGCAGAGCGTCAGCGAAGCCCTTAATCGGGGCGGTGCAGAAATCGCTCAGACGGGCGGCAGTAACCGCGCCGCCGGACGTGCCGGAGACGATAACGGTAATCACTGCAACAATTGCCAGCAGAGCAAGAAGAATGGTGAACGATGAAGGCATACCGCGCTTTTTCTTAGCGGTCTCAGTCATAGTTCTCATCCCCCCTTCATAAATCATTTACTGATCTCGCCAGAAGCGGCTCTTCCGTGCCGTGCCTGCCGCTTGATGCGAGATTATTACCAGATAAAACCGCTCGGGGTGTGCAGCAATACACCCCGAGCGAGATGCTAGATGCTCTTACTTGAGCGTGGCGTACATGACAGCCTTAATGGTGTGCATGCGGTTCTCGGCCTCGTCGAAGACCTTGGAAGCGGGGCTCTCGAAGACCTCGTCGGTGACCTCCTGCTCGGTGATGCCGAACTGCTCGCACTTCTCGGCGCCAATGGTGGTGTTGGTGTCGTGGAAGCTGGGCAGGCAGTGCAGGAAGATAGCACCCGGGTTGGCCATAGCCATGACCTCGGAGGTAACACGATACGGGGTGAGCTGAGCGATGCGCTCGGCCCAGACCTCGTCGGGCTCGCCCATGGAGACCCACACGTCGGTGTAGATAACGTCGGCACCGGTGACGCCGTCCTTGACGTCGGTGGTCAGCTTGATGGTGCAGCCGTTAGCCTCGGCGATGGGCTTGCAGGCCTCGATGACGTCGTCAGCGGGCATGCACTCCTCGGGGCCGCAGGCCACGAAGTTCATGCCGAGCTTGGAGCAGACGACCATGAGGGAGCGAGCGACATTGTTCTTGCAGTCGCCCATGAAGACGAGGGTCTTGCCCTTGATGTCGTAGTTGAAGTTCTCCTGGACGGTCAGGATGTCGGCGAGCATCTGGGTGGGGTGCCACTCGGTGGTCAGGCCGTTCCACACGGGCACGCCGGACTTAGCAGCGAGCTCCTCGACGTCGTCCTGGGCAAAGCCACGGAACTCGATGCCGTCATACATGCGGCCGAGAACGCGGGCGGTGTCCTCGATGGACTCCTTCTTGCCCATCTGCGACGAACCCGGATCGAGGTAGGTCACGCCCATACCCAGATCCATGCCGCCGACCTCGAAGGCGCAGCGGGTACGAGTAGAGGTCTTCTGGAAGAGCAGAACGATGTTCTTGCCCTCGAGATAGCGGTGCGGAACGCCAGCGCGCTTCATATCCTTGAAGTTCTTGGAGAGCTTGAGCAGGTACTCGATCTCCTCGGTGGTGAGGTCGAGAAGCTTGAGGAAGCTACGGCCGGAGAGGTTAACACCCATGGTTTGATTCCTTTCGAAGAAATGAATTACGTAAGTATTAGTGGTGCCCGTTTAACGGGAGAAGCCGGTGCGGTTGTAGGGGGACCGCACCGGAAACGGAAAGACTTAGAGGTCCTCGCGCCAGAAGGGCATGCTCATGCAGCGCGGGCCGCCGCGGCCGCGGGAGAGCTCGGCGGAGGGCACGACGAGAAGGTCCAGGCCCTCCTTGTACAGCACGTCGTTGGTGACGGTGTTGCGGGCGTAGACGCAGATCTTGCCGGGCTCGACGCACAGGGTGTTGGAGCCGTCGTTCCACTGCTCGCGGGAGGCCGCGATCGGGTCGCCGCCGCCGCAGGGGATCAGCTTGACCTGGTCGACGCCGGTGGCGTCCTCCAGGACGTGCTCGAGGGTGTCCTCGATCAGGCGGATGTTCACGTCGCCCGGGTTCTTGCCGGCGGTCAGCTCGTAGACGCGCAGGGTGCCCATGATGGCGGGGTGGATCGTGAACTTATCGACGTCGATCTGGGTGAAGACCGTGTCGAGGTGCATGAAGGCGCGCGAGACCGGGATATCGAAGGCCAGGATGCGCTCGACCTTGGAGTCGGAGTTCCAGAAGATGTTCTGGGCCATGACGTCGATCGCGGCGGCCTGGGTGCGCTGGGAGATGCCGACGGCGAGGGTCTTCTCGTTGATGTTCAGCACGTCGCCGCCCTCGGTGTGGAACTGGCAGTCGCGGCGGAAGTACAGCGAGACGTCCTTGTAGTCGGGGTGGTACTTGAAGATGTACTTGCCGTACAGGGTCTCGCGGTTGCGGGTGACCGAGTACATGCGGTTGAGGTTGACGCCCTCGCCGACGACCGCGAACGGGTCGCGGGTGAAGTAGAGGTTGGGCATCGGGTCGATGATCAGGTCGGACTCGGACTCGGAGTTGACCAGGGAGTCGAGGGTCGTGGACGCCGTGAGGGGCATGTCGATCTCGGACTTGGTCATGCCGGCCATGGTCTTCTTGACGAACTCGAGGTTGTCCTCGATGGAGTCCAGCTTCTCGCGGACGATCTGCGGCATGTGCTGGCCGCGGATGCCGGCCTCGGCGATGTACTGGTCGGTGAACTCGGCGCGGGCGCCGGGGACCTGGTCGAACACCTCGGCGACGAGGTTCTCGAGATAGAGGACCTCCACGCCCTGGTCCCTCAGGATCTGGGCGAAGGTGTCGTGCTCCTGCTGCGCGACCTCCAGGAACGGGACGTCGTCGAACAGGAGTCGCTCGAGCTCGTCGGGCGGCAGGTTGAGGAGCTCGTCGCCGGGACGGTGCAGGCAGACCTTCCTGAGCTTGCCGATCTCGGAAGGCACGTGCAGACCTTTCGTCATGGCCTCCTACCTTTCTTTCGGGCCTTTCGGCCGAATCTCTCAGCGCCCTTCCATAGCGGACGCTGCTTGCTGACAGCTCTAGTTATATCCAAATTCCACCCGCAATTCCACCTCGCCCCCGAACGGTCAACAAAGTGCGATGAACGGTATATCGCATGAGATTCCCCCATAATGTACTTCGGCGTTCTAAAGTAACTTTTCTAAGGTAAACGCTCTTTTTTCCTAAAAACTATTTGCAATTGCATCTCTAAACTTTTGATTCAGAATTGCATAGCTAAATCGGTTTTATGTATATAAATGATGTTTGTTTACGTTTCCGCCTGCATTCAATGATATTCAGCTATCCATCATTCTTATTCACACTTACGTACCAGTTGAGTGAGGATATAGACCGCTTGCAGACGAGCAGGGCGTCAGTCCTATGACTTGTCAGCGTAAGAAGTAGGTAAAGATACCGTTCGCACAATACGTCCGTGCCACAAGTCGACTAAATTGAGACAATAGTGAATAGGGTTAGGCTACCGTCCCCTGCGGGGACTGAACGGACAGATGCATATGCCGAGCAAAATCGAAAAAAAGCAAGCCGCCGCAAAGCTGCGCAAACCGCCTCGCGACTTCTCGTACACGCAGAACCGAGAGCTCAGCTGGCTACGCTTTGACAACCGTGTGCTTGACGAAGCCTTCGATGAGACCGTTCCGCTGTTCGAGCGTCTAAAGTTCGTGTCGATTTTCGAGTCTAACCTCGACGAGTTTCTCATGGTGCGCGTGGGCGGCCTGTCCGATCTGGCAGAGCTCAAAAAGCAACCTGTCGACAACAAGAGCAATATGACCGCCTCCGAACAGGTCGATGCTGTCATGGCCGAAATGCCCGGGCTCCTTACCCGTTGGGAGTCCATCTTTAAGAGCATCGAGGGCAAGCTCGACACCTTGGGCGTTCACCGCGCCCGCATCGATTCGCTTACGCCCGAGGAGCGCACCTTTGTAACCCGCTACTTCCAGGCCTACGTGTCGCCGGTCATCTCGCCGCTGGTCATCGATCCTCGCCACCCCTTCCCCAACCTACGCAATGGCGCGCTCTATCTGGCCTGTGGTCTGGACGGCGCCACCGACGAGGAGAGCCTGCTGGGCCTTATCGAGATTCCCGCCTCGATGAACCGCGTGGTCGAGATCCCCTCGCCCACCGGCACCTACTCCTACATCTTGCTCGAGGACGTCATCCTCGCCTGCCTGGACAGCTGCTTTGGCTCCTATAAGCCGCTGGATCGTGCGCTGATCCGCGTCACCCGCAACGCCGACATCGATCCGGACGGCGAGGGCGTCGAAGAGGAAGAGGACTACCGCCAGCACATGAAGCGCATCCTCAAGAAGCGCCTGCGTCTGCAGCCGGTAGTGCTCGCGGTCTCGGGGTCGCTCGAGAAGGCAACGCTCAAGACCATCCGCAAGGCGCTCGAGCTTTCGCGCCGCTCTGTCTTTACCTGCGATATCCCGCTCGACCTGGGCTACGTCTTTGGCATTGAGGGCAAGATTCCCGAGCACCTGCGCAACGAGCTGCTCTTTACGCCGTTTAGGCCGCAGCCCAATCCCACCATCGACATGACCCGCTCCATCCGCGAGCAGGTGCTGCAGCACGACAAGCTGCTCTTTTATCCCTACGAGGCCATGAACCCCTTCCTGGATCTGGTGCACGAGGCCGCCTACGACCCCGAGTGCATCTCGCTGCGCATCACGCTCTACCGCGTGGCCAAGCAGAGCCGCCTGTGCGAGTCGCTGATCGATGCTGCCGAGAACGGCAAAGAGGTCACGGTGCTCATGGAACTTCGTGCCCGCTTTGACGAGCAGAACAACATCGAGTGGGCCGAGCGCCTGGAAGAGGCCGGCTGCACCGTCATCTATGGTTCCGAGGGCTTTAAATGCCACTCAAAGATCTGCCAGCTCACCTATCGCGAGGGCATGGCGCTAACGCGCCTCACGCTTTTGGGCACCGGCAACTTTAACGAGAAGACGGCCAAACTCTACAGCGACTTTATGCTCATGACAGCCCATCCCGGCATCGGCGAGGACGCCAACCTGTTCTTCCGCAATCTGTCGCTGGGCAACCTGCGCGGCGACTACCGCTTCCTGGGTGTGGCGCCCGTCGGACTGAAACCGCTCATCATGCGCGGGCTTGACCGCGAGATCCAGCGCGCCCTTGCCGGCGAGCCCGCCCGCGTGTTCTTTAAGCTCAACTCGCTGACCGACCGCGAGGTTATCGACAAGATCGCCGAGGCATCGTGTGCCGGCGTGCGCGTAGACATGATCATCCGCGGCATCTCGTGCCTCAAGCCCGGTGTTCCGGGCAAGACCGAGAACGTGCATGTCCGCTCCATCGTCGGACGCTTTTTGGAGCACGCCCGTGTTTACGCTTTTGGCGTGGACTCGGACATGATTTACCTGAGCTCGGCAGACATGATGACACGCAACACCGAGCACCGCGTGGAGATTGCCTTCCCCGTGCTCGACCCCACCTGCCGCGCCCTAGTGCACGAGTACATGGGCATGCAGCTGCGCGACAACGTGAAGGCCCGCAGCCTCACGAGCGACGGCACCTGGGTCCCCGTGGAGCGTGCAGAGGGTGAGAAACCCTTCAACTCGCAGGAAGCCCTGCTGGAGCGTGCCTATCGCAACGCCGAGGCCGCGCCCGAGCCCGTCATTGAGGCGGAACCTGCCCCCGAGGGCGAGCCGCAGCCAGTAGCACCCAAGGTCCAAGAGGTCCAGGCGACCGTCATTGAGCCCGAGCCTGCACCTGCACCTCAGCCCGATCCGCAGGTCATCAAGCCCGCACCCGAGACGAGCGCCCGTCGCGATAAGCCCGCCGGCAAGACCAAGGCCATCGAGCGCCATCGCCCCGGCCGCGTGCGCATGGGCCTGGGTCTGATCGGCCTGGGTCTTAAGACGCTCATTACCGGCAAGACGAAATAGTCGTTTGTAGAAGCAGTTTGTAGAAGCGCCCCGCATTTGAGGAAAGCCTCGGATGCGGGGCGCTTTTCCCTGCTACCATGGTGCGAACAACAACGCGAATGACAGGCAGGAATATGAAGCTCACTATAGAATCGATGACCTACGGCGCCGACGGGCTGGCGCACGCCGACAACGGCAAGGCCGTCTTTGTGCAGGGCGCCGTGGCAGGCGACACCGTCGAGGCCGAGGTCGTACAGGACGGCAAGTCGTTCATGCGTGCCCGCACCACCGAGATTCTGGAGCCAAGCCCCGATCGCATTCAGTCTCCCTGCCCCTTCGTGGGCATCTGCGGCGGCTGCTCGTGGGGCAATCTCTCACGCACGGCACAGCTCGCCGCCAAGGAGCAAAATCTGCGCTCCACGCTCGAGCGTATCGGCAAGTTCAGCCCCGATCAAGTCGATGAACTGGTGCAACCCATCCGCCACACCAAAGATGATTGGGGCTACCGCAATAAAATCGAACTCGAGCCGACCGTTGTAAACGGCCGCGTGCGTCTTGGCATGCACGGTGTCGATCCTCGCAAGATCGTGACCGTCGATTCGTGCCCGTTGTTCGACAAACGCTTCCCCAAGGCACTCAAATCGGTCGTCGGCGCGCTCAATTATCTGAGCGGCAGCCACGACCTGGGCCTTGAGCGCGTGGGCATTCGCGCCTCGCGTCGCACCAAGGCACTCGAGGTGGCGCTCTGGACGCCTACGGGCTCTTTCCCGCGCTCGCAAGTCTCGCGCGTGTTGGCAGACGCCGCGCACCCCACAAGTGTCGTACGCGTGATGAGCAAGGGCGAAAAGAAGGCCCGCCGTGTTTCCAAGGTCGAAATGCTCGCCGGAGAGGGCTCATGGACCGAGAATATCGCCGAGGGTCAGATGCGCTTGTCTGCCCCGTCTTTTTTCCAGGTCAACACCAAGGGTGCCGAGATTTTGATCGAGCTTGTCATGGAAACGCTCGATCCGCAGGAAGACGAGCTTGCCGTGGACCTGTACTGCGGTGCCGGCACCTTTACCCTGCCGCTCGCCCGCCGCTGCGACTTTGTCGCCGCCGTCGAGGCCTACGGCCCCGCCGTGCGCGACCTGCGCCGTAACCTGGAGATCAACAAGCTTGATAACGTCGACGTCATTGGCGGAGACGCGGTGCGCGAGTTCCCCGACCAGGATGCCGACGTCTTGGTGGTCGACCCGCCGCGCGCAGGCCTCGCCCCCGAAGCGATCGACCTTATCGCCAGCACGAGTGCCCACGATGTCGCCTACGTGAGCTGCGACCCGGCCACCCTGGCGCGCGATCTCAAACGCTTTGTCGAAGAAGGCACCTTCTCCCCCGTAAAGATCACGCCAGTCGACCTGTTCCCACAAACCTTCCACTGCGAGACCGTCGTCCACCTTAGGCGCAACTAGCCACTTAATCATTGCTCAGAAAAATCATTGGGAAATCGAGCGTGGCAAGCGGAGGTCTTCGGGGTATAAGACGGCTAATTGTATGCCGCCTATGAAAGGAACCCTCATGCCCAGCGTTGCCGTTCTCGCCGCCGATGGCTTTGAAACTATTGAATGCTTGACCATGGTCGATGTCATGCGTCGCGGCGGCGTGCGTGCCACGCTCGTCTCGATTATGCCCACGCGTGAGGTCGTAAGCTCGCTGCAGATCCCCGTGACCTGCGATGCGCTCTTTGATGAGATCAACTTTGACGAGTACGACTGCGTCGTGCTGCCCGGCGGCCTGCCCGGTGCCACCAACCTGCGCGCCGATCAGCGTGTCTGCGACGTGGTCTGCGAGTTCGCCGCGACCAAGCACGTCGCCGCCATCTGCGCCGCCCCGTTTATCCTGGGCGAGCTCGACCTACTCGAGGGGCGCCACGCCACGTGCTTCCCTGGCTTTGAGAAAAGCTTCCCCGAAGGCGCCTATACTGGCGAGAAGGTCACGCAAGACGGCAACATCATCACTGCCAGCGGCATGGCACAGTCACTCCCCTTTGCATTGGAGCTGCTGCGCACGCTCGCTGGCGACAAGGCCGTCGAGAAGGTCGCCGAGGGCATCCAACTATGATTTTGGCTTCGCAATCGCCGCGCCGCATAGAGCTGATGCGCGAGGCAGGCTACAACATTCGCGTGATTCCCGCGGATATCGACGAAACGCCCTTTGATGGCGAGGCTCCGCTCACGCTTGTCGAGCGCTTGGCACGCGCCAAGGCGGCTGCCGTTGCTGCCGAGTATGCCGAGCCCAAAGAACTGACGGTCGCGGCCGACACCATCGTCACCTTCGACGGCAAGATTTTGGGCAAGCCGGCAACCGAGGGCGAGGCGCGCACCATGCTCCGTGAGCTTTCGGGCCGCACGCACCAGGTCGCAACCGGCGTCTGCATCGTTAAGGCAGGCGATACGCCCGCCCCGCATGCCGCCGAGAGCCTGTCGTTTGTCGATGTGACCGACGTGACATTCTACGAGCTCACCGACGAGCAGATCGAGCACTACGTTGCCTCGGGTGAGCCCATGGATAAGGCAGGCGCCTACGGCATCCAGGGCACAGGCGGCCGCATGCTCGTGCACGATATTTCGGGCGACTTCTATAACGTAGTGGGCCTACCCATCGCCCGCGTCGCGCGCGCGATTCAAAAACTCTCGTAATTGCATCTGGCGCTGGGTATTCCCCAGCGCCTACAATTTTGGCGTACCGTACGGATCCCGACCGGGCACAAGGCGCGGCGGAAAACCGATAGGAGTTAAACATGGATACACTGCTCGAGGCCATTGACGTCTGCGATGTCGATGGCTTTTGCTATGGCAACTATACGGACGAGGAGGCCGGCACCGGTTGCACCGTAATCGTGGCACCCGAGGGCGCCACCGGCGGCGTTGACGTACGCGGTGGCGCTCCCGCTTCGCGCGAGACCGACCTGCTACGACCCGAGAACACCGTCGACAAGGTCCACGCCGTCTGCCTTTCGGGCGGATCGGCCTTTGGCCTCGAAGCTGCAAGCGGCGTCGCTCGCGAGCTTGAGAGCCGCGGCATCGGCCTTCCCGTCGGCCCCACGCAGGTGCCTATCGTGTGCTCCAGCTGTATCTTCGACCTTGCCTTTGGCGACCCCACCGTGCGCCCCGACATTGAGGCCGGCATCGCCGCCGTGCGCGAAGCACTCGACCACACCCCCACCAAGCTCGAACAGGGCAACGTAGGCGCCGGCACGGGCGCCACCGTGGGTAAGCTCATGGGGCCTGCCACCTGCATGAAGGCCGGTCTTGGAGCTGCCGCCGTGGCACTCGGTCCCGTCAAGGTGGGCGCCGTGGTCTCGGTCAACGCCTGCGGCAACGTTGTCGACCCCTTCACCGGCGAGTGGGTCGCCGGCATGCGCGCCGCAGCCGATAGCGACCAGATCGTCGACATGGAACTCGCAGCCTTTGCCGCCGCCGGATCCATGCAGATGCCGCTCGACCGCACCAACACCACCATCAGCTGCATCATCACCAACGTGGAACTCACTAAGGCACAAGCCACCAAGGTCTCCCAGATGGCCGCAGACGCCTACGCACACGCCATCCGTCCCACGCACACCACCAACGACGGCGACACCATCTACACCCTCGCCAGCGGCAAACTGGGCGCCCAGGCAAGCGCCGCCGTTCCCCTAGACCTGCTGGGCATGCTCGCCGTAAGGGCCCTACAGACCGCCATCGTAAACGGAGCCAAAACCGCCAAAACCTCCCACGGAATCCCAGGTGCTGCGAAGTAATCTCACTCGACCGTCGGTCGGAGGCGGGCGGGCATTACGTTTGCTGCTCTACAGTCCTATGCAAGACGAAGGCCACATTAAGTGGCCTTCTTTGCATGCGGAACTCGCGACAAACGTAATGCCCGCCCGCCTCCGACCGACTACCAACTAATATTTTTTCAGCCCAGGCCCCTGTGTACCGCGCGTCGAAGATCTTCAAATTCAAATAAACTGACAATCGATTCTTATAGCAGAGGCCCCTTGGCCTTTAGTTTGATACAAGTTCCGCACGAGCCGGAAAGCACTTAATGTGCTTTCCGTGCGAGCAGGACTGTTCGCAGTAGCAAACTAAAGGCCAAGGGGCCCAGTCAACCTATCAGCAGCGATTACTCGGCAGCTAGTTGAATTTGAAAATCTTTGAGGCAAGACGGTATAGGCCGAGTGTGGTTTTGTCTCCGGCCCGTCCGCGCAGATTGGTGAAGAACCCGACCACGCCGTAGCGGGCACGACGATACATGCGCTCGTCATAGGCCTTCAAATCATTCCACAGCGTCTTTAGGCGCTCGTCGGCGCAATCTTCCTCGGAAAGCTTGGTAAGCACCGAGCAGATCGCCATCATCATGGTGAAGTAGCCCATCATGTACGAACGCAGGCGCGACGACCCAACATCGCTGTACAAGTGGTACGACTCCATCATGATACGCGTAACACGGAACTGCTGGTCCAGACGCTTGACCATCGTTGCCTCGTTGACGCTCTGGCCCTCGCGACCGATAAAGTAGCGGTAGAGGTCGATGTCGGCGTAGTACATGGTCTTGCAACGCGGCAGCGGCACGTAGGCGTAGATGTTGTCCACATAGAACGTGTGCGGCGGCATGGGAAGGTTGGACTCGCGCAGCACATCCGTGCGATAGCACAGGCTGTGCATGAGAAGGTTCTGGTCCAGGCGGAAATGACCGATCTGATCCCAGGAAAAGATCTTTTTGCGCGGCAGGGCAAATTTGTAGCCAATAGCGGTATGCGTGCCCTCGTAAACCTTCTCGTACACGTAGTTCGAGATAAACAGGTCAACGCGCTGGTCGCGCTCCTCAAAGCCACGCAGAATCGACAGCATGGTCGAAAGGGCAGCGCCGTCAAGCCAGTCGTCCGAGTCGACAACCTTGTAGTAGGTGCCCTGCGCCTCGCGCAGACCCGAAAGGACGGCAATACCGTGACCGCCATTCTCCTGGTGCACCGCGCGGATGATTCCAGGATAACGTGCCTCCCACTCATCGGCCTTATCGGCCGTCTCGTCCTTGGAGCCGTCGTCCACCACGATAATCTCGATATCGGTGGCGTAATTGCTCCCCTCCAAGATGGAGGTGATGCAATGGTCCATGTCCTTGGCGGCGTTATACGAGGGAATACCGAATGTTATGACTTTATGCATGGCAGGCGATAATCTCATCCGAAAGATCGAGGGCAGAATTGGTCACGGCGTCCATATCGTAGTAACGATACTCGGCCAGACGACCCACCGGGTGGAAGTTCGTCAGGTTCTGGACGCGCTCAAGATAGCGCTCATAGAGCTCACGGTTCTCGGGCTCAAGAATGGCGTAGTACGGCGTCTCGCCCGAGCCGGGCGTATAGGCCTTGGAGTACTCCTTCATGATGGTGGTCTTGCCGGGCAGGACCTGACCGGTCATGTTCTTGAACTCGGTGATGCGCGTGTAGTCCTCGCTCGTGGTGTAGTTGACAGTGCCCACGGGCTGGAACTGGTCCATATCGAGCGTCTCGAACTTCATATCGAGCGTGCGGTACGGCAACGCACCCAAGTCGAGGTTGAACAGCTCGTCGAGTGGACCGGTGTAGACGATCTCGCCACCATAGACCTTGCCGTCGATCTTGACGGTGGTGTCGTCGATTTCAAAGAGGTCACGGGCGTCCACGTCGCAGAACACGTCGATCAGGTCGTGGTCGAGCATGTGCTCAAAGAGCGCCGTGTAGCCCTCCTGCGGCATGCCCTGGAAGGGAGCTTGCGGGAAGTAGCGGTCATCATCGCCCACAAAGACGGGAACGCGGCCGGTGATCGAGGGGTCGATCTGATCGGGCGTCTGGCCCCACTGCTTCATGGTGTAATGTAAAAAGACGTTCTCGTAGACGTAATCGGCGACCTCGGCAAGATCCGGGTCGTTCTTCTTACGCAGCTCCATAATGGGCACCTTGACATCCTTGCCAAAGGTCTCCACGAGCTTCTGATACAGCTCCTCGCCGCGCTCGTCACCAAAGGCGAGCTTGAGACTCGCATGGTTGAAGGGCACGGGCATAAGGGTACCGTTGATGTTGGCGAGCACCTTGTGCTGATAATCCGTCCACTTGGTAAAGCGCGACAGGAAATTGTGCACGCGCTCGTTAAAGGTGTGATAGATATGCGGACCGTACTCGTGAATCAGGATTCCGGCCTCGTCAGTGCAGTCATAGGCATTGCCCGCAATGTGGCTACGGCGCTCCAAAACGGCAACACGATAGCCGATGGTCTCGGCAAGACGGCGGGCGCAAACGGCACCGGCATATCCAGCACCGACGACAATCATGTCGTACGCGCCGGCGTTAAAGCCTTCAGGCAGGCCTGAGGTAATCTGCATCGATACTCCTTGTCAAAAGCCACGGGCTCGTTAGCTGGGCTTTTCTCGAACATTCTTCGAGACATATTTATCAGAGCGATTATAGCGCTAATGCGTCCTATAATGAGCTTGCCACACAAGGAAAGCTCAAGCACCGCGGCGTACATAATTGAAAGGTAAACCCGCTAGCAGCGGGTTTATTCGTGAACAGCCGGGTGCCTGGAGCTTAGCGAAACGCTTGTAAGGAGTAACATGAGCGATTTCCTAAACCGTATGAAGTCTGCCGCCAAGGCCGACCTTAAGACGATCGTCCTGCCCGAGGGCGAGGATCCGCGCACTATCGTCGCGGCCACCAAAATCATCGAGGAGGGCCTGGCAAAGATCGTCATCCTGGGCAACCCCGACGAGATCAACGTTCCCGGCGCTACCGTCATCGACCCGCGCAATGCCGAGAAGCACGAGGAGTATGCGCAGAAGTTTGCTGAGCTCCGCGCCAAGAAGGGCGTTACCATCGAGCAGGCTCGCGCCCAGGTGATGGACGCCACCTACTTTGGCACCATGATGGTCAAGATGGGCGACGCCGACGGCCTGGTCTCCGGCGCCTGCCACTCCACCGCCGACACCCTGCGCCCCGCGCTGCAGATCCTCAAGACCGCCCCGGGCACCAAGCTGGTCTCGGCCTTCTTCGTGATGTGCACCGACACCCCGCAGTTCGGAACCGACGGCACGCTGATCTTCGCCGACTGCGGCCTCAACATCAACCCGTCCTCTGACGAGCTCTCCGAGATCGCCATCGCCTCCGCTCACTCCTGGTCCACCTTCATGGGCAATGTTGAGCCGCACGTGGCCATGCTCTCCTACTCCACCATGGGCTCCGCCGGTGGCGAGGTCGCCAAGAAGGTCCAGGAGGCTGTGAAGTTCTGCAAGGAGAAGGCTCCCGAGCTCGCCATCGATGGCGACCTGCAGCTCGACGCCGCTATCGTCCCCACCGTCGCCCAGCTCAAGGCCCCCGGCTCCTCCGTCGCCGGTAAGGCCAACGTGCTCGTGTTCCCCGACCTCGAGGCGGGCAACATCGGCTACAAGCTGGTCCAGCGCTTCGCTGGCGCTGACGCCTATGGCCCCATCCTGCAGGGCATCGCCAAGCCGGTCAACGACCTGTCGCGCGGCTGCTCTGCCGACGACATCGTGGGTGTCGTGGCCATCACCGCCGTCCAGGCTCAGATGGCTGAGTAGCGGACATATCCCCTCGGGACAGGAATTTCCACCTGCTAGCAAAAAGGCCTCCGGAGCTGTTGCTCTGGAGGCCTTTCGTTTACTTGCAAATGCGCGCGTTAGTTGTTCTTGGTCAGGCGCTCGACGTCGTGGGCGATCATGTATTCCTCGTCGGTGGGGATGACCATAACCGTGACGGAAGAGCCGGCGGCGCTGATGACCTGTGGGCCGTTGCCCACGGCCTCGCGGTTCTTGTTGTTGTCGATGCGCACGCCCAGCCACTCAAAGCAGTCGCAGAAGGCCTTGCGGATCGACCAGTCGTTCTCGCCGATGCCGGCGGTAAAGGTGATGGTATCCACGCCCGCCATGGAGGCGATCATGGAACCGGCCTGCTGCATGGCCTTGTAGGCAAACATGTCGAAGGCGAGCAGGCAGCGCTCGTCACCCTCGGAGGCGCGCGTACGGATATCTCGGGCATCGTTGGAGATGCCCGAGATGGCAAGCAGACCGGACTGCTTGTTCATCATGTCGTCGACTTCCTGATAACTGTAGCCGCCCTCGCGCTGAAGATAGCACACGGTGGCCGGGTCGATGGAACCGCAACGGGTACCCATCATCAGACCGTCAAGCGGCGTGAGGCCCATCGTGGTGTCGCGGCACACGCCGTCCTCAATGGCGGCAAGCGAAGCGCCGTTGCCCAGATGGCACGAAAGCAGACGGTGGCAGCGCGAGCCCAGGATCTCCTTGGCCATCATCCACTCGTAACGGTGGCTCGTGCCGTGGGCGCCGTACTTGCGCACGTGGTACTTGTCGCACACGTCCTTGGGCAGCGCGTAGGTATAGGCGACCTCGGGCATGGTCATGTGGAACGAGGTGTCGAAGACGGCCACATTGGGCAACTTCGGATACTTCTCGCGGCAATACTCAATCGCCGCTGCCTCGCCGTAGTTGTGCAGCGGGGCGAGCGGGGCCACCTCAAGGATCTTAGCCATGACCTCATCGTCGACGACCGCGGAATCATCGAAGTGCCAACCGCCCTGAACGATGCGATGCCCAATGCCATCGATCGTAAAGTCGGTCTTCTCGAGCTCCTCGAGCACGCGAGCGATAGCAGAGCGATGATCGGGGAAGGGAACCTCCTCGGTCTGCTTGGTGCCACCGTTCTCGGAGTGACCAAAGATGCCCATCTCCGATCCGATACGCTCGCAGTTGCCCTTGGCGAAAACCTCGCGGGTATCGGTATCCAAAAGCTGATATTTAAGGCTCGAGCTGCCGGCGTTGACAACAAGTACGTTCATGAGACTCCTTTGCAGTGCGATATGGTCGGCGCAGACCCCTTAAGGCGGCCGCATGTTAATAAGAAGTTATCACACCTTGATAAATAGCTATCAGGCATATCGCTCAACGAGCACAAAAGAGGGGCCGAACGGCGCTCGGTCGTCCAGCCCCTCCCCTCTTGCAATTACTTACCGCTAACGATGCGCTCGACGTCGGAAGCGATCATGAACTCCTCATCCGTGGGGATAACGAAGATCTTGACCTTGGAATCCTTGGCGGACAGGCACCAAGCGCCGTCGCCGCGCAGGGCGTTGCGGGCATGGTCCATCTTGACGCCCATAAAGGCCAGACGGTCGGCCACGCCAGCGCGAACGGCCGGAGCGTGCTCGCCGATGCCGGCGGTAAAGACCAGAGTGTCCATGCCGCACATGGAAGTGGCCATCTCGGCGGCCTTGGCGGCAATCTTGTAGACGAACATATCGAAGGCGAGCTGGGCCTCGGGGTCGCCGGCAGCGGCGAGCTCCTCAACGTTGCGGCAGTCGTTGGTCTTGCCGCCGGTCACAGCCAAAAGGCCGGACTTCTTGTTCATCATCTCGTCGACCTCGTCGAAGGTGAACCCGCCTTCGCGCTGCAGGTAGCACACGGTAGCAGGGTCGATGGAGCCGCAGCGGGTGCCCATCATGACACCGTCGAGCGGCGTCAAGCCCATGGTGGTATCCATGCACTTACCGTCCTCGATGGCGCACAGGGAAGCGCCGGAACCGATGTGGCACACGACGACCTTGCGAGCCTCGCCGTTGGTCATCTCGGCAACCTTCTTGGAGATGTAGCGGTAGCTGGTGCCGTGGGCGCCATACTTACGGATGTGCAGCTTGTCGCAAACATCCTTGGGAAGGGCGTAGGTCTTGGCGACCTCGGGCATGTTGAAGTGGAAAGCGGTGTCGTAGACCGTGACGTTGGGCAGATCGGGATACTGCTCCAGGCAGTACTCGATAACGTTGGCCTCGGGGTTGTTGTGCAGCGGGGCGAGCGGAGCGACCTCGCGGATCTTGGCGAGAACGTCCTCGTCGACGAGGGAGGAATCGCCGAAGTACCAACCACCCTGAACGATACGGTGGCCGATACCCTCGATCTTGACGCCGTTGGCCTCGAGGTCCTTCAGGACGACCTCGATGGCGACCTTGTGGTCGGGGAACTCGATGTTCTCGGTCACCTTCTTGGAACCGTTGGCAGCGTGGGTGAAGGTACCGCCGGTAAAGCAGACGCGCTCGCAGGAGCCCTTTGCGGACACCTTGTGGGACTTGGTATCGATGACCTGATACTTAAGCGTCGAAGATCCTGCGTTGACGACCAGAACGTTCATGTGTCTCCCTACTAACAGGCGGTGTGGCGCCGCCAGGTTACATACGTTTCAATAATAAACCCAAACGCCCTCGCGCTCGGGTTTATTGCGTTGATATATAAGTTATCGGTGCTTGAGCTTCCGTTTCATTGCAAGGAAGAAGCGCCCTCAGATGAGGTTCTCGCCCAGGTTCTTGCCGCCGAGGACGTGCATGTGGAAGTGCATGACGGTCTGACCGGCGTTGACGCCCTTGTTGGAGATGACGCGGAAACCGTCCTCCAGACCCTTGGCCTTGGCGACCTCCTGGATGGCGTGGGCCATGGCGCCCATGGTCTCGGCGGGCACGTTATCGGCGATGTCACTGTAGTGCTTCTTGGGGATCACGAGCGTGTGGACCGGCGCCTGGGGATTGAGGTCGTCGAACGCGATGACCTGGTCATCCTCGTAGACGACGGTCGAGGGGATCTCGTGGTTGGCAATTTTGCAGAAGATGCAATCACACATGGTTGGTTCCTTTCTCACAGACCAAGGTAATTATATTTGGTCGGGATGGTTAGAACGAAAGGTTGTCGTCGGTGTTGGCGGCTTCGCCGTCGGCGAGCACGTCGTTGCCGTCGACGTCCTTCAGGAGCACCGAGACCTTCTGCTCGGCATCGGACAAGCGGGTACGCAGGCTCTTGAGGAGCTCGACGCCGCGGGTATAGCTCTCAAGCGACTCCTCGAGCTCCATATCACCCGACTCCAAGCTGCGGATGATGAGCTCCAACTCCTGTGAAGCCTGCTTGTACGTAAGCTGCTCGACCGGGGTCTTCTCTGCCATATCTGTTTCCTTTCCTAAAGGTTTATCGCTATGAAACGCGGCCTACTCGACCGTATCGACCGTTGCCGCCACGTTGCCGTCTGCCATGCGCACGCGAATGGCGTCACCGGGCTTAAAGGTCTTGGCGCTCGTGGCCACCCCATCATCGCTGTACGCGATGGAATAACCACGGGCAAGCACCTTGAGCGGCGACAGGGCATCGAGCGAGGCTGCCGCACGGCCCAGGTCGGATGCTGGCTTGTTGAGCATCGTGCGCCCCTGATGCTCCAGGCGGGAGCTTGCGAGCGTGAGCGCATGGCGCTTGCCATCGAGTCCTGAGGTGCTTGCGATCAAGCGCTCGGGCAGACGCTCAAAGTTGGAGCGGAATGCCCCAACCGAACGCGTTATGGCGCCGGACAAACGATCGGCCGTCAGGGCAAGCTCAGACTCGCGACGCTCAACCATAAACGTTGGGTCGTTGAGGCACGGGCGGCACGCAGCCGCATCGAGCGCATCGCCCAAGCGAGCCGTATAGGTATCCCAGGCACGGCGACCGCGCTGATCGAGCATCTCCAGGTCGACCTGGGCCGACCCAATCATCGATGCCATCGCAGCACCCAGACGTTGATAGCGCGCCTCGAGCACATCGGCCAACTCCGTCATAGCCGGCGCCACCGATTCGGCCGCCGCCGTAGGCGTGGAGGCGCGACGGTCGCTCACCATGTCGCAAATCGAGGTATCGGGCTCATGGCCAATGCCGGTCACCACGGGCACGGGACAAGCCGCCACCGCGCGGGCAAGCTCCTCGTCATTAAAGGTCATGAGGTCCTCAAAGGAGCCGCCGCCGCGCACCAACAAAATACAGTCGGGCGCCGGCGTAATGGAAGCGGCGCGGCGCAGGCCCTCAATGAGCTCTGTCGGCGCACCCTCGCCTTGTACCTTGGCACCCACGCAGACGAGCTCGACGAGCGGGTTGCGACGACGCAATGTGCGCTTGACGTCGTCGATTACGGCACCCGAAAGCGAGGTGACGACCGCCACGCGGGAGCAGAACACCGGGATGCGGCGCTTGCGCGCTTCGTCCATCAGACCCTCACGGCGTAGCTTTTCGGCCAGTTGCGCCACTTGTTGACGCAGCAGACCCTCCCCCGCCAGCGAAAACGAGCGAGCGACAAAGCTCATGCGGCCCGTAGCCTTATAGAGATTGAAGCTGCCCTTAAAGCTCACCTGCATACCGTCGCGCAGATCGAACGTGCGCTTGAGATAGGCACCCTTCCAAATGATGCAGTCAACGGCGGCCGAATCGTCCTTGATCTGGAAATAGCAGTGGCCGCTTCGGGCGTTAGGACCACGAAAACCCGTGACCTCGCCCAAGACGCTCAGCTGCGGAATGGCATCGAGCGCACCGGCGGCGATCTCCACCGCCTGGCTCACGCTGAGCTCCTTGCGCTCTTGCTCGTCCGAACCGTCGAACTCGGCGGAAACGGCATTACCGGTTAGGTTCCAGCCTGCCACGCAGCCTCCTTTCGTTATCGAGCACAGAGGCTCCGGCCCCGTGCGAAATTAAGTCCAACACATAGTACAGCGCCGCGAGGACACGAATCCCCGCGGCGCCTGCCTGTCCCATTTGTTATCGGTTGGAGTTTCTGTTGTAGCGAGCCATAAGGTAGAGCAACTGAATGATCGAAGTGAGCGCTGCAGCCACATAGGTAAGCGCGGCTGCCGTCAGTACCTTCTTGGCGCCGTTGACCTGCTTGGAGCTCATGCCCGACTGCTCGATGTACGCCACAGCACGTCGGCTGGCGTCAATCTCGACAGGCAACGTAACGAGTTGGAACAGCACACTAAACGAGAAGAAGATCAACGCGAGGGTCGTGAGCCCGGCAATGTTCATAAACAGGCCCAAGAGTAGCACGATGGTCCAGGTGTTCTGGGTAAAGTTGACGACCGGCACGAGGGCGGTACGCACTTTCATCATGGCATAGCCGCTTTGACGCTGGGCGGCATGGCCTGCCTCGTGGCAGGCGACGGCAACGCTTGCGACCGAACCGCCCGAACGGTTGGCATCCGACAGATACAGGTTGTTGTCCTGCGGGTTGTAATGGTCGGTGAGCTCGCCAGCGACACCCTTGATACCCACGGCGCTACAACCGTTGGCATCGAGCATGCGGCGAGCGACTGTGGCACCCGTATCGCCGTCCGAGCGAACCTTGGACCAGGTTTTGTACGTCGAGTTGATATAGTTCTGTGCGGCAAGGCCAAGCACCGTGCAGACAAGAACAACCAGCAGGTACAGCGGGTCGATGCCAAAGCCGTATCCATAGTAATAAGGCATGCGAATTCCTCCGAGTCGAGTTACACGTTGGAGGCATTTTACCCACTCAACCGGCTAGGCTTCCCTACAGGAGCTCGATTTTGCCGTCCTTCACCGTCAACCCCATATTGCCGGAAAGCAGATCGTCCAGGCGCGAGCCCACAAGCTCAAAGCGCCAACCTTCGCGCAGGCGGCTCTGCTCGGGATGCTCAATGTAGTCGGCCAGGTCATCGCGCGAGGCAATAACCGAGGTCGCAACGCCTGAGCGCTCGGCAACCAGGCGGATAAGCGCATACATAAGGTCAGTCACGCTCTCCAGCTCCGGCGAAATCTGACGATGTCCGCGCACCAAGAGCGGCAGGCGATCGTGCGGACAGCTCGCACCGCGCTTGATGGCCATGAGCGCACCGTCCACGTCGCGCTCCCCCAATTGATCGGTACCGCGAATGCTACGGAACTCCTCAACGCGCACGGGATTGCGCTTAACGAGCGCTAGCAGCGTGTCGTCGGACATGACCCACTTGCGTGGGATGTTGCGCCGCTCGGCGCGGTCCTCGCGCCAGGCGGCGAGCTCGCGCGCGATACCCAGCTGATGACGGCTGCACGAATTGATGCGCTTGACCTTGCGGAACGCCTCGTGGCGATCGGCGCGATAGTGCGACTCGTCAGCCAGCGGGCGCAGCTCGTCGAGCACCCAGTCCACACGGCCCAGCTCGCGCAGGCGGCTCATCATCTCGGTATAGGCGACGATCAGGTACTTGACGTCATCGATCGCATACTCAATCTGCTTATCGGTCAGCGGGCGGCGCGACCAGTCGGTCAGTGACTCGGTCTTGGGCAGCGATACGCCGCAGAACGTCTGAACAAGCGCGCCATACGAAATCTGCTGGCGCTCGCCCAAAAAGGCGGCGGCGACCTGCGTATCGAAAATCGGTCGTGGCAGCACGCCCACGGTATGGAGCATGACCTCCATATCCTGCGAGCACGCGTGGAAGACCTTGGTCACGCTCTCGTCGGCCATAAGCTCGGCCAGCGGCGATAGGTCGTCGATTACCAGGGGATCGACCGCGACGCTCTCAGCAGGGGTGGCAATCTGAACCAAACATAGACGCGGATGGAACGTGCGCTCGCGCAAAAACTCGGTATCGACGGCAATCGCGTCGAACTCACGGGCGCGCTGGCAAAAGTCGAGTAGAGCCTGATGTGTGGAAATGTACATATCAACCCATCGAATAAGGTTAGGCCCGAAAAACACGGGTAGGATATCGGCATTGCCTTACAACTATACTCGGTTAGTCACAGAACGGGAACGTAAGTATGCGCTGCCTTATCATCCACAACCCGGCATCGGGCCCCAGCTCAGATGAAATCTTCGCATTCACGCACGCCCTTGCACAGGGCGGCGACGAGGTCGTGATGCGCTTTATCGGCGATGGCATGGAACCCGAGGACGCCGTGGCAGACGTGCGCGAGTTTGACCGCGTGGTCGTTTCGGGCGGCGACGGCACTGTCTCCAACGTGCTCGACCAGATGCGCGGATGCGGTGTCCCCACGCTCGTCTTCCCCTCCGGTACGGCCTGCCTGTTCTTCAACAACATCGGCAATGCCCCCGAGGCAGCGGCGCTCGCCAAGGCCTGCCGTGCCGGTCGCACGGTCAAAGTCGACATGGGTGAGCTCTTTTGGCTCGACGAGAACGGCAACGAGAAGCGCCACGGCTTTATCATCATCGCCGGCTCGGGCTTCGACGCCGAGATCATGATGAAGGCCGCCCCCACCAAAAACGACATCGGCGAGATCGCTTACTTCCTCTCCGCGCTCGCCACGCCCAATCCCACGGTGGCGCACTTTACGATTGAGCATGACGGCATTGTCGAGGAGCTCGACGGCATCTGCTGCATGGCCGGCAACACCTCGGTCATCCAAAACGACATCAACCTGTTCCCCGACTGCCGTATGAACGATGGCATGGTCGACATTGCGGTCATCGAACCCGTAAAAACTGTGCAGCTTCTACCGACTGTGATCACCGCCGCACTCGACCCCGCCGGCAAGGTACTCGGCCGCCCGCAGTTCAAGATCATCCAGACCAAGGAAGCCAAGATCACCTGCACCCCGTCGCTGGGCATGCAGTTCGATGGCGAGATTATCTCCAGCAATTCGGGCGTCTTTGGAGCCCGCGCGCTTCCGCAATGCCTCGACCTCATCGTCGACGAATTCTCCCCGCTCGGAAATAGGAGGACCCTATGAACGACAATCCCCTACTCGGCTTTATCATCATCGTTTTGGCCATGCTCGTCGGCTATGCGATCAACGTGATCCACCGCCGGAAGAAGTAATTCCACATTGGTATGATATTCATCCAATTATCGTCTCCCCTGCTGTTTATGCATTTGCCAAACAGCGGGGGATTTTCTTTGCGCCCCGTGCAAGGCGCTTTATTCAGGTACGGTAATTGCAGGACGTCTTTATTAAAGTAAAGCTACAAACCGAGTATAATTAACCACTCATCGCATATTTCATTACGCTTATCGAGTAAGTTTCTTTCATAGATGAATAGTGTTTCCAGTTCGTTACGCTAATGGGGTGTCTTTATTGGCTGAAGCTCTCTGGCAACGGAGAGCTTTCGCACGCTGGGAGGGAAAATGAGGAAAACTCACCCCGTCAACGCGCTCAAAAAGCTTGGCATAGGCCTCGCCTTTGGAGCTGCAACCATCATGTCCATGCCGACGTCTGCGCTCGCCTGCACGCAGATCTACATGGGCAGCAAGCTCACGGCGGACGGCAACACGTACTACGGCCGCGCCGAGGACTTTGGCAAGCGCTATCTTAAGCACTACGGCATCGAACCTGCCCACGAACCTGGCTTTAAGTACAGCTCGATTGAATCTGCTTTTGAATACACTTCGAACAAGCCTACCTATCGCTACAGCTATGTACGCGACCACCCCTCCAACTGGATGGGTCGCACCGACGCCTACTCCGAGGCCGGCATCAACGAGAAGGGCGTCTCCTGCTCCGCCACGCTAAGCACCTCCTATAACGAGGAGGCCGCTGCAGCAGACCTCATCGATGAGGAAGTGGGTCTGGGCGAGTACAGTTACGGCAGCATCATCCTGGGCGAGAGCGCCACGGCCCGCGAGGGCGTCGAGCTTCTCGGCAGCCTGATCGATGATCAAGGCGTCTGCACCAACGACCAGATCATCATAGCCGACAACAACGAGACCTGGCTGTTCGCCACACTTTCCGCCCATCAGTGGATCGCCATGAAGCTCGCTGACGACGTCGCGTCGCTCAACCCTAATATCGGGAGCCTCAACTACGATGTCGACCTCAATGACACCGAGAATTGCCTCCACTCTGAAAAGATCCAATCCATGCCCGAAGAAAAGGGTTTCGCCAAATACTCCGCTGACGGCAAATTCGATGTCGCCCAAACGTATGGCGAAAGCCTCGCCGATTCCGGCGTAAACCAGTGGTCCCGCTATGTGCAAGGCCGCGATTATTTTGGTAGTCAGCTGACCGAAGGCACAGATTACGACATTATCACAGTAAAGGAGAAAGGAAAACCTGACCAAAAGGGAGCCATGGTCAGCGAAATCCAGCCCCTGTTCTTCAAGCCTGGCAAGTCTGGTTGGAGCACTTTCGAGTTGATTCGCGCCTTCGGCAACCGCGGCGAGAACGTCCCTGGCCTCAACGCGAACACTGATGGTGTTTATTGCATCGGCAGCGAGCGCAACACCGAGATCAACCTCTTCCAGATTCGTCGCGGGTATGACCCCGAAGTCGCTACCATCCAGTGGGAAATGCTCTCCCGCGCCGCGTACTCCGTCGCCATCCCGTTGTACTCCGCTCTGATAACTGAGGTCAGCCCGTACTTCAGCGATCAGACCGTCTCCTTCGATCACTGCAAACAGACTGACGTCGTGTACAACGAGGAGCCCGAGAACTCAATCAACTACGTCCTCATGGACATCAGCTCGCTCTGCTTTGAGAACCCTGACACCCTTGGTATCAGCGTCCGCACCTACCTCGATGCGCTCCAGAACGAGCTCATCGAGCAGAACAAGGAAGTCGACACCGCCATGCTGGCCGAGACGACCACCGAGGGCCGCACTGCCCTGGCCAACAAGGCCGGCAAGGCTGCTACCGAGAACACCTACAAGAAGTGCAAGGCACTGCTCCAGGAGATGCGCGCCTATCAGAAGGCCGAAAACTTCGACCAGCCCTTCACCCCAAGCGACCTGAACACCGAGACCAACGGCCTCAAGGTGTCCATCACCTACGCCAAGGATGCTCTTGCCACCGACCCGGTCACCCCGGATCAGCCCGGCACTCCCGAGCAGCCTGGTACTCCTGAGCAGCCCGGTACCCCCGAGCAGCCCGGTACCCCCGAGCAGCCCGCTAAGCCCGAGCAGCCCGCTAAGCCCGAGCAGCCAGCCGCCAAGCCTGAGAAGCCTAGCAAGTCCGACACCACGACCACGGTAACCACTAACAAGACGAACACTAAGGGCGGCCTGCCCACCACTGGCGATCGTTTTGATGGCCGCATGGTGGCCGCATTCGCCATCGCTGGCGTTGCCGTCATCTCCGCGGGCGGTTACTTCCTCTACCGTCGCAATAAGGAGTAACGTCTTAGCTGAGCGGACAAGGCAGCAATGGCAGCCTCGCCCGCTCAGCCCGCTCTTTTGACCGGCGGGAAACCCGCCTGAAATCTTTTTAAAAAAGATTTCCCCGCACACACTTTGCTGTGCTATAGTGCAGCGCAACAGCAACAAGGTGCGACCGCGCCACGGCATCATGAAAGGAGCCACCGACATGAAGAACACGATGAAGTCTCTCAACAACTGGTGGTGGCGTGATGCGAATACGATCGGTCGACAGTGAGTCCCTCACGCCTGCTTTTGCGCTCTAGGTGATTGGAAGGCCTCCGGTTTCGACCGGGGGCCTTTTTCTATCTCGAGCCCGATCGCATTCGCATCACGCGCCTCCGTTTTTCTCTTACACTCCCCTTTTTGAAAGGATTTTCACCATGTCTCAGAACACCACCGCCACCGCTCAGCCCCGCACCGTCCAGACCGCCGACCGCGGCAAACTCGATGTCCGTGCCCTCGTCCTGCTCGCCATCCTGCTCGCCGCCGGCTTCATCCTCAACTTCACCGTCGGCAAGGCCATCTCGGGCATCTCGGGCGGCATGATCAGCCCCGAGTTCATCATCTCGGCCTTCTGCCTCACCATCCTGGTCGTTCGCCCCAACATCAGCCAGGCGCTCGTTATTGGCCTCATCTCGGCTGCCGTGATCCAGATCACCACCACTTCGCCGTTCGTCGATTTTGCCGCCGAGGGCATCGCCGCCATGCTCATGGCCGGCATCGTCAACGCCGCTGGCAAGAACGGTCAGGTCAAGCCCGCCATCGCCATTGTCGCAACCTTCCTGACCACCTTTGTCTCCGGCGTCATCTTCATGATCATCAAGATGGCCATGCTCGGCGTGGTCGGCGAGCTCGCCGCCGCCATGCTGCCCGTCGTCGCCATGACCGCCGTCTTTAACGCCATTCTGGTCGGCGCCCTCTATCTGCCCATCCAGAAGGCCCTGAAGCTCAACTAACCCGCTCGGCTTTACGAGCCACCCCATCTTGGCGTTCATTCGTCGCTCGCGTACCCAAGTACGCTTCACTCCTCTTTCACGCCAACCTGAGGCCCCTCGTAAAGCCGTCTCCGTGCTTCACCACCAAAGACTGTCCCAAACGGCTAGCTCTTGGGGACGTTCTTAAACGACTAGTCATGTAAGAACGTCCAATGACTATGAAAGGTATCCATGGAAACGATCATCAACGTCGACGATGTCTCGTTCTCCTATGGCACGCAGACCGAGCAGGCGCTCAGCCACATCTCGCTCAGCGTGAACAAGGGAGATTTCATCGGCATCATCGGGCCCTCGGGCGCCGGCAAGTCCACGCTTGCCGCCTGCCTGTCAGGTGCCGTGCCCCACCACTACACCGGCGCGTTCTTTGGGTCCGTCATGGTTGACGGCCATGACACCTGCGAGGTCTCGCTGACCGACGTGTCACAGATCGTCGGCAGCGTGCTGCAGGATATCGACACGCAGATGGTCGCCTCGGTCGTCGAGGACGAGATGCTCTTTGGCCTCGAGAACTTTGGCGTTCCCCACGACCTGATCGAGCAGCGCGTGAGCGAAACGCTCGAGACCGTCGGCATCAGCGACCTGCGCGACCGCGAGATCGCAACCCTCTCGGGCGGACAGAAGCAAAAGGTAGCCATCGCCGCCATCCTCGCCATGCGTCCGCGCGTCTTGGTTCTCGACGAGCCCACCGCGGCACTCGACCCCGCCAGCTCCACATTGGTCTTCGAGACGCTGCGTGAGGCAAACCGCGTACTTGGAATCACCATCGTCGTCGTTGAGCAAAAGGTCGCTCTGCTCTCGGAGTACTGCAACCGCGTGTTCGTGCTCAACCATGGCGAAATTGCACTGCAGGGCGAGCCACACGAGGTCTTCGCGCATACCGACGAGCTCCGTGCCATCGGCGTCGACTGCCCTCGCGTCACGCGTATCTTCAATAGCCTCGAGGCCGATGGCCTGGTAAGCGGTACCCCCTGCTTGGATGTCGATGAGGCTGAGCGCCTGATTTCGGGCATCGTCGACCCCGCACACGCGGCCATCGAAGCCCAGGCGCCCACCGGTTCCCCGCATGCACCGTCGTTGCGTCCTCATGCCAAGGACGCCGAACCCGTACTCACCTTCGACCATGTTGAGTTTGCCTATCCCAATGGCGGCGCCGCCGTACACGACCTTAGCCTGACGCTCTATCCTGGCGAGCTCGTGGGCATCGTCGGCCAGAACGGTGCCGGCAAGACCACGCTCACCAAGCTGCTCACGGGCCTGCTTAAGCCCGCCTCGGGCAGCGTGCGCGTTACGGGCCTGGATACTGCCGCGGTCCCCACGAGCCGTATCGCCCGCGAGGCCGCAACGCTCTTCCAAAACCCCGACCGCCAGATCTGCAAGGATACCGTGCTCGACGAGGTCGCCTTTGGCTTGGAGCTGGGCGGCATGGACCGTGCCGAGGCTCTGCGTCGCGCCCAGCTGGTCATCGACCGCTTTGGTCTGCCCGCCGACGAGGCACCGTTCTCGCTTTCGCGTGGCCAGCGACAAATGGTGGCACTTGCCTCCGTCGTAGTGGTTGAGCCCAAGATCGTCGTGCTCGACGAGCCCACGAGCGGCTTGGACTACCGCGAGTGCATGACCGTGATGGAAACGGTACGCACCATGGCCGAGCGCGGTTGCGCCGTCATCATGGTCTGCCACGATATGGAAGTCGTCTCGGATTTTGCCGAGCGCATTGTGGTAATGGCCGACGGTCGCATCCTCGACCGCGGCCGCACGCACGAGCTGTTCTCGAACATCGAACTCATGCAGCATGCCTACGTTGAGCCGCCCCAGGTCATCGAACTCTCGCGCCGTCTGGCATCTTCCGTCTCGCCCGCTTTTGCGCAGGTGAGCGAGGTCACCGATGTCGTTCGAATTACCAAGGAGATGGTCCACCGTGGTTAACGTCATCGACTACATGCCGGGCGATACGCTGCTGCATCGCCTGAATCCCGTCGTCAAACTGGGCCTCGCCGCCGCCATCATCGTCGGCATCTTCTTGTCCGACACCTACGTGGCGCTGCTGGGCTTTTTGGCACTCACCCTTGCGCTGGGTGCCTATGCCGGCGTCGTCGACCGTCTGCTCTCGCTGCTCAAGTTGCTGATTCCGCTCGCGCTTATCATGCTGGTGCTCCAGCTGGCCTTTATGCGCGATGGCAACGTGGTGTGGGGCTTTATCACCGACACGGGTCTCATCACAGGATCGAAGGCCTGTCTGCGCCTGCTTGGTGTGGCGTTACCACTCATCCTCATGCTCATGGTGACCAAGCTCAACGACCTTGCCAACGCCTGCGTCGAGGTGCTGCACGTGCCGTATCGCTATGCTTTCACTTTTACCACGGCGCTGCGCTTCGTGCCGGTGTTTGGTCAAGAGATGAACGCCATCATGGAGGCGCAGACCGCACGCGGCGTCGAGTACGACACCAAGAACCCCATCAAGAAGCTTAAGCTCATGCTGCCACTGTGCGTGCCGCTGCTCATCTCGAGCGTGGGCAAGACCGATGCCACAGCCTTGGCGGCAGAACAGCGCGGCTTCTATCTGCGTACGCGCGCCAGCTCGTACAAGCGCTACCCCATCAAGGGCCTAGACATCGCCGTGCTCATCGTCAGCATCGCCCTCATCGCCATCGGCTTCCTGTTCTAGTTCACCACTGACAGCAACCGCCCAACGCAAAAGGCCTCGGCTCGCACCAAACGAGCCGAGGCCTTACTGTTTCACCAGATAAAACCTACCAAAATTAACCTGTCCCTTTTTGACAGGTCGGAAGCTAGAGGCGGTAGGGGGCGCCGCTACGGATGATGGATTCGCGCACCAGGACATCCATGGCGTCGAGGGTGATCTCGGGCATCTCTCGGTATTTCTGCAGCACCGAGAGCTCGGTGCAGGCCAGAATGACGCGGTCGCAGCCGCTACGGGCGAACTCCCACATCACGCGGTCGAACTTATCCATATCGGGCTCACGTCCGGCCTTCACATCATCGTAGATAAGCGACATCACATCGTTCTGACGTTTCTCGCTGGGATAGACGACCTCAACACCCGCAGCCTTACATTCGCGGCCGTAGACGCCCGCGCCCACGGTGCCATCGGTGCCCATGATGCCGATCTTATGCACCGGCTCGGCCGGCACACTCAGGTTGGGGTCGAACTCGCACTCTCCCATCACCGCACCCGCAAGGGCATAACGAACCGACTCACGCGGCATGTGGATAATCGGCACCTTCGTAAACGACTGGATCTGGTCGTAGAAGTAGTGCGACGTGTTGCAGGGAATGGCAATGTGCGCACAGCCCAGCGACTCGAGTGCCCGGGCACACTCTTTCATGGTCGCCAGCAGCTTGGCATGCTCGCCGGTCTTAATGGCCAGCGTGCGGTCGGGCATGGTCGACTTGGAGAGCACCACCATGTCGATATGTTCCTGATCGCAGGCAGCAGCCGTATGACGCACCACCTGGTCGTAGTAATACGACGTGGCCTCGGCGCCCATGCCGCCGATAACTCCCAGCTTTTCCATCGCCGCCTCCTTGGTGACGCTTGCGCAATTGCGCGTATCATACCCGCGCCCGCCCGATGCAAACCGGACGGGCGCCGCGCTCATCTACTTGTAATACGTCTTGAACAGCTTAAAGTGGCGCAGCTTGGTGTGCCACATGCGCAGCCAGCGGTTAAAGACAAAGTCGCCCTTCATAAACGAAGGGTCGGCGCCCTTGCCTTCCTTGTCCAGGCGATGCACCTTAGCGCGCAGCTCGGGATCCTTGACGTACTTGTCGACGACGCCCATGGGGACGACCATCCACAGGGCCTCGTCCTGAGCCGTCACAAACTCCGGCTCAAACGGACGGTTGAACACATACTCGTCCACCACATACTTGGCAACGTTAAAGCCGCTGTTGGTAACGTAGTAGTTGCTGCGGCCCTGGCGCGTGTTGAAATCGAAGAACTTAAACGAGCCGTCGCGCTCGTCGTACTTAACGTCAAAGTTGGAATAGCCCACAAAGTGAAGGTCCTCGAGCAGCTTGCGCACGCCGCCCATGAGCTCGTCGTTGGGCTCGGTAATGATACAGGCATGGTTGCCGACACCGTGGGGCTGATGCTCCTCGAGCAGCACATGGCCCAGGCACATCATGCGCACCTTGCCGTTGCGGTCGGAATAGCTGGTGAGCACGCGCATGTACTCGTCGTTGCCGGGCACGCGATCCTGCAAGATCAGATCGTCGGTGTAGCCGCTGGCATACGAATCGCGAATAACCTGTTCCAGCTCGGCGCGGTCGGCAATATCATAGGCCTTCTTCTGGCCCTCGAACTCGTGCTGCCACCACATGATGCCGTCAGAAGGCTTCAGAATCATCGGGTAAGGAAAATCGATCTGGTCGAGCACTTCGGCAGGCGCCTCACCCTGGGCATTGAGCATCGCCTTGGTAAAGGTAAACGTGTGCGGATAGGGCACGCCATGCTTCTCGCACAGCTCGTAGAAGATCTCCTTCTTCTGACACTGTTCAAGCATGCTATAGGGAGCGTAAGGCGCGACGATGTTATCCGCCAACTCATGGGCATCCTTGGCCTGAGCCACGAGGGCAACATAGTTATCGCCACAGCCCACAAGGACAATCGTCTTGTCGGCATGCGCTTGGGCAATGCCGTTGACGGTTTTGAGCATCACGGGCATGGTATCGATATCCACGTTGGGCGTGTAGTCGATAATCTGGCTGCGGTACGCAGGGCCCGTCTGGTACTTGCCAAAGACCAGACTCTTGACCTGGTACTCCTCGTAGAAGGCGCGCGCCACCGAGTAGGCGTTGATGTCGCCACCGAGCAGCACGGGGATGAACTCGCGCTCTGTAAACTGCAATGCCATGGAAACTTCCTATCATGAACTGCCCACACAACGGGCGGTCTTTGCGCAACTGATTTATTCTAGCGTGCCAAGCCGCCGGCGCCCAAAGCTCCACCGTATCTATGGCAATCGACGTAATCGTCCAGCACGAAGGCCAGCACGAAGACGGCGCTCACCGTTGTATGACAATGGGCAATGAACCTACCATTGTTGTAGGATTCAGCGTATTGACATCCTCGAGCGAAAGGCGCGCACGTGCCCCAAGACCATCCGACCGATAATCCCATCCTCAATGCCGCGAAGCACGAGCTGGCGGAACGCGCACAAACGGCAGCTCCCCTACGCACCGCAAACGATGCTTACAACGGGCCTGCCCGTATCGTCTCAATCAACACGTCGGAGCACAAAGGCACGCGTAAGTCACCCGTCGCCGACGGGCACGACACCGTCATCGAGCAGTTTGGCCTCGCCTCCGATGCGCACGCCGGGCATTGGCACCGCCAGGTTTCCTTTTTAGCTGCAGAGTCTATCCAGACGGCGCAGGCGCGCGGGCTCGATGTGCACGAGGGCGACTTTGGCGAGAACTTCACAACCCAGGGCATCAACCTGCTCTCGCTCCCCCTGGGAACGCAGCTCAAGATTGGCAACGATGTCCTGGTCGAAATCAGTCAGATCGGCAAGGTCTGCCACACCCGCTGTGCCATCTACTATCTCGCCGGCGACTGTATCTTTCCCCACGAGGGCGTTTTTGGCGTGGTACTAAAGGGCGGAGAGGTCTACGCCGGCGACGATATCCAGGTAATCAAACTCGGCGACGGCACCTGTTCGTTCACCCCCGCCGAGGCCCTCGAAGAGATTGAGCAGGCTCGCCAGAAGGGCACGCTGTAGTTATGAAACCCCACGTTGAGATAGCTTTTACAGCCCAAAACTCCTCTCAAACAGGGCTCTGTAACGTTAAAGTTGAACTCTATGGTTTCTCAACAATTCATCATAACTGCAGGTCAAAGCCAAAGCCTCAAGTTCAACTTGACCCTTTGGAACCTTTAAGGTTCAAGTTGAGGTCGAAAGCAGTAGTAGAATACCGTTCGAACCATAACCTACGATTGATTGCAGAGGGACTGGATGCAGCATTCGAATCATCGCACCGCAGCGCTCATTGCGTCGAAGCCGGCTCGTATCATCACGAGCGCCGCGCTCGCCGTTGCGCTGACGGCCACGCCGATGCTCTCCCCCGTTGCGGCGTATGCCGCCTCGCAGGCAACGCAGGACCAGCTTTCCGCAGCCCAGCAGAAGATCGAAGCCGCCACGAGCGCCTACAACGACGCCCGCACCAAACTCGATGACCTGCAAAAGCAGATTGACTCCAATGAGGCAAGCATCGAGGAAATCGAGGCCAAGCTTCCCGAGCAGCAGGCCAAGGCAAGCTCCGCCATGCGCGATCTGTACAAGTATCAGAAGGGCACCAATCCCATCGTGAGCTTCCTGGTCAACGCGCAGAGCCTGGGTGAGTTCATCACGACCTGCAAATACACCAACCAGATCACGAGCTCGAGCGTCGACGAGATCGAAGAGCTCAATAACATGCAAACCGAACTCGAGCAGAACAAGGCTGAGCTCCAGCAGGCCAAGTCTCAACTTGAGGCAGAGCAGAAAAACGCCGAGGACGCGCTGGCGCAGGCCCAGCAGCTCCGCAGCGAGGCGCAGGCAAAAGCCGAGCAGGAAAATGCCGCCGAGCTTGCCAAGCTTGAGGCCGATAAGGCCGCTGCCGCCGAGAAGCTCTCGGGCGAGGGCGTAAGCGGCAGCAATTCCAGCAGCCAGGCCACCAACACCAACACCACCATCGACACCACGGTGAACAACGCCAATACCGGTAGCTCCGATTACGATTCGTTCATTAATGAGTGGACAGGCCGCATCGACAATTATCTCGCCGGCTCCCCCATGGCAGGCCAGGGCTATAACTTTGCCGTCGCCGCTTGGAATACCGGTGTCGACCCCCGTTGGTCCCCCGCCATCGCCTGCATCGAGAGCACCAAGGGTGCTTATTGCGCCAATTCTTACAACGCCTGGGGCTGGAGTGCCCGCGGCGGCGGTTGGCGCAGCTTTGGCAGCTGGAGCGAGGGCATCTCCGCTCACGTTGCCTATCTGGGCGCCAACTACGGCTCCACCCTTACCCCAGCAGCGGCCAAAAAGTACTGCCCGCCCACGTGGCAGGACTGGTACAACAAAGTCGCCGCTCAGATGAACCGCATCTAAGTGCAACTGCAAAGGGCCCCAATGGGGCCCTTTTTCTTTTAGGTAGCGGAGGTATCGACGACGCCGGTCGCATTGGCAACCGCGACTATGACGATCATGCATAGGAGCAGCACACCCAATGCCTTGAGCAAGAGCTTCGCGAGCTTCTTGCCGCGATAGCTGTCGAGCAATGCGAATCGCCGACGAAGACGGCGCTTATCGAGCAGCGCAAAATGCATAAGCACCATAAGGCCATCGACAAAGAAAAAATACTCGATTATGAGAAGCCACGTCGGGTAGCTTTGGTTTGCTCCCGTGGGGTGAAAGACGGCAAAGTGGCTACCGGCAAAGAACACAAGCAGCGAGAAGCAGACGAGCGTATTCCAAATGCGCCCCAGAGACTCCGGAACGCGAGAGAGCAGACCGCATGCAGCGGAGGCGGCAGGGCTAGGAAGCCCTGCGGGTTTCTGGAGCCCTTGGGACGCCAACACTGTCTCCGAGGCCGGAGTACGGACAGGCGCAGGCGCAGAAGGCCGCACGGGGCGACTCAGATCGTATGCCGCGCGCGTCGCCCGTCCCAACGCTTCCGCACTCGCAAAACGCTTGGCCGGGTCGAGCGCCATCGACATGCAGACGGCATCGGCAAGTGAAGTGGGAATGCCGCGCGCCTCGCATTGCTCGCGCATGTCGAGCCCTGGCTTAGGGTCGACTCCCGTCAAGCAGAAGAACAACAGGGCGCCAAGTGCGTAGACGTCGCTTCGCACGCTCGTCTGCCCAAACCCATACTGCTCGGGCGGCGCATAGGGCCGTGTCCCAAACTTGACGGTGTCGGCATCGGCGCCATCGCGCCATACGCGCGCGATCCCCAAGTCGATAATCACCAGCGATGAAAATGTCAGGCCGTCATTAGGCGTATAGTTGGCACCTGTCACGATGATATTCGACGGCTTGAGGTCGCGATGGATCTCCGGCGCCGACGTCTCCCCCGCCATTGCAAAACCGGCATGGAGCTCACCCACGGCGTCGCAAAGGGCAGGATACAATTCACGCGCATAATCGGGGGGTGGCTCCCAGACGGTCCACCAGCGCCCCGAGTGTCTCCCCTTCGATGTATTCCATAACCACGTTGAGCTCGTCGCCCACACGACGACAATCGACGATTCTGGGCAGGTGCTCAAAACGCCTGCCTGCCCGCTGAGCGGCAAATAGACGCTCGTATGCCCCTCCGATTTGAGCCGAAGCATCGATGCGTTTACGGACAAAGGGGCCGAGCGAACCACCGCCGGTTCCTTCAAAGTACACGAGCTCGGTTGTTTCAACGGACGAGCGCTTAAGTACACGCTCCACGCGATAGCTGTCGTCGCGATCGAGCGACGCCAGGTGCTCGACAAGCGCTGCGGTCAGCTCGTCATCGGAATATGTTGGGGTCTGAGTATCCATAGCCTCCATCATAGCGCAGGGCGCAGACACCCCATGGCATCCGCGCCCCGTTCGTTTGCGTCGTTGTTCGGCAGCTCCGCCAGCTCAGATATCAACCGCTAACCCACCGTCTCCTCGCCAAAGCGATACAGCTCCTCGTTGACCTTTTGGAGGCTGCACCCGCGATCGATACAAAAGATGATAATCGCATCGCGGCGGTCCTTGCAGTTAAGGACGCTTACCCCGGCAGCCGTCAGCGCACGGTTGGTCTCTTTGAGCGTCAGCGCCATCGCAAAGGCAATCTGCAGCACCTTATTGCGGCTCGGATGCCGCGCACCGGTAAAGATCTGATACCCAAAGGTCTCATTGAGATCGGCCATACGAACCACGCGCGAGCGCTCCAAGCCCTTTTCCTGCAGCAGCTGCTTCAGGTAGTCCGAAAGCGACGGGGCGGCAAAGTCGTGTTCTTTGATATAGCCATCGATGTTTGGCGCGTCGAGAAGCTCATTGAGCAACTCCTCGGTCAGCTTTTTATCGGGCATACGACTTCACCTCCCCCAGTGCATGCAACATGCTAGAAACCGCTTACGTCCGAACGCTCCCAGCTAGCAACCTGGTCGGGAGACACCGTACCCAGCGCCTCGAACTTCCAGGAGCCGCCCGCCTTCAGATGATTGGTGTTTGCAAGAGCCGTTCCAACCTGGTTGCCATCGGCATCGTACAGAACATATTCAATCTGAATGTAGCTCTTTTCCTTGTCCGTGTTATTGGTCAGCGTGCCCGTGATCTTATAGGTAAACTGATTGGAAGTGTCTTCAGCCTCGTCAGCAATGGTATACGGTTCTTGCGGTTCTTTTCGCTCCTCAGCCTGCTGTGTCGTCTCGGCAGGTTTTGCCGAATCGCTCGCAGACGAATCGGTTGAGTTGTCGCCCATAGAGCCCACGGCACCGACAATAACCAGCACCACGATGATGCCTAGGACAATCTTGCCGATCGGCTTCTTTCCCTCTTTTGCCATTATTCATCCTTCCTACGATCCGGCTACCGTGCCGGCACACAGCACATCGTAGGAAGGATTGAACTTGAATTCATTAGCTGAGAGCTAAGGCTGCGGTAAACGGCCAATGCAGTTATCCAAACGTTGAGCAAACGCACTTTGCGCAACCGTCTGCTGGCAGCGCATCAACCCACCGTGACGGATTCCCCGGTAAAGGCACTGATCATCAACAGGACAAAGAACACCAGGTAGCTGACACTCAGCAAGTACGCAATAATCAGGAAGACGACCCAGCCGACATTGGTTTTACCGTCGGCACGGCGTTGCTCGCGATTACGGCAAAGCCAAATCGTCACGCCAATGGCCACAATCAGCAACACGAGTGCCGCTGCTGCCAACCCGGCAAGCGCAAACATCACGCCAATGCTCACAGCAATAACCGGAAGCAGCAGCAAGCCGCAGCCACACCCACCGGGACTATAAACGGCAGACTGTCGGCATCGCCTCATCGCCGCGCCACCCCCATCATCTTTGAGCACTACAGTGCGATGGCCTGCTGAACAGGAACGATCTTGCCGAGTTCCGGTTCGATCCGCCTTTTCTCGGCCTCAAGGTCAAACGCCACCTGAGCGCGCAGCCAATAACCATCCGTCAGGCCAAAGTAGCGGCAAAGACGGAGGTCGGTGTCGGCCGTCACGCGACGTTTTCCCAAGACAATCTGCCCGATACGCTGAGCCGGAATCCCAGTCTCTTTCGCAAGACGATATTGAGAAATGCCCATGGGAACAAGAAACTCCTCTTTGAGAAGCTCACCAGGAGTCACCGGCGACAGCAAATCGGCCGAAGCCTCATCACTTGTGATAATCGACGATTTCGACATTCCAAGCCATCTCCTGTCTCCACTCAAAACAGACCCGATAGCGCTCGTTAACACGGATGCTATATTGACCGGCACGATCGCCCTTCAAAGCTTCCAGGCGGTTGCCCGGTGGAACGCGAAGATCATCAAGTGAAGCACAAACCTGCAGTTGGCGAATCTTCCTCAACGCAACACGCTCAAAGGGCACGAACCTCCTGACCCGCACACCCATGGCAAAGCGTTCGGTATCCTCATCTTTATACGATGCAATCATAGTATCGCCTTACGTTAGTAACGTCAAACGTTTCTATAGACTTACATCTCTATTATATCGTACGTTTGTTCGTGTTTTCTAGAACAAATAGTCCTTCACGCCTTAGTCAAGCGAAAGTAATCGTTTGTAGACATCGAGGCCTTTGAGTAGGATTTCCTCGTCGAAGAGCATGCTATCGGTATGCAGAGCGCTTGTGGCATAGGCGGGGCAGCCATCCGAATCACTCGGGTTGTCTTGGTCCTCTGGCATACCCGTGCCCAGCAAGAAGAACACGCCCGGCAGATGGCGCTGATAGAAAGCAAAGTCCTCGGCAATTAACAGCGGCTCCTCTACAAGCTGCAGCCCGGGCAAGGCAGGCGTGATGTTGGCAAACAGCTCGGGGTCGTTATCGACCGGTGGATAGCCCTCGGCAAAGTCGAGATCATACGTGCAGCCCGTTGCGGTGCACGCCTCGTCGAGTACACGGCGTACGCCCTCGCGCGCACGGTCGAACATGTCGTCCGTAAACACACGCAGGCTGCCGGCAACATGGGCCTCCCCTGCCACCGCATTGCAGACGGTACCGGCCTGCAGCAAGCCGAACTTACCAATGCAGGGCTCGTCGGCACCCAGCTTGTCCATGAGTTCGCGCTCGGAAACCAAGAACTTGGCAGCCGCCAATGCCGCATCGTGCGATTCGCCAACGGGAACGCCGTAGGTCTTGGCGATATGGATGCTCGTCCCGTGAATGTGCACATGCGTCTCGCTCGAACGCGCTAGCAGCGGACCGGGGCAGCTCGCCAACGTGCCGGCGGGCAGATCGGGCCACACATGGAAGCCAAAAATGCGGTCGGCCCCATAGCGCTCGAACACACCGCTCTCGCATACCGTCTTGGCACCACCGGTCGTTTCCTCGGCCGGCTGGAACACAAAGAGAACATTGCGCCTAATGGCGCCCGGATGCTCGCGAATCGTACGGTCGACATACGTCGCGGCGGCAAGCGCCATGGCCATGTGTCCGTCATGTCCGCAAGCGTGCATCTTGCCGGGATGGGTTGAGGCAAAGGCCGCTCCCGTCGCTTCCGCGATGGGCAGCGCATCCATATCGGCGCGAATCGCCGTGGCATGCGCGGCATCAACGCCGGCGTCGAAGAAAGCGCAGACGCAGCTGGGGCACGGATGGGTCACTTCGCAGGTGAGCGGTGCCAGCACGCCCTCGATATAGGCAATGGTTTGCGGAAGATCGAAATCGAGCTCCGGAATGCGATGGAGATCGCGGCGATAGCGACGGAGTTCTTGGAGCTCGGTCATAGAGGATCCCTTCGTGAGGCACATCTGTTGCAACTTATTGTGATACAGGATTGTGGCGCACATGTTTCCAGCATATCCCTGCATTTTTTAAACGTTATATACGAATACTCTTGTTTGGTAAAGTGCAACGTGGTAGGGTCGTTACCACTTGATAGAGGCGCGGGCACGAAGAACCGCGGGCGAGCCGGCAGGCTTTGACCCCGTGGGGAGGCGAAACCCGCCGAACTGGGCTTTTCGGGCACGAACAACCTGGTGGGCCTGTGGGAAACACCCACAGGACTGTCTGCAGCAATGCGGGAGCGCTATCCGGACATTGGGTCCACGCTATGCGGATTCGATGCGCAGATGGCGCCGTCTGGATAGCGAGGTTTACGGGACATGGCATTGACCCCCAACGAGGCATATGCGGCCAAGCAGCCGTTTGTGGACAAGGAGACACTCGAGCATATCGTCGAGCAGTTCCCCACACCGTTTCATCTATACGACGAGGCGGGCATCCGCCGCAACATGCAAGAAGTGCGCGACGCCTTTGCATGGAACCCGGGCTTTAAGGAATACTTTGCCGTCAAGGCCAACCCCAACCCGGCGCTCATCTCCATTCTCAACGAATACGGCTGCGGCTGCGATTGCTCGAGCTATACCGAGCTCATGATCGCCCGCTCACTGGGTATCACGGGACACGACATCATGTTCTCGTCCAACGACACACCGGCTGCCGACTTTGAGCTCGCCGACAAGCTGGGTGCCATCGTCAACTTTGACGACATCAGCCACATCGGGTTCTTTGAGCGCGTTGCGGGGCCCATCCCCAAGACGGTCAGCTGCCGCTTTAATCCAGGCGGCCTGTTCCAGCTCTCCAACGGCATCATGGACAACCCGGGCGACTCCAAATATGGCATGACCACCGAGCAACTCTTCGAGGCCTTCCGCATGCTCAAGGCCAAGGGCGCCGAGGACTTTGGCATCCACGCATTCCTTGCCAGCAACACCGTCACCAACGACTACTACCCCAAGCTCGCGCGCATCCTCTTTGAGCTTGCCGTACGCCTGGAGCGCGAGACCGGCGCACACGTCGCCTTCATCAATCTGTCCGGCGGCGTCGGCATCCCCTACCTGCCCGAGCAGCAGGCCAACGACATTCGCGCCATCGGCGAGGGAGTACACGCGGCATACGACGAGATCCTGGTTCCCGCCGGCATGGGCGATGTGGCCATCTGCACTGAGATGGGCCGCTTTATGATGGGCCCCTACGGCTGCCTGGTCACCAAGGCTATCCACGAGAAGCAGATCTACAAGGACTATATCGGCGTGGACGCCAGTGCCGTCGACCTCATTCGTCCCGCCATGTATGGCGCTTACCACCACATCACGGTGATGGGTCAGCCGGGCGGCGCCGACAAGGCCACAGCGCCCGTCACGAACACCTATGACATCACGGGCAATCTGTGCGAGAACAACGACAAGTTCGCTATCGATCGCGAGCTGCCGCATATCGACATGGGTGACCTGCTTGTAATCCATGATACCGGTGCGCATGGCTACTCCATGGGCTACAACTACAACGGCCGCCTGCGCTCCGCCGAGGTGCTGCTGCGCCCCGACGGCTCGGCCGACCTTATCCGCCGCGCCGAGCGCCCGGGCGATTACTTTGCCACGCTCGACGTGCTGCCGTGCGGCCGAGAGCTGCTGGCCAAGTCGCGCGCCGAAAGTGCCCGCCGTCGCGCCCAAGACGAGCGCCTAGCAGTCGCAGCTCAATGGAACAAACGCATCCAGATCGCGGAGGCGAAGGAGAAGAACATGGACATCCGCAATCTCGAGGGCTCAATCGTCGCCCTGGTTACGCCGTTTAAAAAGGACGGCAGCGTCGACTTTGACGCGCTCGAGCGCCTTATCGATTTCCACCTGCAAAACGGCACCGACGCCATCCTCACCCTGGGCACCACCGGCGAGAGTGCCACGATGACCGATGACGAGGACAACTCCGTCGTCGCCGCCGTGGTCAAGCATGTTGCAGGACGTGTCCCCGTCATCGCCGGCTCGGGCTCCAACTCCACGCAGACCATGCTCACCAAGTCGCTCACCTACCAGGGCTTGGGCGCCGATGGTCTGCTGCTCATTACCCCCTACTACAACAAGTCTAACGAAGAGGGTATCTATCAGCACTTTAAGACCGTCGCCGACGCCGTGGACATCCCCTGCATTCTGTACAACATCCCTGGCCGCTGTGGCTGCGGCATCAGCGAGCGCAACGTAGAGCGCTTGGCCGCGCACCCCAACATCATGGGCATCAAGGAGGCCTCGGGCAACGTCGCCTACGCGGCCAAGATCGCCCACCTGCTATCCGATGACTTCCGCATGTACTCGGGCGAGGACGCGCTTACCGTGCCGCTCATGAGCCTAGGCGCCTCGGGCACCATCAGCGTGTGGGCCGATGTTCAGCCGCAGCTCGTGCACGACATGTGCCGCGCCTATTTGGACGGCGACGTGGAGCGCGCCCGCGATATCCAGATTGCCGGTCAGCCGCTCATCAATGCCCTCTTTAGCGAGGTCAACCCCATCCCCGTTAAGGAAGCGCTCGCCCAGATGGGCATGATCGAGGCAAACTACCGTATGCCGCTGTGCCCCATGGCAGACGACACGCGATCCGCACTTACCGATGCTCTGAAGGGAGCTGGTCTGCTTGATTAAGACCGTCATTATGGGAACGGGCCGCATGGGCTCGCTCATCCGCACCACCGCCGAAAGCATTGTCGATGCCGCCGGGCAGCCCGTTTTTGATATCGTGGCCCAGATCGGTTTTGACCTGACCGAGCTCGAGGGCGCCCCGGCAGCCGACGTCATCATCGACTTCTCGAACGTCGTGACCTTCGATGCCGTCGTCGCCTATGTCGAGCGCACGGGCGCGGCGTTGGTCTCGGGCACCACAGGCTACACCCCCGAGCAGATGGACCGTCTGCGTGAGCTGGGCCAGAACACCCGCGTTATGCACTCGGGCAATTACTCCATCGGCATCGCAGCCCTGCGTCATCTAGTGGCCCAGGCCACGCGCGAGTTGCCCGGCTTTGACTGCGAAATCGTCGAGACGCACCACAACCAAAAGGTCGATGCCCCCAGCGGCACTGCCAAGCTACTGCTCGATGCCGTCGTCGAAGCTGGGCCCGAGGCAGGCTACCACCCCGTCTATGGCCGCGAGGGCATGTGCGGCGCGCGTGACCCCAAGGAGATCGGTATGCACTCGCTGCGCGGCGGCACCGTCGCCGGCGTGCACGAGGTAAGCTTTTTCGGCCAGGACGAGGAGGTCACGCTCGCCCACCGCGCCACGAGTCGTCAGATCTTTGTCAACGGCGCCTTGGCAGCCGCGCAGAAGCTCGTCACCCGCGAACCCGGCTTCTATACGTTCGACCAGGTCATGTTTGTCTAACCAGGTGTCAACCGAATCCGCCCAAAGGAGAGATAGCAAATGAGTAACGCAGCCGAGATGGATGCACAGGAGATTATCAACTACATCGCCACCGCGCCCAAAAAGACGCCCGTCAAGTTGTACGTGCGCGAGAAGCCGGGCATGAAGGTCCAGTGGGGCAATGCACACGTCTACGGCGGTCGCCGCGGCAAGACCGTCTTTGGTGACTGGGATGAGCTCAAGGCAATCCTCGACGTCAACGCCGACTCCATCGACTACTACGACGTCGAGAACGACTGTCGCAACTCTGCCGTGCCCATGCTCGACCTTAAGGGCATCAACGCCCGCATCGAGCCGGGCGCGATCATCCGCGACCGCGTCGAGATCGGCGACCGCGCCGTCATCATGATGGGCGCCATCATCAACATCGGCTCCGTCATTGGCGAAGGCTCTATGATTGATATGGGCGCCGTCCTGGGCGGCCGCGCAACCGTGGGCAAGAACTGCCACATCGGCGCCGGCACCGTACTGGCAGGCGTCGTTGAGCCCGCCAGCGCCACGCCCGTCATCATCGAGGACGATGTCATGATCGGCGCCAACGCCGTGGTCCTGGAGGGCGTGCGCGTGGGCAAGGGCGCCGTCGTGGCTGCCGGTGCCGTGTGCGTCGAGGACGTCCCCGCCGGCGCCGTCGTGGCCGGTGTCCCCGCCCGCGTCATCAAGATGCGCGATGAGAAGACCGACAGCAAGACCGGCCTGGAAGAGGGCCTGCGTCAGCTTTAATAGTTACGGCGTTTTACCAAACGCCGTAACGACCCGACGCTGCAAACGCCCCTAGGCGGCAATCTGACGTTCAATCGTCGGGCATGACCAGAAGGTCAATGCCCTCCTCTTTCGCGTCACCTTGCTCGCCTAGGGGCGTTTTCGCTGGCGTATGCTCAACCTGCGGGGTAATGTCAGCAACCAAGCCGAAAACAAAAAAGGCCGAAGCACCATCGGAACTTCGGCCTTCCCTATCTCAGGGTTCCGTCGTATTCAACCATGGCGGGTTGCTTTGACAGGCGCCCTACGGCCGTCTTATAGACCTTGGAACGATCACGCCGCCCTATTGCCACAATCTCGGCAATCTCAACCATTCCGTCCTCTCGGATTCGGAAAACCATTCTGAGTCCCGCATTCCGCCATTTAATCTTTTTGCAGCCGGCGAGCTCGCCGTGAAGCGGCGTTCCAATTTCATCAGCACGCGTCTTTAATTTTGCGACGGCAATACGGACGAGCCTGCGCTGGGATCCATCTAGTTTTTGATATTCCTTCTCGACGTCTCGATTCAAAAAGCCGACAACAAAATGCCCGCTCATTCGAAAAGATCCTCGTCGGGAATCGCGTCCGGATCCATCGACTCAAGCTCCGCGAGCTCCTCGGCAGTTAAGGCGTCCTCAAACGGAACAAACTCATGCGGACCATGCTTGACTCGATCCGCAGCGATGCGATTTATCTCAAGTTCACGCAGATACTGCAGCGCGCCGTACATTTCCTCATAGGCAGCATAGTCGATAATCACGGTATCGATATCATTATGATCAGCAATGAACTGAGGCGCACGTTTTGCACGTTTACGAACGGCGGATAAGGACTTGCTTGCTTCGGTAGCAGAAACAACCTGGTCTTTTGTAAACACCGGTTTTTCCAGAACAAGTGGGGACATTTTGACCTCCAAAAAATAGTCTGGATTATATTTCAAAGTATACTTCAAAATATAATCCAGACTTTTATTCAAAAGAAAAAGCCTTATCGGTTCTCGATGCTGCCGATGTTTTTGAGCTCGATGGAGATGAGGCCGTTGGGCTCGTTGACAAACTCGATGTACTCGGAGTTCGAACCCATCTCAGCCGGGAAGCTGATCTCGATACCCGTGTCGGTACGGATCTTGTGATTGCGCACGGCCGCGCGCTCGACCTGCTTGCGCTCCACGGGCACGCGCTCGGGCACCTTCTCCTCGGTCAGTGCCGCACGCACGCTCTCCTTGATAACCGGCTCGTCCTCAAAGACCTCATCGACGATATCCCAAGGCGGCAGCTCCTCGTCGTCTTCAACCTTCTCGGCAACGGCGGCTTTGACCTTGGCGAGCGCTACGGCCGTGTTGGCGCCGTGCTCTTCAGCGACCTCCTCGACCACGCGCGTCACCGTGTCGATGACCTCCTTACCCGAAACGCCCGTGTCGCATTGCAGCAGGCCGTCGGGAATGAGCATGCGATCCTCGCCGGCAATCTTGCGCTTCTTATCCACATAGCCGATCTCCATGGTGCTTGCACGCACGATTGCATAGCTCGGCACCTTTTGCGAGGGGCTCGGCAGAATGGCGTAGTGGCGCGCGATGTCGTTGCGCACCTCCCCCTCCTCGCGGCCCACTTCGTGCATAAAAGCCTGCTTGGAGCCCAGCAGCATCACGGCAAACCAGCGGGCATCCTCATCGTCGTCAAAGTCCGCCACAAGCACGTCGGTGGACTCGGCTTTCTCAGCCTTGGTGAGTTCGGAAGAGATAAACTCCGCAATCTGCTGCGACAGGTCCACGAACTCGCGCTCGCCAAAGAAATAGCCCTTGAGCTCGCCGCCAAACGCAGAGTTCTCGGCAAACGTGGCACGTTTATTGTCGGCCGAGGTACGCGCGCGGCGCAGATGCGTGGTCACGAAGTTGCGCACGGTGCGGCTCTCGATATCGAGCTCGCGCTGGCTCATAACATTGACGGCGGAGTCAAAGTCCAGGATATGCAGAATCGCGTGATTGATTTTCATATACGGCATTCCGTTCTAGATCGATTTCGGCACGAACCAGTATAGCGGTCAAGCCCGCCCCAAGCGTATCGAAGATTGGTGCAAACAAACCTGTCCCTAATGCATAAAAAGGCGCCCGGGTCACATGGACCCGGGCGCCTTCATTGTAGCCTGTTGCTTAAACGAACCGAATTTAGCAGGAGAAATCGACGCTGTCGATGATGTCCTTGAGGGCCTTGGCGGAGACAGTGAGCTCATGCTGCTCGTCATCGTTCAGCGGCACGGGGACGCGGCAGACAACGCCGTCGCGGCCAACGACGGTCGGCATGGAGATGGCAAGATCGGACAGGCCATACTCGCCCACCATGAGCGAGGAGACAGGCAGAACGGTCTGCTCATCGCGCATGACGGCGGTGCAGATGCGCTTGACGGCCATGGCGACGCCATAGTAGGTGGCGTGCTTCTTCTCGATGATGGTGTAGGCGGAGTTCTTGACGTCCTCGGCGATGCGCTTCTCGGCAGCCTCATGCTCCAGGTGGCCGTGAAGCTCGCAGAAGGTGTTCAGCGGAACGCCGGCAACCTGAGCGCTGGACCAAGCGACAAACTCGGAGTCGCCGTGCTCACCCATGACATAGGCCTGGACATCGCGCGGGTCAACCTCGACGTGGGCACCAAGCATCTGCTGCAGACGGCCGGTGTCGAGCACGGTGCCGGAGCCGATGACATGGCCCTCGGGTAGGCCGGACATCTTGATGGCAGCATAGGTCAGAACGTCGACCGGGTTGGAGACGATTAGCAGAATGCCGTCGAAGCCGGACTTCTTGATCTCGGGGATAATGGACTTAAAGATGTTGACGTTCTTGTTGACCAGGTCCAGGCGGGTCTCACCGGGCTTCTGGGCAGCGCCGGCGGTAACGACGATCATGGCGGCGTCGGCGACATCGGAATAATCGCCGGCGTAGATCTTCATCGGCTCGGCAAACGTCATGCCGTGCGCGATGTCCAGGGCCTCACCCTCGGCGCGGTTCTTGTCCACGTCGATGAGGACCATCTCGGAGAACAGGCCACTCTGCATCAGTGCGAACGCCGAAGACGAACCGACGAAACCGCAGCCGACAATAGCGACCTTCTTCTCGTTAACCATTAGAAACTCCCATCTCTCTCCACAAACAAGCCGCCCGGGAACGACCCGAGCGGCTTGTCGTAATCCCAGTACATCCAATCGGGACTTTGATTATGCTCCTATTCGCAGCCAAAAATCGACCGTTTACCGAAATTGTTTGCAGAATTCGTAAAATAACTGCACGAAATCGGTTTCGAGCTATTGACGAGTCGAAATAGGTTTCTAATACAGGCCCGCCTCGCGAATGGCCTCGACAGCCAAAGCGATCTGATCGGGCGGCAGGACCAGTGCCATACGCACGTGCCCCTCGCCCGAAGGGCCAAAGCTCGCGCCCGGCGTCACCACAACGCCGGCCTTCTCCATAAGCTCCTCGCAAAACGCCATGGAATCGGTGCGACCACCGGGAAGCTTGGCCCACACAAACATAGAGCCATGCGCGTTGGGACGCTCCCAGCCCAGACCCTCAAGACCGTCGCACAGGGCATCGCGGCGTTCCTGGTACTTCAGACGCTGCGCCTCGACCTCATCGCGCGGACCGTTCAGGCACGCGATGGCGGCCTTCTGAATCGGGAAGAACATACCGAAGTCGATCTGGCTCCGCAGCTTGGCAAAGGCAGAGACCACATCCTCGCGACCGACCAAAAAGCCGATACGCGCACCGGTGACGTTAAACGACTTGGAAAGCGAGAAGAACTCCACGCCCACCTCAAGCGCACCGGGATACTGCAAGAAGCTGCCGCCGGGCTCGCCGTCGAACACGATGTCGGAGTACGCGTTGTCATGGACGATGAGCAGGTCGTGCTCGCGGGCGAAAGCGATGATCTCCTCGTAGACCTCGGGCGTGCCCACCGAGCCGACCGGGTTGGCGGGCAGCGACACGATCATATACTTGGCGCGATCGGCCACCTCGGGATCGATGCCCGCCACATAGGGCAGGTAATTGTGCTCGGCAACCAACGGATAGTACTCGAGCTTGGCATCGGCGATCTTGGCACCCGCCTCAAAGACCGGGTAGCACGGATCGGGCACCAGGATGGTGTCACCCGGGTCGAGCAGGGCCAGGCCCAAATGACCCACGCCTTCCTGCGTGCCGTTGCACGATTGCACCATGGACGGCGTAATGCCCGAAACGCCAAAGCGACGCTCATAGTAATCGCACACGGCCTGCTTGAGTTCGGGCAGGTCACGCAGGGCATACTTCCACATCTCGGGATCTTGGGCTGCTTGCGTGAGCGCCTCGACCACGTGGTCGTACGGCTTAAAGTCGGGCGTGCCCACGCTCATGTTGTAAATGGTCTTGCCCTGAGCCTTCAGCGCGAGAAGCTTGTTGTTGAGCGAGGCGAAGACCTCCGCGCCAAAGCGGTCGAGACGCTGCGATGCCTGCATGGTGCCACCTTTCGATATGAAAAACGCGGCGCTCCGACAAGAGCGCCGCGCGATACGGGCCATCAGATTGCAAAAGTGTAACGCTTGCAACCCCCGTATTGGTTCAATTTAGCCAACCTTAGTCAATTGGATTGAGCGCGTCGATCTGCGCAAGCCACAGACGTGAGCTGGCGTCACTCGGCATACGCCAATCGCCGCGCGGACTGAGCGTCACCGAGCCCACCTTGGGACCATCGGGCAGGCAGCTGCGCTTAAACTGCTGGGCAAAGAAGCGACGATAGAACGTACGCAACCACGTGTGGACGGTCTTGGCGTCGTAGACGCCCTCGAAGCTCTTGAGCGCCATGCGGTAGATCTTGCCCGGCTCAAAACCAAAACGCAGCAGGTAGTAGAGGAAGTAATCGTGCAGCTCGTACGGCCCCACCAAATCCTCGGTCTTCTGTGCAATCTCGCCATCGCCCGTGGGCGGCAGAAGCTCGGGGGACACCGGCGTATCGAGGATGTCGAGCAAGACCTCGGCAATACGCCCGCCAAAGACATCGGCGGCATAGCGCACCAGATGACGCACGAGCGTCTTGGGCACGCTCGCGTTGACGGCGTACATGCTCATGTGGTCGCCGTTATAGGTAGCCCAGCCGAGCGCCAGCTCCGACAGGTCGCCCGTGCCGATGACAAAACCGCCAGCCTGGTTGGCCAAGTCCATCAAAATCTGCGTACGCTCGCGGGCCTGGCTGTTCTCGTAGGTCACGTCCTGCACGGCCGAATCGTGCTCAATGTCCTTGAAGTGCTGCTCCACAGCCGCATGGATCGAAACCTCGCGGAAGCTCACACCCAGGTCGCGGGCAAGCGACTCGGCATTGGACTTGGTGCGGTGCGTGGTGCCAAAGCCGGGCATGGAGACCGCCGTGATACCGGTGCGCGGCAGCCCCAGCGCATCGAAGGCACGCACGGTTACAAGCAGTGCCAGCGTGGAGTCCAGGCCGCCCGAAAGGCCGATGACCGCAGCCTTGGTACCCGTGTGCGCAAGGCGGGTCTTGAGGCCCGCAGTCTGCAGATCGAGGATCGTCTCGCAGCGCTCTGCCAAGTCGCCGTGGTCGGCCGGCACAAAGGGCGCGCGGGGGAAGACACGGTCAATGTCGAGTGCATCGCGCAGGACAGGCTCGTCTGCCAGCACGCCCTCAAACGAAAACTCAACGGTTGTGGCCTCCGGCGCATCGTCCGTGCGCGTCCACGTCGTCGAGCGACGGCGCTCGGCAACCAGGCGGTCAAGGTCAACGTCGGCGACGGCCATATCGCAAGTGAGGAGCTTCGTCGCCGCCAGCTTAGAGCCGTTTTCGTAGACGAGGTTCTCGCCCGCAAAGACCATGTCGGTCGTGGACTCGCCCTCGCTCGCATCTGCATAGGCATAGGCACAGTACAGGCGCGCACTCTGATTGGAGATGAGACTGCGGCGATAGTCTGCCTTACCGATAATCTCGTCCGAAGCCGACGGGTTGAGAATCACCGTCGCACCGGCAAGCGCCATCTCGGTCGAAGGGGGCGCCGGCACCCACAGATCCTCGCAGACCTCAACGCCCAGCACCATATCCTCGGCACCCTCATCACAGCAGCGGTAGACAAGCCCCGAACCCAGCGGAACCGGACCCTGACCGGCAAATTCAACCCACACGGGATCTGTGGGCGCCAGAGCAAACCAGCGGCGCTCGTAGAACTCGCCATAGTTGGGCAGATACTTCTTGGCCGTGAGGCCCAAAAGCTCACCCGCGCAGCACACGGCGGCGCAGTTGTAGATATTCTCGGCAACTGCAACGGGAAGACCGATGGTAAAGACAATCGGCAGCTCACGAGTCACATCGAGGATATGCACCAAAGCAGCCTCGCAGGCATGCAGTAATGTGCGGTTATGGAACAGATCGGCCGCGGTATAGCCGCACAAGTTAAGCTCGGGCAGCACCAGAGCACGAACGCCGCGCTCGGCAGCCTCGCGAACAGCCGCCAACGCAACCTCGGCATTGCCCTCGACATCGGCAACGCGAATCTGCGGCGACGCCGCCGCCACACGCAAAAAGCCATCGTTCTTATTAGCCGAAACGCAGCATTGCCTTGTTGATCTGGACACTGGAGGTCCCTTCTACCCTGAGATTCAGTCTAACGAACGTTCGCATACCTCTAACTAGCCAAAGCAACCTCCCAGTTTACTGAGAGGCCAACCTGTGCTAAGAGCATGTATTTCAAAAATATCTTTAATTAAAAAAGGAGAAATCGATAATCGACTTCTCCTTTAAGCGAGGCGAGTAAATTCCGAAACTAATGGCAGAATTTATCCATGTAGTCCTCAAAGTCGAACACTTCTACCACGACGCCCTCTTCCTGAAACTCTTTCAGTTGCTCCAAGAGATCTTTGTTAATAACGTCCATGCAGAAACCTCCTCTATCTAATCAATTGTAGTATATCTGCTTTCATGCAATTATCAACCAACTTGTTTAATTGCTCCTCGTTTGCCGATAGTCCCTTGATTATCAACTTCATCCGAACACCTCCCACATTCATCCGCACATGTGCGGA